>NZ_JBLROB010000030.1:0-74503 GCF_047921475.1 Micromonospora sp. SL4-19
CTCCACCACGATCGTGCCGTACTCACGAGCAAGGCGGGTTGTGAGCTTGTGCAGACCGTCACGGCGCAGGTTCGCCACCCGCGCATGCGCCTGGGCGACCTGCCTGCGTGCGCGTTCCCACCGCATCGAGGGCCGCTGACCGCTACGACGGTCTGGACCGACACGGCGGGACAACCGGCGAGCCAGACGCCGCATCCGCCGGGCCGCCTCCTCAAGGTGGCTCGGGTTGGGCTCCATCTTGCCGGTGGACAGCACCGCCAGGTGCGTGATCCCGACGTCCAGCCCAACCACCGCCTGCCGGCGAGCGGGGGTGCGCTCGGCCCGGTCGACCTCAACGCAGAACGCGACATGCCACCGCCCGCCGTCACGACGCACCGTCGCGGACAGGATCCGCGCCGTGTCCGCCTCCAGACGCCGGGCGAGCTTGCGGGCAGACTCGTGCAACTTCAACCGGCCCAGCCGGGGCAGCACGACGTGCTGGCGGTCCGGCTCCACCCGGATCGCGCCCGTGGTGAACCGGATGCTCGGCGTGCTGCGGCGCCGTGACTTGAACCGCGGGAACCCGACTCGCCGCCCCTTTCGCTTGCCGGTCCGCGAGTCGGACCAATTCTTCAAGCCGCAGGCCAGGGCGTCGAGGCCGGTGTTGAACGCCTCCTTGGAACACTCCGGCCACCACGGCGCCACGTCCGGCTTCGCCTGGTTCCACGCCTTGCGCAACGCCGGAAGATTCCACCCGACCGTCGGGGTGAGCAGTTCGTCGGGCACGCCGTAGGTGCGTTCCGCGGCGCGCTGGTCCATGACCGCCTTCACTCGGGCCAGGGCCCAGTTGTACGCCACCCGCGCCGCGCCGGCGTGCGCCAACACCGCCCGCTCCTGTGCCGGGGTCAGATCAAGCGCGTACCGGTACGCCTGCACCACCTTCACGCGGTGCCGCCATCGTTCATCGCCGCTGCGACGGCCCGCCGGGCCCGGTCGGCGGCGCCCCGACGCCCATAAAGGCGGACGCACAGGCCGGTCAGAATCTCGCTGACATCCCGCACCAGATCGCCGTCCACCTCCACCGGGTCCACCACCAGCAGCCGACGCCCCGAAGCAGCCAGCACCGCCTCCACACACTCGCCACCGAAACGGGCGAACCGGTCCCGGTGCTCCACCACAATGGTCGCCACCGTCGGATCGCGCAACAGGGCGAGGAACTCCTTGCGATCCCCGTCCAATGCGGACCCGACCTCGCTCACCACCCGCGACACGGCCAACTGCTGCCCGGTCACCCACATGGCACGCGCGCCACCTGCCGGTCCAGATCAGACCGCTGCTCCGCCGACGAGACCCGGGCGTACACCACCACCTGCGCAGTACTGGGCGCCGCCGCGGCCAGAGGCTCACCCACCACGATGAGCCGACCCAATCGGAACGTGGGAACAGGCAACGTCCCGGCCGCGTACTGCCGCCGCGCGGTCACATACGCGATGCCCTGCGACGCCGCCCACTCCTTCAGATTCACCCTGCCACCTATAGGACGCCAGAGCGCCCAAGGCGCGCGGCGCTAACTGCCATCAGCCCTCCCGGCGCTTGGTTCGGCAGCGGGCGGCGCAGCGCCGCGATGGCATAGGAGGTCTGGCTCTTGACGGTCCCGGTCGAGCAGCCCAGCGCCGCGGCGGTCTGCGCGACGTCGAGTTCTTCCAGTAACGCAGGACCAGCACCGCGCGCTACCCACGGGACAGCTTCGCCAGCGCAGCCAGCAGGTCGAGGCGGTGTTCCGCGTCGGCCAGTGGCGCCGTCGAGGGCCCGGTCACGTCTGCCACGGGCCGGACCCGGCGGGTCCAGGACCGCTCCCGCTCGGCCAGGTAGGCGTGGACCAGCATCACCCGGACGTAGCCGTCGAGCGAGTCCGCCGCCGACGCCTTGCGCCAATGCCGGTACAGCGCGACGAGGCACTCCTGCACCAGGTCGTCAGCGGCCGCCCACTGCCCGCACAGTCTGTACGCCAGCCGTCGCATCCACGTCATGCGTGCCTGCGCGTACTCGACGTACTCTCGTTCACTCCGCAACCCAGCCTCCCACCAACACTAGGAGTGGCCCGGGGCCTGTTTCGGTTGTGGCGGGTCGTGATCGAAGTCGCGTGGCATCCGTGGCACTGAGCATCACCGGGGGCCGGGCTCGCGGCTCGTGACGGCGAAGGCGCCGTCGCCGAGGGACAGCGATTCGCCCTCGGTGTACGAGACGGCGTGGGGGGCGGTGAGCGCGGCTGTGCGCAGCGACAGACGCGCGGGTCGCGGGAACTCCACCGCCCGCAGTCTCCACGTGTCCTCACTGTCGGGGACGGCGAGGTTGACCACCGCTGAAGCGTCGCGTACCTCGCCGAACGGGGCGTGGGCGGCGGTGTAGGCGGCCAACGTGAGTTGGGCCTGCGCCGGTAGGTCGACCACCGTGGGCCGGGGCGAGCTGGCCGGAACCACCGCTTGAACCCAGTGGTCATCTGCCAACCAGGCGGCCATCCGGCGGGCCACGCTGGGACTCCCGGTGAGCCATTCCTCGGCCAACCGTCGGAACGCACGGTCGCGCGCCGCCCCCCGCTGACCCGCGGCGGTGAGCACGCCGTCGCCGGCGCCCGCGAAGGCGTCGCACAGCTCCCGCAGCGGAACCCGGCCGACGGCCGACGCGTAGCGCACCGAACGGATCTCGAGCATCGCCTGGTGGAGCACGAAGGCCGCCTCCGTCGCCTGCAGTGGCAGCTTGATCCGTCGAGGCTTGCGCCGGGCGGCGCGGCGGTGTGGGGTGTACGCGTCCGCGGCCTGGCCGGCGTGCGACAGGTGCCACGACGGGTCGTCGAACCCGATGGTGGCCGAGGCGGCGCGAAGGTAACCCTGGGCGCCGAGGCGGACCTCGACTCCGGTGGCGTCGGCGGCCAAGGTCGCACCGGCCCCGTCACCGCTGTCGAACTCCACGGCCCACACGCCGCCGAGGAACAACTGAACGACCGCATCCCCATGGTCGCCCGGTGTGGCGTAGCGGCGCGGCGCCGCGAGAGCGATGTAGCCGGAGAGTTCCTGCCCGGCGCGTTCCACCCGCACGGTGCGGACCTGCGCGCGGGCCAGATCGTAGTCCTTCGCGACGCTCTCGACAGCCGCCGCGGTCAGCGGGATGGCGCCGGGCCAGACCTGCCCCTGGTAGTCGCGGTAGTGCACGACACGGTCGACGAGCGGGGGCAGCAGGGGCTCCAGCCGGTGTCCGGCGACTGCGGCCTGCTCGATCATCCACGCCCGGCGGGACTGTCCCAGGTCTGCCATCCATACCAGCGCAGCCTTCGCGCGCCGCTCACGCAGCCACGCCCCGCGACTGAGCGCCGCACCGAACAGCGGGAAGGTGTTGTTGTCCCAGACGTCCGCGATTTCGGCGACAGCCCACCGGTCGAAGCGGCGGCCATCGGCCGCCAGCTCTCCGATCCGGGCCACCGAGCGGTCCAGCAGTGCGGCGAACATCGACATGGCAGACGTCCCGGGCATAGCCGTGGAGCCTAACGGCGACCCGAGGTGCCCGTCCCAGCCACGGGCCTCGAGTCCGAGCCATCCGCGATCACCGCTTCGGTGCTGACGACGTAGCGACGGCATCAGCCACAAACTCATGCGCGAACGGCGAACAGACATGATGTGATGAACCGCTATGAATGAAGGGAAACAGCGGCTCGGCGGCCGCTCAGACCTGATGATCGCGATGGAGCAGAACCTCGCCGAGCATGCCTGTCACTTGCACCGGCATGTGGTGGGCTCGACCGTCATTGAAACCAACGACCTCCTGATCGCCGACAGCGGCTTGGACGACGACACCTTCAACATCGTTGCGGCGGCGCGTCTCACGCCGGACACCGCCTCGACCCGGATCACGCAGACCCTTCAGGCACTCGCCACCACCGGGCGTCCCTTCTCGTGGTGGGTGGGTCCGGCCTCCACACCAACGGATCTCGCCTCGCTCCTGGAAGGCGCCGGTCTCCAGGCATCCGAGACCGAGACCGGCATGTGGCAGGACCTACGTGAAGCCCCACCCCAGCAACCTGCTACGGATCTGGCCATCCGCCGGGTGAGGACCCCCGGCCAACTCGCCGATTACTCGACCGTCCTGGCTGCGAACTGGAACCCACCGGCTGCCACGGTGCGCCGCTTCTTTGCTGATGCCGCCGACTGGGCCCTCGCCCCCGATTGCCCCGCTCACTACCTGGTCGGCTACGTTGGCGGCCGCCCCGTCTGCTCGGCCGAGGTCTTTCTCCACTCGGGAGTCGCTGGGATCTACAACATCGCTACCCTGGCGACCGACCGTCGGCGCGGCTACGGCAGCGCCATCACCGTGGCGACCTTGCGCACCGCGTACGGCGCGGGCTACCGCACGGTGGTCCTGCAAGCCTCTTCCGAGGGCGAATCTGTCTACCGCCGGCTTGGCTTCCAACCCTGCGGCAGCTTCACCGAGTACGCCATCACGCCCTGAAACCAGATATCCACTCGCGCGGCGTGACCCGTCTTTGGCGGTCAGCCCCTGCTGGTCCTCGTTTCCCGCCCTCGCCGTCTCCTTCCCACTCGTGGCGCCACTGGATCCGTTCAGGCTAGGGCAGGCGGCGCGCGAAGAGGACGGCTCCTGGAACGCTCTCGTCCGGATCGATCATCATCTGCGCCTCGACCGTGAATTCGGCATCGCGTAGCCAGGCTGACACCTGGTCAGGCTGGCGGCGGTGGACGTGAACCTTCATCGGATGGCCGCCGTAGCCCTCTGTCTTTAGCCGCGATTCGCCGCCGACGTGAAAGCCGAGCAGCAGCGGTGCGCCGGGACGCAGCGCCCGCCGGAAGTGGCCGAGAACCCTGGGTACCGCGTCGTCGGGGATGTGAATCAGCGACCAGAAGGCGAGCAGGCCGGCAACCGAGGCGTCGGCGAGGTCCAGGTCCGTCATCGAGCCCACCTCGAACCGCACGCCGGGGTGGTCACGCCGAGCCACATCGACCATCGCGGGTGAAAGGTCGATGCCGAAGGCGTCGACACCCAGCTTGCGCAGGTGGGCGGTGACGTGTCCTGGTCCGCAGCCCACGTCAGCCACCGGCCCGCCGCCAGCGGCGTGAACCAGGTCGGCGAACAACGCCAGACTCGCTCGTAGGTAGGGCTTGCCAGCGAGAGCGTCGCGCAGTTGGTTGGCGTAGCTGACCGCGACCGTGTCGTAAGAGGTCCGAGTGTCAGCCAACCAGCCGTGATCGCTCATCCCGAACAGGGTAGTGACTGGATGATTCCGGCAGCCTCCATCGGCGTCGGGAGTCTCCGTCCTCCTGGAACGGAGAGGACCTCAGTGGCCATTGCCAAACAGCGGATCACCGATGGGCGGCCTCAAGCCCGCGCCGGCAACGGCAGCCTCAAGTCGTGCGAGCCGAATCTTGATCTCCTCAAGCTCCGCGGGCACCCCCGGGCCACTGCTTGGTGTGCCGGAGCCTCGGGGCGGAGGAGCGCTGTGGCCAAGTTGGGCACGCAGCGAGGTGACCTCCTCCGTCAGCGCGGCGATGGTCTGTTCGACGGCGTCCAGAAACGTGTCGACATCCTGCTCGTCGTACCCGCGCTTGCCTAGCGGAGGCTTCCTGAAGGCGACGTTCCGGACATCGGCTGGGGTGAGGTTGTGCATCGGTTTGTCTCCCCGGTCTGCGCTGGGGCTTGATCGTATGCGAGCCGCGCCAAGGGCGGCGGCACTGACCGGGGCGGATCAGCCGAGCCAGCGGCGCAGGTACACCGCCAACCCGGTGAGGTCCCCGCCGCCGGACCGGTAGCCGATGTGCCCGTCTGGGCGTACCAGGCAGAGGCCGGCCATGCCGGGAGCGAGGCCGAGGCGGTGGAGCGCCGGGCCGTCGTCGGCCGAGGTCAGCCGGTGCACGGTGACCTGGCGGGCGCGGGTCAGCCGCGCGATGGGGCCCGGTGGCCAGGCCGCGGGCGGACCGCACAGCAGCAGATGCCAGCCGGGCGGGGCGGTGAGCTCGTGCAGGGTGGTGCCGGAGGCCGGGGCGTCGGGCAGCCGGTCACCGGCCCGGGGCCCGGTGCGCGGCGCGGCCGGGCCCTGCGCCGACAGGGGACTGTGGCGGTAGCCGATGTTCAGTTGCGCCATCGTGCGGAAGGCGGTGGCGCGTACGCGCCTGGGGGTGAGCACGGCGGGCATGAGGACGGGAGCGATCCGGGTCCGGGTGAACCGGGCGAGCGGGCTGGTGGAGGTGGCGGCGGTGAACGCCCGGTCGGTGAAGCGCAGCACCATCCGGCCGACCGGTGCCCGTTCCGCCTCGTAGCTGTCCAGCAGTGCCGGGTCGGTGTTGCCCCGCAGCGCCTGGCTGATCTTCCAGCTGAGGTTGACGGCGTCCTGGATGCCGCTGTTCATGCCCTGCGCGCCGACCGGGCTGTGGATGTGGGCGGCGTCGCCGGCCAGGAAAACGGGGCCGGACCGGTAGCGGGTGGCTGCGCGGTGGTGCAGGCGGAAGTTCGTCATCCAGACCGGGTGGTGCAGTCGCAGCGTCGCGCCGGTGTAGTTGTCGGCGAGGTTCTGCACCTCGTCGAGGGTGAGCGGGACGCCCGGCGGGGTCTGGTCGGTGGATGGTCGCATGGCCAGCAGCCGCCAGGTCGCCGGGTGGCCGAGCGGGAAGAGCAGCAGCATCCCCTGACCTGCGAGGAAGGCGTGTGCGGCGTCGCTGTCGACGCCGTCGACCTCCAGGTCGGCCAGCACGAACGTCTGCGGGTACGTGCCGCCCTCGAACCCGATGCCGGTCAGCTGGCGGACCGTGCTGTGCGCGCCGTCGCAGCCCACCACGAACCGGGTCGGCAGCTGTTCGTCACGGCCGTCGCGGTGTCGCAGCGTCGCCACCGGCGCGTCGCCGGTGCGATCCAGCCCGGCCAGCTCGACGCCGCGCTCGACGGGAACCCCGGCCGCCGCCAGGCGCTCGCCGAGGATCCGCTCGGTCTCCGCCTGGGACAGCATCAGCAGGTACGGGTACGGGGTGTCCTGCAGGCCGAGGTCGAACAGCGGCACCGCCTGCTGCCGATTGTGGGCGTGCAGACAGATACGCACCGCTCGGTTGCCTTCGGCGACCAACTGGTCGGTGACGCCGAGGCCGGCGAGGACCTCCAGGGTACGGGGCTGGATCGCCAGCGCGCGGGATTCGTGCGCCCGGTCCAGCGCCCGGTCGACCACGCGTACCCGGACCCCGAGGGCGGCCAACTGCGCGGCCATGGCGAGTCCGGTCGGCCCCGCCCCGATCACCAGCACCTCGACCGCGTCCATGCACACCCCCACGCCGGGATCGGTGACTGCCTCCGCTGAGCGTGACGATATCGGGGCGCTTCCAGCAACTCACGCTGTCGACGGGGGCGGTGCCGTGATCAGACGCGCGAACAGGTCGGCCGCGGCGTCGAGGACGTCCCGGTCACCGGTGATCAGCAGGTCCAGCAGCAGGCCACGGGTCGCGGCGAGGCCCAGCCGGGCCCGCCGGCGGGCTTCGTCGGGGCCGTGTCCGAGCTGGATGAACATCTCCTCGACGGGGCCCGCCCAGGCGGCGATGACCGAGGCCCGGAACGGCTCGGTCCAGGATCGACCGAACAGCGCCTGCGCGTAGATTTCGAAGAACAACCGTTCCGCCGGGGCCAACTCCGGGTCGGCCAGGCGCTGCCAGAACTGCCGGCTCACCTCGACCGGGTCGTCCGTCTCCATGACGAGCGCGGTGAGCGCCGCGCGCTGCTCGGCCTCGATGCGCCGGACCACCTCCGCGAGCAGGCCCTCCCGGCTGCCGAAGTGGTAGATCAGCATCCGGTGGCTGGTGCCCGTACCGGAGGCGATCTCGCGCAGGCTGAGCTGGCTGAACCCGCCTTCCTTCAGGAAGGCGAGGCATCGGTCGAGCAGCGCCTCGCGGGCGTCACCGGCCACCGGTGGACGCCGCGCCGTCGTTCGCCGCCGCAGCGGCACCGGCCTCGGCGGCCGCCTTGAGCCCGGTCGCCTCCATCCGGAGGTACCGTCGCGTCCGCGCTGCGGTCAGCAGCGCGACCAGCCAGGCGAGGGCACCGCGCTGCTGGATGCCGATGCTGATCCGGGTCGTCCCGTCCGGCTGGCGGTCCACCCGGTGGTAGGCGACGGTGTGCACGCCGGGAACGTGTGAGTCCCATTGGAATGATGCGCCGTGTCGCACCTCGCAGACCCGCCACACGGTCGGCGGCAGGCCGGGCTGCCGGACGCGGAACCGGTTGCCCAGCTCCAGCGTCGGGCCGTCGAGGGGTTCCACGGCCGACATGGACGCCGTCCACTGGGGATAGGTCGTCACGTTCGCCACCGCGGCCCAGGCGTGCTCGAGGCCTGCCGTGGTGGTGATTGTCTGCGCGTAATCCATGTACCAGATGGTACACAGCCGCTACGGCGGTCAGTAGGTGCCACCGCGACCCAGTTGCGCGGCCACCCGGTCATGAAGCGCGGCCAGTGCCGGGCTCACCGTGGCGGCGAGCGGAACCGGGTCGGCCAGGCGACGCGCCGCGTCGGGTAGCCAGGCGAGATCGGCGTGGAACCGGTCCTGCGCGGCGCGCAGCTCGCCGGCCGGATCCGCGGCCTCGAGGCGGCGTCCGCCGCGCATGACCGGCACGAGCAGCGGTTCCCGGCCCGCCACAGACGGCTCGTTCCGCAGCCCGATCACGTCGCCGCTGGCCCCGGCGGGGTCACGGAAGACCTGCTTGGGGCCCGGCAGGGTGGCCTTGCCGGGCGACAGCTTGAGCACCGGCCGGTCGCCGACGGAGACAAGCTTGTACGCGCTGTCCAGCGACGGCGCGTCGTAGGAGACGCCCATCCTGGTGCCCACGCCGTACGCGTCGATCGGCGCACCCTGGGCGACGAGTGCGGCGATGACGTCCTCGTCGAGGCTGCCGCTGGCCACGATCTGCGCCTGCCACAGCCCGGCCTCGTCCAGGATCGCGCGGGCCTGCCTGGCCAGCGCGGCGAGATCACCCGAGTCGAGCCGGACCGCCACCGGCCCGGTCAGCCCGAGTTCGGAGATGACATCGACGGCGGCCCGGACGCCGGCGGGCGTGTCGTAGGTGTCGACGAGGAAGATCGGGTTCACGGGGAAGTCGGCGGCGAAGGCACGGAACGCGGCCCGCTCGTCGGTGAAGGCCTCGACGTACGAGTGGGCCATCGTCCCGGACGGTCGGAGTCCGTAGTGTCGGGCGGCCTCGACGTGGCTGGTCGCGGCGAAGCCGGCGATGGCCGACGCCCGGGCCACGCCCGCCCCGGCCTCGATGCCGTGCGTACGGCGGAACGCGAAGTCGATCAGCTGCGCGTCACCGGCGGCGAGCCGGCAGCGGGCGGCCTTGCTGGCCACCGTGGTGTGGAAGGTGATCAGATTCAACACCCCGGTCTCCACCAGCTGCGCCTCCGCGATCGGCGCGGTCACCTCCAGCAGCGGTTCGTCGGCGAACACCGCCCGGCCCTCCGGCACCGCCCAGACGTCGCCGGTGAACCGGAGCCCGGCGAGCGCCGCCAGGGTCGGCGGGTCGAGCCCGACGACATCGCGCAGGTAGCCCAGCTCGTCGTCGTCGAAGGCGAAGCTCTCCAGGAAGGCCAGCGCCTCGGCCAGGCCGGCCGCGACCAGGAACCCCCGCTGGGGCGGCAGGCGACGCACGAAAAGGCTGAACGTGGCGGGCTCCGTCATGCCGCGGCGCAGGTAGCTGGCCGCCATCCGCAGCTCGTACAGGTCGGTACGCAGTCCGCTCACGCCACCTCCTCGGCCACGTCACCACTGTGGTCGAGCGGGAGACGGGCCGGAGGAGAAACGGGGAGATCGATAGCGCCCGGCGAAGGGTCCGAGCTCGACCCGGGAGTTGCGGCCAATTAGCCCAGCGGGCAGCCCCGGTGAGGCCTAGAGTGCGGGCATGGGGGAAGCGGTTGCCGCATCCGCGGTGGCCATCATGGCCACCGTGATCGGTGTTGCCCCGACACCCACAACGAGCCCTCCGGTGGACGCCACACCCGTGCTGACGTCGACCCCGTTCGGCGCGCTGCCCGGGCAACGGGTGACGCACACGGTCACGATCGCCGGTACGGCGGCCCTCGCCGCCGCACGGATCACCTTCACCACCACCGCCGACCTGGAGGCCGTCACGGCTCGCGCCGAGCCGGGCTGGTGCGGGGTGACCGCCCGCGAGGTGGTCTGCGACCTCGGCGACGTACGCCTGGCCACCGGCTCGCCGGCACCACGGGTCACGATCACCGGGAAGGTCCGTTCGGATGCGGCACCCGGCGCGGTGGTACGCAACCTGGTCAGCCTCACCTCCGAGGAGCTGCCCGAGGACGAGGCCCAGATCGCCAGCAACGCCTACCTGGTTCCCGGCTCGACCCCGACACCCATTGATCCGCCGCCCGGCCCGGAGGCCGCGGCGGCTGCCAACCCGACGCCGGCCCGGTCGATGCGGGGCCCGACTGCCGTGGCACTGGTGGCGGCGGGCGTGGCCGCGGCCGGAGTGCTGCTGACACGCCGACGACTGCGGCACCGCCGCACCCGGGGTACCGGTCGGTAACCTGATCCCATGATCTTCATTACCGCGAAGTTCCGGGTGAAGCCGGAGGACGCCGACCGCTGGCCGCAGATCGCGGCGGAGTTCACCGAGGCCACCCGCGCCGAGCCGGGCTGCCTGTGGTTCGACTGGTCGCGCAGCCTGGACGACCCGGCGGAGTACGTGCTGGTCGAGGCGTTCCGGGACGACGCGGCCGGTGCCGCGCACGTGCAGTCGGAGCACTTCCGCACGGCGCAGCGGACCCTGCCGCCGCACCTGGCCGAGACGCCCCGGATCGTCAACGTGACCGTCCCGCAGCAGGGCTGGTCGCTGCTCGGCGAGATGGCCGTGCCCGAGGGCAGCTGACGTCCTCCGTCAGTCCTCGACCGTCGGACCGAGCAGCCGGATCTCCTCGATGTCCAGGGCTGCCTGCACCTCCCGCAGCACGGCGTCGTCGATCTGGTTGGTCCGGCGCAGTCGGGTGAGTTCCTGCCGCTTCTGGTCGAGGACGGCCAGCCGCAGCAGTCGGGCGTTCTCCCGCTCCTCCTCGGCCTGCTGATCCCTCGGGGACCGGATGTCCTCGAGGTGCTCCTGGTAGTCGGAGCGGAGCCGCTCGACGGCGTCCGTGGAGGCACCCACGTGGGCGGCCACCTGGGGCAGGGCGTCGAGCGCGGCCTCGGTGGCGCGGATACGCGCCCAGCGGAGCTCGTCCTCCCGCTCCTGGTCACCGCTCAGGCCGGCCCAGCCCACCACGGCCGGAAGCGTGGTGCCCTGGATCAGCATGGTCAGCACGATGACCGTGACGGTCACGAAGATGATCAGGTCGCGTTCGTGGACGGGCGTGCCGGCGCTGGTGGCGACCGGCACGGCGAGGGCGGCGGCCAGCGAGACCGCACCGCGGAACCCCGCCCAGCCGGCCGCGGTGCGGACCCGCCAGTCGAACCCGCGGCCGCGGCGGGACTCGCGCCGGTCGAGGCTCTGCAGGGTGGACGTGGCCAGGTGCACCCAGGCCATCCGGGTCACCACGACGACGACGGTCACCACCGCCGCGATGCCCAGCGACTGCGCCGGCGAGTGGCTGGTGATGCCGCGCAGGGACCGCGGCACCTGCATGCCGAGCAACACGAACAGACCACCGTTGACCATGAAGGTGGACAGGTCCCAGAACGCGTACGCGGTGACCCGCGAGCGGGCCCGCACGACCCGGGGCGCGGCCCAGGAGAGCAGCAGCCCGGCGACCACCACCGCCAGGACGCCGCTGGCGTGCACGCTGTCCGCGAGCAGGAACGCCACGAACGGGGTGAGGATACTGATCCCGCCCTCACGCAGCGGGTCGTCGACGTGCCGCCGGATCAGGATGGCGGCCCCGCCGACCAGCAGGCCGGCGACGACACCGACAGCGGCCGAACCGACGAACCCCCCGAGCAGCCCGAGCGCCCCGGGCACCGCGCCACCGACGATCACCCCGACCGCGACGGAGAAGAGCACCAGCGCCGTGCCGTCGTTGATCAGGCTCTCCGCGCGCAGCGTGGTGAGGATGCCGCGCGGCATCCGCTTGGCCAGGCCGGCGACGGCTGCGGCGTCGGTCGGCGCGAGCACCGCGCCGAGCACCCAGGCCGGCGCGGGTTCCACGCCGAGCGCCTGCGCGACGTACGCGACGGCGACCGTCGTGAGGATCACCAGCGCCACCGCCAGCAGGACGATCACGGTGAAGTTGGCCCGGATCTCCCGGATGCTGATGACGAGGCTCTCCCGGTAGAGGATCGCGGGAAGGAAGAGCAGCAGCACCACCTCGGGTGGGAGCAGCACGTGCGAGAACGGTGGAAGCAGTCCGAGCAGCGCGCCCATGGCGATGAGCAGGACCGGGGGCGCGACGCTGTAGCGGCCGCCGATCGTCGTGCCGATCAGCACCGTCGCGCCCAGCACCGCGATCAGCACGAGCGGTTCCACGCCGTACTCCCGTCACCCGATCGCCGTGGTGCGGCGGAGGATCACGGGTACGCCCGCCGCTCCAACATCGTGGTACGACAGGCGGACGGCGCGCGGACAAACCGCCTAAATACGACGGGCCTACTCGAACCGCGAAGGATCCCCGGCACCACGACGCAGGATCTCCGGTTCGGGTCCGGACAGGTCGACCACGGTGGTCGGCTCGATCCCGCACTCCCCCGCGTCCACCACGGCGTCGAGCTGGTGGTCGAGCCGTTCCTTGATCTCCCAGCCCTGGGTCAACGCCTCCTCCTCGCCGGGCAGCAGCAGGGTGCTGGAGAGCAGCGGCTCGCCCAGCTCGGCGAGTAACGCCTGGGTGACCGTGTGCTTCGGCACGCGCACCCCGACCGTGCGCTTGCGCGGCTCCTGGAGCCGGCGCGGCACCTCGTGGGTCGCCGGAAGGATGAAGGTGTAGCTGCCCGGGATGGCCGCCTTCACCAGGCGGAAGACCGAGTTGCTGATCTTGACGAACTGGCCGAGCTGGGAAAAGTCGCGGCAGACCAGGGTGAAGTGGTGCCGGTCGTCGAGCTTGCGGATCTCCCGGATCCGGTCCAGGCCCTCCCGGTTACCGACCCGGCAGCCGAAGGCGTAGCAGGAGTCGGTCGGGTAGGCGATCAGCCCGTCGTCGCGAATCAGGTCGACCACCTGCCGCAGGGTCCGCGGCTGGGGGTTGTCCGGATGCAGGTCGTAATACCTCGCCACGGCACCCAGCCTATTCCTCCACCCCGGCGACCCGCTCGACGCGGGGTACGCCACAATTTCGCGGATCGCAGGTTTGGCCGATGCCCGGACCGGAAAGGATGGGTCCCGCTCGAAGAGGGGATCTCATCATGTCCGACGCCAGCACAGACCGCGACGACCGTCCGGCCGAGGTGACCGACCCGCTGCTGTGGCGGCTCGCCGCCGCCGTGGCCGACACCCATCAGCCGGAGGAGAGCGGCGCCTGCGAGAGCGCGAGCTGCCTCGGCGCCGCGTGGCCCTGTGCCGCGTGGAACAGCGCACAGGAGGGGCTGCGGGTGGCACAGGTCGCACCACGCGCCCGCCAGCAGCTCAGCCGGTACGCCGCCGGCGAAGGGGCGCCGGTTGCGGCCGACCCGCAACGCCAGGGCCCGCCGTCCGGGTGGCCCGCCGCCCTGGCGCCACCCATGCCCTGGCAGCCGCAGCCCGGCCAAGCCCCGGCGAAGATCCCGCCCGCCGCCTGACCGGTAGGCGCATTGCGTCAACGCGTTGTCCTGACGTCCTGAGACTCTCCTCAGTCACCGCTTCGGTACAGTGGCGCCCATCATCGCGCCCCCACCCCGGGCATCCGTGACGAGGAGGTCCCCGTGACCGGCCCCGAAATCGTCGTTGACCGGAGCAGCCCGGTCCCCCTCTACTTCCAGGTCGCCGAGCAGTTCGCCGCCGCGATCCAGCGCGGCGAGCTGGCGCCCGGCGACCAGTTGGACAGCGAGCTGCGCCTCGCCGACCGGCTGGGCCTGTCCCGGCCCACCGTCCGGCAGGCCATCCAGCATCTGGTGGACAAGGGCATGATCGTGCGCCGCCGCGGCGTCGGCACCCAGGTCGTCCGCGGCCAGGTCCGCCGCGGCGTCGAGCTGACCAGCCTGCACGACGACCTCGCCCGGGCCGGGCGGCAACCGTCCACGTCGGTCCTGGATCTGGCCACCGTGGACTGCCCGGCGGCGGTGGCGAGCGCGCTCGGGGTGGCCGCCGGGAGCCCGGTGCAGCACCTGCGCCGGCTGCGGTTCGCCGACGGCGAGCCGCTCGCCGTGATGGAGAACTGGCTTCCGCTCGACCGGGCCCGCCTCACCCTGGACGCCCTGCAGGCCTCGGGCCTGTACGCCATCCTGCGTACGGCCGGGCTTCGGGTGCGCAGCGCCCACCAGCGGATCGGGGCCCGGGCCGCGACCACCGCGGAGGCGCAGATGCTCGGTGAACGGCGCGGCGCCCCGCTGCTGACCATGGCCCGCACCGCATACGACGACCAGGGCCGCCACCTCGAGCACGGTGAGCACATCTACCGGGCCTCCCGGTACGCGTTGGAGGTGACCGTGGCCGAGCGGTGAACCAGGTGTTTCACGCTCATTTCAGTGACAGGTATTTACGTCGTCAGGCTGTCATGACATTGTGGCCAGCAAGCACCGTCGGCGATCAATATTTGGCCGGCGGTCGACCCGCGAGTCTCTTCGAAGTCACTCCTTGCGAAGGGAACAGCCCATGTCAGTCACACCGAGACGCGTCACGGGTGTGCTCGCCGCGCTCACCGCCGTCACCCTCGCCACCACGGCCTGCGGTGGCGGCTCGGAGCCCGCCGGCAAGGACGCCAAGAACATCACCCTCACCATCTCCGCCAACGCCATCGCCGGCGGCAAGAACGCCACCAGCGCCGAGTGGATCGAGAAGTGGGTCATCCCACGGTTCATCGAGGCGCAGAAGTCCAAGGGCGTCACCGCCAAGGTGTCGTTCGTGCCCAGCGGCGTCGACGACGAGCAGTACAAGACCAAACTGGCCCTGGACCTGCGCTCCAAGGGCGGCGCCGACATCGTGTCGATCGACGGCATCTGGGTCGGCGAGTTCGTGCAGGCCGGCTACCTCAAGCCGCTGTCCGAGGTAGCCGGTGACCAGGCCGACAAGTGGGACGGCTGGTCGCAGATCCCGGACAGCGTGCAGGGCCTGGGCACGTTCGAGAGCAAGCGGTACGCCATCCCGCAGGGCACCGACGGCCGGGTCCTCTACTTCAACAAGAAGCTCTTCGCCCAGGCCGGCCTGCCCGCCGACTGGCAGCCGAAGAGCTGGCAGGAGATCCTCGACGCCGGCACCAAGCTCAAGGCGCTGCCCGGGGTGACGCCGATCCAGATCAACGCCGGCACCGCGATGGGCGAGGCCACCACCATGCAGGGTGCGCTGCCGCTGCTGGTCGGCGCCGGTGGGGAGATCTGGAAGGACGGCAAGTGGGCCGGCGCCAACCAGCAGGTCAAGGACGTGCTCGACTTCTACACCAAGGTCTACGGTGGTGGGCTCGGTGACCCGAAGCTCCAGCAGGAGGCCAAGGGGCGGGACAAGTCCTTCGAGGAGTTCGCCGCCGGCAAGATCGGCATCCTGGCCGAGGGCGACTACTTCTGGCGCAGCGTCATCAACCCGAAGGACGGCACGGCGAAGATGGCCGACCGGGACAGCACCGTCGGGTACGCGATGATCCCGGCCGAGCAGCCCGGCGCGGGCATCCGGGGGCAGGACTTCGTCAGCATGTCCGGCGGCGGCGTCGACGTGCTGAACCCCAACTCGAAGTACCCCTCGCAGGCGTTCGAGCTGCTGGCGTTCATGCACTCGGCGGAGGCCACCAAGGCGCAACTCGCTGGCGCCGCCCGGATCACCTCCCGGGCCGACGTCAACAAGGAGGTGCTGGCCGGCGACCCGATGCTCAACTTCGTCGCCGAGAAGGTGCTGCCGTTGACCGCGTACCGGCCGCCGCTGGCGGTCTACCCGCAGGTGTCGGTGGCGCTGCAGGAGGCGACGGCCGCCGCGGCATCGGGCAAGAGCGTCGACGAGGCGGCCTCGGCGTACCAGAAGAAGGTCGAGGGGATCGTCGGTGGTCCAGGTAACGTCTCGTCCTGACGAGACGGTCGAGGGAGCGCGCCCGGCAACGGGCGCCTCCCCCGCCCCCGACGCCGCCGGGCTGGGCCGGGCCCGCGCCGCCGGGTTCCTCGTCCCGAGCATGGTGTTGATCCTGCTCTTCCTCGTGCTGCCGGCCGCCTGGACGATCTACCTGGGCACCACCAACTACCGGCTCACCGGCCTGGCCGCGGCCCACCCGGAATTCGTCGGGCTGGACAACTACACCAAGGCGCTCACCGACGAGCGCTTCCGCACCTCGCTGCTGCTGACCCTGCAGTTCGTGCTCGGCTCGGCGGTGATCGGCCAGGCCGGCCTCGGCTTCGCCATCGCCTACGCGCTGCGCGACCGGCGGGGCCCGCTGCGCCGGGTGGTCGAGGCGTTCATCCTGCTGTCCTGGATCCTGCCCAGCTCGGTGGTCGCCTTCCTCTGGATCGCGCTGCTCGACCGGGACGCCGGCACCCTCAACGCCCTGCTCGGCACGCCCGGCATGGCCTGGCTGCTCGACCATCCGATGCTGTCGATCATCATCTTCAACACCTGGCGGGGCACCGCGTTCTCGATGATGCTCTATGCCGCCGCGCTGGAGAACGTGCCCCGCTCGCACCTGGAGACCGCCCGGCTGGCCGGCGCGTCCACCTGGCAGCAGCTGCGCGACGTGGTGTTCCCGCGCATCCGCGGCCACGTGCTGACGAACCTGCTGCTGATCAGCCTCTGGACGTTCAACGACTTCACGCCGTTCCTGATCACCGCGGGCGGCCCCGAGCAGCGTTCGGAGATCCTGGCGGTCTACGTATACAAGGTGGCGCTCTCCGGCGGCGAACTGGGCTTCGGCGCCGCGATCTCGTTCATCATGCTGCTGATCAACCTGGTCATCGCGCTGATCTACCTGCGCATGCTGGGCCGGCGGAAGGAGAGGGCGTGAGCACCGCCACCACGTCGGCAGACGCGGCCCGGACCGCGCCCGCAGCGCACGCGGCCGTGCGGCACGTGCTGGCCCGCATCGGGCGCTACGTCTTCCTCAGCCTCGTGCTGGCCTTCTTCGCCCTGCCGCTGCTCTGGCTGGCCACCGCGCCCTTCGACGACACCCCGACGATCGGCACCTCACTGCCGGACTTCACCCTCGACAACTTCCGCACCCTGCTGGACAACCCCTACGCGCTGACCTCGCTGGTCAACTCGGTCTGGCTGGCCGGCGGCACCGCCGTGCTGGTGGTGGTCTTCGCCGCGTTGGCCGCGTACGCGCTGAGTCGGGTCCGGGTGCCGGGCCGCGACGCGCTGCTCTACGGGCTGCTGCTGCTCTCGTCGATCGTGACCGGCACGGCCACCATGGTGCCGCTGTTCGAGCTGGCGTTCCGGCTCAACCTGATCGACTCCCGGCTCGGCGTGATCCTGGTCCTCACCGGCGGGCTGCTGCCCGCGGCGATCTTCATCCTCAAGGACTTCATGGACGCCACCCCCACGTCGTACGAGGAGTCGGCGCGGGTCTTCGGCGCCAGTGCGTTGCAGATCATGCGGCACATCGTGGTGCCGGTCGTCCGGCCCGGGCTGGCCACGGTGGGCGTGTGGGCGGTGGCGAACGTGTGGGGCAACTTCCTGGTGCCGTTCCTGCTGCTGCGCGGCCCGGACAAGGCCCCCGCCGCCGTGATCATGTACACCCTCTACACCGAGGGCGGGCAGGCCGACCTGCGGCTGCTCTCCACCTTCTCGCTGCTCTACTCGCTGCCGGTGGCGCTGATGTTCGTCTTCGTGAGCAGCAGGTACGGATTCCGCTTCCACGGAGGGATCAAGCGCTGATGTCCGCCATCACCCTGCGCGAGCTGACCAAGGTCTACCCCAACGGGGTACGTGCCCTGGACACCCTCGACCTGGAGATCGCCGACGGCGAGTTCTTCGCCCTGCTCGGCCCCTCCGGCTGCGGCAAGACCACCCTGCTGCGCACCATCGCCGGCCTGGAACTCGCCTCCGGCGGCACCGTGCACATCGGTGACCGTGCGGTAACCAACCTGCCGCCCGGCCAGCGCGACGTGGCAATGGTCTTCCAGGACTACGCGCTCTTCCCGCACATGACCGTGCGCGACAACATCGCCTACCCGCTGCGGATCAAGAAGGTCGGCCGGAGTGCCCGGCACGAGAAAGCCGCGAGCACCGCCGACGAGCTGGGCCTGTCGGCGCTGCTGGAACGCCGGCCCGGGCAGCTCTCCGGCGGCCAGCAGCAGCGCGTCGCCCTCGCCCGGGCGATGGCCTGCCACCCGCAGGTCTTCCTGCTCGACGAGCCGCTGTCCAACCTGGACGCTCGGCTGCGCCTGGAGGCGCGGACCTTCCTCAAGCGGCTGCAACGCGAGCTGGGCGTCACCACCGTCTTCGTCACCCACGACCAGGCCGAGGCGCTGGCCCTGGCCGACCGGATCGCGGTGATGGAGGGCGGGCGGATCCGGCAGGTCGGCACGCCCACCGAGGTGTTCCGCCGCCCGGCCAACACCTTTGTCGCCGGGTTCATCGGCTCGACCCCGATGAACCTGGTTCCCGCCCGGGTCGACGGCGACGCGCTGGCCGTCGCCGGGGTGCGGCTGGCGGCCCCCGAGGACGTCCGCGGCCGGCTCACCGACGGGCAGAGCGTGGTCTACGGAGTGCGGCCCGAATACCTCGACTACTCATCCGAGCCGGTCCCCGACGCCCTCACCGGCCAGGTCGTCGTCGTGGAGAACCTCGGCAGCTTCTCCCTGGTGTCGCTGGACGTGCCCGCCGAGGACGACACCGCCCACAGTGTCCAGGTCGTGGTGCCGGAGGGACGGGAACCGGAGGCTGGCGACACCGGCTGGGTGGTGCCGCGACCCGGCCGCGCCCTGGTCTACACCGACGGCGAGCTGGTGACCGGGGCGGCGGCGCCACCGGTGCCGGCGCCGCGTACCGGCGTCGCGGCGGAGGCCTGACGATGGTCACGCACCGGGGCCGCTGGACGCTGCGGGACCGCGCGGAGAACGTGATGCGCGCCCTGCCGGTCAGCGTGGCCCCGGGCACCGCCGCGCTGACCGTACGGCTCGACTACCCCCGCGACGCGGGCGTGCTGGACCTCGGCTGCATCGGCCCGGCCGGCTTCCGCGGCTGGTCCGGCGGCGCCCGCGACGGCTACACCATCACCGCCGACTGGGCCACCCCCGGCTACCTGCCCGGCGAGCTGGAGCCCGGCGAGTGGCAGGTGCTGCTCCGGCTGCACCGCGTCCCGCCCGACGGGCTGGACTACGAGGTCACCGCCACCACCAGCACCCGCTCCCCCGCCCCGCCAGGCGCGCCCGCGGCACCGCCCCGGCCGCAGCGGTCACCCCGCCCGGCGGTCCCCGATGTCGACGGCCGACGCTGGCTCGCCGGCGACCTGCACGCCCACACCGTGCACAGCGACGGCGCGCACACCGTCGACGAGCTGGCCGCCCTCGCCGTGTCGCGGGGCCTGGACTTTCTCGCCGTCACCGACCACAACACGGTCAGCCACCACCCGTGGCTGCCCGCGTCGGCCCACCGGTACGGGATCACCCTCGTGCCCGGGCAGGAGGTGACCACCGACCGGGGGCACGCCAACGCCTTCGGCTCGGTGGGCTGGATCGACTTCCGGGAGCCGGCCGACCACTGGCTCGCCGCGGCCGAACACGCCGGTGGGTTGCTCTCCATCAACCACCCGCTCGGCGGCGACTGCGCCTGGCGGCAGCCGGTGACCACCCGGACCAGGCTGGTGGAGGTGTGGCACTCCGGCTGGTGGGATCGCACCTGGGGAGCGCCGCTGGCCTGGGCGCGGGCGTGGCGGCCGGACGTCGTACCGGTCGGTGGCAGCGACTTCCACCGGTCCGGCGCGGACGCGCTGCCCGGGGCACCGACCACGTGGGTGCTCGTCGACGGCGACCCGACCGACGAAGCGGCGGTACGCGACGCCCTGGCCGCCGGTCGTACCGCCGTCTCCGCCGGCCCCGACGCGCCCCTGCTGCTGCGGCTCGGCGACGAACTGCTGGCACTCGACGCGGACGGCGCCCTGCTCGGCTACCCGGACGGCCGCCACCGGGTCGTCCGGGGCGACCGGTGCCTGCTGCCGGCCGCCGACGGACTGCACGTCCTGGAGTCCCACCGCATGGAGGTGATCGCACTGTGCAGCTGACCGGACGGACCAGAGTGGCGGGAGCCCCGGTCAACTACGGCATCCACCAGCCGACCGACCCGGACATCGATGCCGAGGACCTGCTCGCGTCGCTGGCCGCCGACGGTTACAGCGGCGTGGACTCCGGACCGATCGGCTACCTCGGGACCGGTGCGGTGCTCACCCGACGGCTCACCGACACCGGTGTCGGGCTCGCCGGCGGCTGGGTCGACCTGCGCTTCGCCGATCCGCACGGGTTCGCCGAGGACCTCGCCGCGCTCGACGCGGCGCTGGACGTGTTCACCGCCGTCACCGTCGACGATCCGCGCTTCGCGCCCCGACCCACCCTCGCCTGCCCCGGCAACGCGGCCCGGATGGCCCGCCCCGGCACCCCGCCGGACCTGGCCTCCGCGCTGCCGGCCACCGCCTGGCCGGGCTTCGCCGACCGCGTGCAGCAGGCCGTCGACCGGTGCCGGGACCGTGGCCTGGAACCGGTGTTCCACTACCACCTGGGCACCGACGTGGAGACCGAGGCGGAGGCCGACCGGCTGCTGGAGCTGACCGACGTCGCGCTCTGCCTCGACACCGGGCACCTGCTGCTGGCCGGCGGCGACCCGGTCGCGGCGGTCCACCGGTGGGCCGGGCGGATCGGCCAGGTGCACGTCAAGGACGCCGACCTGGCCGCGCACCGGCGGGTTCGCGACGCCGGCGGTGGCCTCGCCGAGGTGGTCGCGGCGGGCGGCTTCTGTGCCCTGGGAACCGGTGACGTCGACCTGGCCGGGGTGCTGCGCGGCCTGGACGAAACCGGCTACACCGGCTGGCTGGTGATCGAGCAGGACGCGCCGGCGCAGGGACGCGACCTGGACCGGATCCGCGCCGACCAGCACGACAACCGCCGGTGGCTGGCGGAGGCGCTCGGATGACCGCCGGGGACAAGCGGATCAGGATCGCGGTCGCCGGGCTGGGCGTCATCGCCCGTACCGTGCACCTGCCGCTGCTGGAACGCCGCGCCGACCTGTTCGACATCGTCGCGCTCAGCGACCTGTCTGCGGCACGGCTGGCCGAACTCGGCGACCGGTACGGTGTCGAACCGGCCCGGCGGCACACCGACGCGACGGCCATGCTGGCCGGCGGCGGCTGCGACGCGGTGCTGCTGGCCACCTCCGGATCGCACGGCGAACTCGCCGCCGCCGCCCTGCAGCGGGGACTGCCGGTGCTGTGCGAGAAGCCGCTGGCCTACACCCTGGCCGAGACGCAGCGGCTGACCGGATCCGGGGCGGCCCTGATGGTCGGATACATGAAGCAGTACGACCCGGCGGTGGCCGAGGCCGCGCGGCTGCTCGACGGGATCGGCGGCCCCGCCGTCGTGCACGCGGTCGAGGTGACGGTCCGGCACGCGTCCGGAGATCAGCAGCTCGCCTTCGCCAACCTGCCCCCGGCACCGCGGGACGTCCCGGCCGCGGCAGCGGCCCGGCTGGTCGAGGCCGACCAGCGGTTGCTCGACGCCGCGGTGGGCGGCGACACCGGCGCGCGGACCCTCTACCAGATCCTGATCAACAGCATCTCCCACGACCTGTCCCTGCTGCGGCTGTTCACCGGAGCGCCGGCGACGGTGGACCACGTGGCGACCTGGCCGCTGACCCCCGCCGGGCCGGCCGAGCCGTCGGTGGAGATCTCCGGCAGGCTGCCCGAGGGGGGCCGGTACGGCATCCGCTGGCTCAACCTGCCGGACTGCCCGACATACCAGGAGACGGTGACGCTGCACCACGCCCGGGGCGCGCTGGAACTGGACTTCCCGTCGCCGTACCTGCTCAACGCGCCGACCACGCTGACCGCCGTGGACCGGCACCGCGGCGGGGAGCGGCGCACCGTGTTCCGGTCGGTGACCGAGGCGTTCGAACAGGAACTGGTCGCGTTCCACGCGATGGTGACCGCGGGCGCGCGCCCGCTGACCGGCATCACCGAGGGCGCGGCCGACCTACGGACCAGCCAACAGGTGGTACGCCGCTACGGGGAGCTGACCGGGGCGGCGATCGGCGGAGAGGCGGCGAGCTGATGGACCAGCCGACCGAGATCATCGTGGTGCCCCACACGCACTGGGACCGCGAGTGGTACGAGCCGTTCCAGCGGTTCCGGCTGCGGCTGGTGGCCCTGCTCGACGACGTGTTCGACCGGATGGCGCACGACGAGCGCCAACGGTTCACCCTGGACGGGCAGCTCGCCGCGGTCGACGACTACCTGGAGGTCCGCCCGGAACGCCGGGAGCAGGTCGTCGCGCTGGTGCGGGCCGGACGGCTGGCCGTCGGACCGTGGCAGATCCTGCTCGACGAGTTCCTCTGCTCCGGGGAGAACATCGTCCGTAACCTGGAACGCGGGCTGACCCGCAGCGCGACGCTGGGCGGGGCCATGCCGGTCGGCTACCTGCCCGACATGTTCGGCCACATCGCGCAGATGCCGCAGATCCTCACCGGCGCGGGGCTGGCGCACGCCTGCGTGTTCCGCGGCGTACCGGACCGGGTCCGCTCCCACGCGTTCGCCTGGCAGGCGCCGGACGGCACCGCGATCCGCACCGAGTACCTGCCCGGCGGCTACGGCAACGCCGCCGGGCTGATGGACGACCCGCGCCTGATCAACCGGCGGGCCGTCGACCTGGCCGAACGGCTGCGCGGCTGGCGGCCCGCCGACGACGCCACGCCGGTCCTGGCGATGTACGGCACCGACCATGCCGCCCCCGCGCCAGACGCCCCGGACCTGCTCGCCGCCGCCGCCGTCGACGGCGTGCAGCTGCGGCTCGGGACCCTCGCCGAGTATTTCGCCGCTCAACCGGCCACCGTGGCGGGGCTGCCCACGATCGTCGGCGAGCTGCGCTCACACGCCCGCGCCAACATCCTGCCCGGCGTGATCTCCGTACGCGCCCATCTGAAGCAGGCGATGGGTCGGGCCGAGCGGCGGGTCGAGCGGTACGCCGAACCCCTCGCCGCGCTCTACCACGACCCGTCCGTGCAGCGGTTCCTGGACATGGCCTGGACCCGGCTGATCGACGCGAGCTGCCACGACTCGGTGACCGGGTGCGGCTGCGACGAGACCGCCGAGCAGGTGGCCGCCCGGCTGGCCGAGGCGGACCAGCTCGGGCGGGCGGTCTGCGACCTGGTGGGGGCACGGCTGGCCGCCCCGGTGCCCCGCGACGGGCACCTGCTGTTCAACCCCACCCCGGCGACCCGGACCGCCCTGGTCCGCCTGGAGGTCGAGGCGCCCGCGGACGGCCCGGTCGGCCTGCTCGACGCCGAGGGCACGGTCGCGCCCGCCCAGGTCCTCGAGCGGGCCCGGACGCTGCTCGCCGACGACCTGGTGCCGGCGGCGGACCTGCCGGCGATCCTCACCCGGGTGCACGGGCGCGAGCTGTACGGGCAGGAGGTCACCACCTGGTCGGTGTCGTCGGCCGACGCCACCCTCACCTTCGAGGTGGCCCGGCACGGTGACCCGATGTTCGACGTGGAGGATGTGCGGCTGGCGCTCGCCGCCGCGGCCGGCCCGGACCACTGGCGGGTACGGATCGTCGCCGCCCCGCGGCTGACCGTCGCCGCGCTGGTCGAGGTGCCGGCGCTCGGTCTCGCCGCGCTCCGCCCGGTGGCGCTGCCGGAGCCCGTCCAGGCCCGCTCGGCGCCGGTGACGGTGATCGACCGGACCGTCGATAACGGCCTGCTCCGGGTCGAGGTCGCCGAGGACGGCACGCTGGGGCTGTCCACCCCGGACGGGGTGCGGGTGGACGGCGTCGGCCGGCTCGTCGACGGCGGCGACGTGGGCGACAGCTACAACTACGCCCCACCGGCTGCCGACGAGCTGGTCGACAAACCCCGGGCGGTGCGGACCGTCGTCGTGCACGACGGTCCGGCGGTGGCCGTGCTCGACGTGATCCGCGAGTACCGCTGGCCGGTCGGCGCCGACGTGGATGCCGGGTCGCGCCGGGTGGACCGGGAGACCGTCACGGTGACCACCCGGGTGGAGGTCCGGGCCGGTGAGCCCTTCGCCCGGCTGCGGCTCAGCTTCGACAACCGCTGCGACGACCACCGGGTCCGCCTGCACCTGCCACTGCCCGCACCGGCCCGCTCGTCGTACGCGGAGGGTCAGTTCGCGGTCGTCGAGCGCGGGTTGGCCGCCGAGGGTGGCGGCGGTGAGGTGCCATTGCCGACGTTTCCCGCCTCCGGGTTCGTCGCCGCCGGGGGCGTCGAGGGGTCGCTTGCGGTCCTGCTCACCCAGCCGACCGAGTACGAGCTGGTCGACTCCGGCCGGGAACTGGCGGTCACCGTGCTGCGCGCGATCGGGATGCTGTCCCGCAACCGGCACGCCCTGCGCGACGAGCCCGCCGGCCCGCAGCTGCCCACCCCGCACGCCCAGTGCCGGGGCGAGCGCAGCGTCGAGCTGGCGGTGCTGCCGTTCCGGGGCGACTGGGACTCGGCCCGGGTGCCGGCGGCGGCCGAGGTGTACCGGCACGACCTGCTGACCTTCCCGGGCTCCGGCGAGCCGTCCGCCGGGCTGCCCACGCCGGTGACCGGACTGGCCGTGGACGGGGACGGCGTCACGCTGACCAGCGTCCGCGACCGGGACGGGCGGGTCGAGGTGCGGGTGGTGGCGACGCGGGACACCAGCGCGGTCATCGGCGCCGCCCGTGAGGTCCGCGGCGCGTGGCGGGCCGACCTGCTCGGCCGGCCGGGTGAGCCGCTGTCGGTCGACGGCGACGGGTTGGTCCGGCTGGCGCTACGGGCGTGGGAGATCGCCACGGTTCAGCTCGACCTGGCCGGCTGAGGTCAGGTCGCCGGGGTGGGGCGGGTGCGGGCAGCGCACCGCCCCGCCCTCAGGCCGGCGGGGTGACCGCCCGCAGCCACTGCTGGGCGAGCAGCGCGTGCCCGAACGGCGTGAGATGCACCCCGTCGTTCGTCCACACCCGCTCGTCGACGTCGGCGGCCTGGAACAGCTTGTCCACCGCGACCAGCGTCGCGTCGAACTCGGCGGCGAGCCGGCGGACCACGTCGACCTTCGGGTCGAGGTCCTCCCGCCAGGCGCGCTTGGCGTCGTCGAGGGGGATGACGAAGGGTTCGACGAGGATGATCCGCGCGCCCATCCGTCGAGTCGACTCCAGGATGTGCCGGTAGTCGCGGGCGAAGTCCGCGGGGCTGGTCGGGTCGTCCTCGGAGTAGCGCCGCCAGGTGTCGTTGATGCCGATCAGCACCGACACCACCTGCGGGACGAGGGCCAGGCAGTCGCTCTCCCATCGGGCGCGCAGGTCGCGTACCCGGTCGCCGCTGACGCCCCGGTTGAGGAAGGTGGCCCGGTGCTCGGGATGGCGGGCGGTGAACCACGCCCCGGCCATCATCGCGTACCCGGTGCCGAGGTCGTCGCCACCGGACCGGTCCCGTCCGGCGTCGGTGATGCTGTCGCCGATGAAGAGCACCCGGCCGCCGCGCGGCACCTCCACCGTCATCCGCCCCTCCCCTTTCCGTTCGACGTCGCTGACATGATCATGCCGCAATCGGCCGGACCACGGGGACCGGCCCGCGCCGACGCCACAGCGGTTCTGCTGCCTTCGTCGGGATCTTTGGTGCTACAGGTCGCCGAATGGATGAGCGCATGATCGTCTGGCGGGCGGACCGTGCAGCCGGCGACGGCGAGGGTGGACTGTAGATCTTGACGAACCCGCGTTCGATGGGGGTGGATAGGGAGTACTCATCTGAGGGCCAATTGCAATGGCACTCCCACAGAGAGGGACTCCCATGACAATTCCACGCCTGCGCGGCGCCGCGATGGCCACCGCCGCCCTGGTGGTCGCGGGGTCGGCGGTGGCCCCGCATGCGGCCAGCGCGGCTCCGGGCAACCCTGGCGCCCCGCGCTACTCGGCCGGCGCGGCGAACGTCGGTGACCCGTACTTCCCTGACCAGGGCAACGGCGGGTACGACGTCCAGCACTACGACCTCAACTTCTCCTACGATCCGGCGACCCGGTTCATGGACGCCACCGCCACGATCACCGCGATCGCCACCGAGGACCTCCACCAGTTCAACCTCGACTTCCTCGGTCCGGAGATCTCCTCGCTGACGGTCAACGGGCACGCGCACGACTTCACCCGTGACGGCCAGGAACTGATCGTCACCCCGCGTCCGAAGCTCAAGGCCGGGCAGACGTTCACCGTGGTGGTGAAGTACGCCGGCGTGCCGACCGTGATCACCGACCCGGACGGGTCGATCGAAGGCTGGGTGCCGACCGACGACGGTGCCTTCGTCGCCGGGGAGCCGCAGGGCGCGCCGGGCTGGCTGCCCACCAACGACCACCCGACCGACAAGGCCACCTACCGGTTCACCGCGAAGGTGCCGGAGGGGCTCACCGCCGTCGGCAACGGCCAGCTGCTCTCCCAGGAGACCAGCGACGGCTGGACCACCTTCGTCTGGGACTCGACCGAGCCGATGGCCAGCTACCTGGCGACGGTCACCATCGGCAATTTCGTGGTGACCGAGTCGACCACGTCGAGCGGGATCCCGGTGTACGTCGCGGTCGACCCGCGGCTGGTCGCCGGGTCGGCCAGCGCGGTGTCGCAGATCCCCAAGATGATCGACTTCTTCTCCTCGAAGTTCGGTCCGTACCCGTTCGCCTCGACCGGAGCGATCATCGACCGGGCCCCGAACGTCGGCTACGCACTGGAGACCCAGACCAAGCCGATCTTCTCCAGCACGGCGAGCGTCAGCACCATGGCCCATGAGCTGGCCCACCAGTGGTACGGCGACAGCGTCTCGCCGGAGCGCTGGTCGGACATCTGGCTCAACGAGGGCTTCGCCACCTACGCCCAGTGGATGTACACCGAGTACAACGGTGGCGCGTCGGTCACCCAGACCTTCAACAGCAGCAGCAACTACGGTCGGGCCGCGTCGTCGTCGTTCTGGCAGACCGTCCTCGCCGACCCGGGCCCCGTGGACATGTTCAGCAGCATCCCGTACAACCGGGGTGCGATGACGCTGCACGCGCTGCGCGGCAAGGTCGGCGACGACACCTTCTTCCGCATCCTGCGTGAGTGGGCGGCGAGCAACCGCTACGGCAACGCCAGCACGGCCGACTTCATCGCCTTCGCGAAGAAGGAATCCGGGCAGGACCTCGACGCATTCTTCGACGTGTGGGTGTACCAGAAGGGCAAGCCCACGACCTGGTGACGCCCTCGGGCCCCGCGACCGCCCGTCGGTCGCGGGGCCCAACGGCTCGCATCGAGGGCCCAGATCCCCTCTGCTCCACCCCAGCTCAAAAGGCCGTCTCCGTCAGCCGGAGGCGGCCTTCTCGCTCCTGTTTGGCGGCGTAGCACGGCTGGGTGTTCCGGCTTGCGGCGATGTCGGGCCGGATCAGGTCGAGTGCAGGCCCCCGGTGCTGGACCTTCCCCCTGGGTCAGGGCCCAGCATCGCCGGTGCCGGCCACCGCCGGCATGAGCCGGACGGAGGGTGTGGGCATGCGACCGTCGACGACGGCAACCGGAACTGGTGGCAGCACCGGCAGCGGAATCGGCGGTGCCGGACGGGCAGCCAGGGGACGGAGGCTGGGCACCTACCTCGTGGACCGGCGCCCGGTGGGCATCCCCGCGTACCGGCGGCTGTGGGTCGCGTCGGTGATCGCCGCGGTGGGTGGTTCGTTCAGCACGTTGGCCATCCCCGCGCAGCTGTTCACACTGACCGGCTCGTCCGCGACCGTGGGGGCCTCCGCGGCGGTGTCGCTGGTCGCGCTGGCGGTCTCGGCGCTGTGGGGTGGCACCCTCGCCGACGCCATGGACCGGCGCCGGCTGCTACTGGTCGCCGACGGCTGCCTCGCGCTGACGTACGCGGGGCTGTGGGCGCAGGCCGCGCTGGACCTGCGGTCGGTGCCGGCGCTGATGGCCCTGGTCGCCTGCCAGGGCCTCAGCTACGGAGCGATCATGACGGCGACGGGAGCGACCGTGCCCCGCGTGGTACCGGCCGACCTGCTGGCCGCCGCGAACGGATTGAACGCGCTGGTCCGGTACACCGGGGCGATCGTGGGTCCACTGCTGGCCGGGGCGCTGATCCCGGTAGTGGGGCTGGGCACGCTGTATCTGTTGGACACGCTGGCGCTGCTCGTTGTCGCATGGTCGGTGTTCCGGCTGCCCCCGCTTCCGCCGCAACCACCCGTGGTGTCGATGCTGACAGCACCGCCCGAGACGCCCTCCCCTGTTGGCGCGCGCGCCGCGCCTCGCCGGCCGATGGTCGGCCAGCTGCTGGACGGTTTCCGCTACCTGTTCTCCCGGCGGCTGCTGGTGGCGCTGATCGGGGTGGACCTCGCCGCGATGGTGTTCGGGGCGCCGTGGGCGCTCTACCCGGAGCTGGCCGAGCGGGAATTCGGGGGCGCAGCCGGGGGCGGTTTCCAGCTCGGTGTGCTCTACGCCAGCTACCCCGTCGGCGTGTTCGCGGTGGGGTTGGTGTCGGGCGTGTTCACCCGTGCCCGGCGGCACGGTGCGCTGATGGCCTCCGCCGCCGTCGTCTGGGGCGTGACGGTCGTGCTGCTGGGGCTGGCGCCCCGGCTGTGGCTCGCCGCCGTCGCCCTGCTGGCCGGTGGAGGCGCGAACTTCGTGCTCAGCACGTTCCGCCGGGCCATCAGCCAGGCGAACACCGACGACGCGCTACGCGGCCGGATCGAGGGATCGATGATCGTTGTGACGATGGGCGGGCCGCAGATCGCCAACGTCGTGCACGGCGTCGCGGGTGCGGCATGGGGACCACGCTGGGCGATCTCGGTGGGCGGGGCGCTGACCGTCGTGGCCGTCGCAGGCATCATCCGGGCCGTGCCGCAGTTGTGGCGGTACGACGCGCCGCAGCGGCCCGAGCACGGCGGATAGGCTCCTGGCCGTGAGCACGACCGTGGCCAGCAGCGGGCCGGCCATCTTGGATGCGATGGAGCTGACATCCGACCCGGACCTCGGGCCCCGTTTGGTGGAGTCAGCCCATCAGATCCTGGCGGACCTGGTCCGCGCAGGCGCCGCGCTCGGCTGGGTCGAACCGCCCTCCCGCGCTGACGTGGCGGAACTTCTCGGCCACGTCGTCAGTGCGGTGCAAGCCGGGGACGGGTCCCTGCGTGCCGCATATCTCGACCGTCGGCTGGTCGGGCTGGGTTACTGGCTGCGCTATACCCGACCGACTCACCGGCCGCACGCCGACCTGGAGAAGCTCGCGGTGGATGCTGCCGCCCACGGGTGTGGCATCGGTCGAGCACTGACCGCCGCCTTGATCGCTGACGCCCGGCGGGCAGGTATCGAAGTCCTCACCCTGGACGCCCGTGGCGACAACAGCAGCGCCCTGCACCTTTACCGGTCGCTGGGCTTCACCGAATACGGCCGTCTGCCTGATTTCGTCGCAGTCGGCGAGCGCCGCTACGAGAAGGTCTTCCACATGCTGGACCTTCGCCGGCACGGCTGACACCACCGGCCGCTTGCCCGCTATCTGGCCGACGCAGCACCAGCAGGGGCAGGCCGGAAAGGGTGGTTCGCCGGCGCTCATGGCGCTCCGTCACTGATCAAGGTCGCTCCGCAGCACAACTTCGCCGGCTGGGCACCGTATCGGCCACGCGGAGGTCGCCGGTCTGCCACCGTTGACGGCAGAGTCCGCACCGGTCGGGGGTGAACGGGTGACTGAGCGGCCGCCCGATGAGCCGAACGGCGTCACGCCCGGTCAGCCGGCTGGTTCCTGGTTGACCCGGAACTTGAAGGTCCTGTCCGGGGTGTCGCTGTTGCAGGACGCCGCGTCGGAGTTGCTGTACCCGATCCTGCCGATCTTCCTCACCGCCGTGTTGGGGGCGCCCGCCGCCGTGGTGGGGGTGGTGGAGGGTATCGCCGAAGGTTCCGCCGCGCTCAGCAAGATCATCAGCGGCCGGATCGCCGACCGGTTCCGGGCCCGGCCGATGATCGGCCTCGGGTACGGGCTTGCCGCCGTCGGGAAGATCGTCATCGCCGCCGCCACCGTCTGGCCGGTCGTCCTCGCCGGTCGCAGCGTGGACCGGCTGGGAAAAGGCATCAGGGGTGCGCCCCGCGATGCGCTGATCGCGACCGGAGTGCCGGAGACCGCAAGAGCACGGGCGTTCGGTTTCCACCGGGCGATGGACACCGCCGGCGCAGTGATCGGGCCGCTCATCGGTCTGGCCGGCTACGAGCTGCTGCACCACCACATCCGGCCGTTGCTCATCATCGCCGTGGTGCCCGCCGTGGCCAGCGCCGTCCTGGTCGTCGCCGTCCGCGAGGCACCCCGCCGCCTTCCCCGTACCGAACGTTGGCATTTTCGGCAGCTGCCCGGCCGCTACTGGCGGGTGGTCGCCGTCCTGACGCTTTTCGGCCTGGTCAACTTCCCCGACGCACTCCTGCTCCTCCGCCTGAACGAGATCGGCTTCTCCGTCCCCGCCGTCATCGGCGCCTATGTCACCTACAACGCGGTCTACGCCGTACTGAGCTATCCGGCCGGGGTCGTCGCCGACCGATTGTCACCACCCGTGGTCTTCGGCGCGGGCCTGATCCTGTTCGCCCTCGCCTACACCGGGCTGGGCCTGACCCACTCCCACACCGCCGCGTGGCTGCTCCTGGCCGTCTACGGCGGATTCACCGCCTTCACCGACGGAGTCGGGAAAGCCTGGATCTCCGGCCTCCTGGCCGCCCACGAACAGGGCACCGGCCAGGGCCTGTTCCAGGGACTGACCGGCCTGGCGATCCTGCCCGCCGGCCTCTGGGCCGGGCTCGCCTGGGGCCACGACGGCACCCTCCCGCTACTGGTCTCGGGAATCGCCGCCGCCGTCCTCGCCACGTGGCTCCTCACCGGGCCCATCCGACAGCACGTCGGCCCACTCTGACCGCCGCCCGGCGGCTGGTCAGGTGACGTCCCGGCGCAGCGGCACGAGCACCGCGACCGCCGAGGCCACCAGCGTGTATGCCAGCATCAACAGGGCGCCGGCCACCGGTGACAACAGGTGCACCGGCCTGGTGGCGAGCTGCTCCGCCATCGCGTCGGCCAGGTAGGTGTAGTTGGTCAGGGCGGCGGTCGCGCCGCCGGGCAGGAACGGATAGGCCAGGTTCACCCCGGGGATCATCATCAGCAGCGTCTCGCCCAGATACAGATAACCGACCACCACGGCGAGCGCCGCGATCTGGTTGCGCAGCAGGGCGCCGGCGGCGACGCCGAGCAACAGATAGGCGACCATCGCCACGCCGATCCGGGCGACCAACACCAGCACGGTGCCGACCGGCAGGCCGAGCGAGACACCGCGGAGCGCCGCCGCGCCGAACAGGCCGAGCGCTCCCGTGCCGGCCAGCACGATGCCGTACGCCAGTCCGGCGACCCCGTACGCGACGAGTTTGGCGGTCAGCACCTGCCAGCGGCGCGGCGCGAACAGGAAAGTCACCGCGATCGTGCGGTGGCGGTACTCGCTGGCCATCGCCACGGTGCCGAGAGCGGCCGGCACGAAGGCGGTGAAGCCGACGATGCCCAGCACCGACCGGATCCCGGGCTCGGTGTCCAGGCCGGGCATCGGCGGGGTGAAGTTCTCCGGGCCGACGAGGGCCAGCGCGCCGATCAGCCCGCCGCCGATCAGCGCGGCGACCACCAGGGCCACGACCCACATCCGGGTGGCCAGCAGTCGACGGAATTCGGCCCTGATCACATCCAGCATCACAGATCCACCTGTCGAGGAGTGGTCGTCGGGGCACTCGTGAGGCGCAGGAAGAGCTCTTCGAGTCCGGCGGTTTCGGTGCCGAGTTCATGGATCCGCAGCCCGTGGGTGGCCGCTATGGCGGCGATCTCGGGCGTCGGCATGCCGTACACCCGAAGCCGGTCGGCGTCGACGGCTGTCACCTGGAGCGCGCTGGCGCGGTCCGGTCCGGCCGGCTGGAGCGCGGCGGCCAATGCCGCGGCGTCGGGGGTGCGCACCAGCGCTGCCGGCGGGCCGGCCAGGCGGGACCAGGGGCCGGCGGCGACAAGCTCGCCGTCGCGGATCACCACCACGTCGTCGGCCAGCTGTTGCACCTCGCTGAGCACGTGACTGGAGACCAGGACCGTGCGCCCGTCCTCGGCCAGGGCGCGCAGCAGGGACCGCAGCCAGGCCATGCCCTCCGGGTCGAGGCCGTTGCTCGGCTCGTCGAGCAGCAGGACACGCGGGTCGCCGAGCAGCGCGGTGGCCAGGTTCAGCCGTTGCCGCATGCCGGTGGAGAACCCGCCGACCCGACGGTCGGCCACCGCGGTCAGGCCGAGCCGGTCCAGCATCTCGGTGACGCGTCGGACGGGATGGCCGCCCAATGCGGCGTACACCCGGAGGTGGTCGCGGGCGGTGTGGCCGGGGTGGGCCGCGGTGGCGTCGAAGAGCGCGCCGACGCTGCTGGACGGGCGGTGCAGCCGCGCGTACGGCTGGCCGCCGATAGTGGCGTGGCCCGAGGTGGGGGCCACCAGGCCGGTGATCATCCGCAGGGTGGTGGTCTTGCCAGCGCCGTTGGGCCCGAGGAAGCCGGTGACCCGGCCGGGTTCGACGGTGAAACTGATGTCGCGGACGGCGGTGACCGCCCCGAACCGTTTGGTCAGCCGGAAGACCTCGATGGGCAGTCGCTTGTCGGTCACGGCTGGCCCGCCATCGCGTGCCGGATCGCCTCCACGAGCTGCGGCGCTGCCGGGTCCGACAGCACGATCTCGTCGTACTCGAGGTTTGCGGTCGACCGCTCGAGGACCAGGTGCAGGCCGGGCTCGCCACGGCGGGCCGAGACGAGCTGGCGGGGGCCACCAAAGACGCCCCAGACACCGATCTTGATGAAGCCGGAGACCACGAAGCCGCTCCGGGCGCCTCGGGCCAGGCGCAGCGGCTGGTCGACGCAGGCCGCCTGCCGTACGGCGGAGAGCGGGACGGTCAGCTGGTCACGGCGCAGCCAGATCCGCTCGCCGGAGCTGAACCGGATGTCGAGTTGCTCGCCGGTGACGGCCACTACGGCCATGGAGACTCCTTCCGTTGGGCCCGGAGAGGCGGGCCGGGGGCGGTAATCAGCTCTGGTCGGCGTCGCCGGGTGACCCGGGCGCGGGGTCGGCGGTCGGCGGTGGCGCTGCGGTGGCGGCGGAGTCGGTGTCGGGTGCCGGATCGAGCGGCATCAGGATGGTGGCCAGCACGCGGGCCACCCGGTCCGGGTTGGGTTGGTTGGCAAGCCGCGGGGCGATCACCGCGACGAGTTCCGCGGCGAACTCGGCGAATTCCGCGTCGGAGAGGTGCAGCACCACCTGCTGGTAACCGACGCCGTCGGCGACCACGTCGATCCGCTCCCGGGACAGGTACCGGGAGAACTCCGCGAGCAGGCTGGACACGAACGCCGTGAACCACCGCCCATGGTCGTCGGCGCTGGCGGCGGCCAGATCCTGCGGGCCGAGTGCCGCGCCGTGGGCGGGCAGCGCGTACACCCGTTCGACGGTGCCGCGCACTTTCCGCTCCTCGACCACCTCGAGCAGCCCGCCCGCCACCAGCGTTGCCACGTGCCGGTAGACCGTCGCCTGCGGCACGTCCGGCAGTGCGGCGACCAGGTCACGAGTGGTGCGACGGGCGCCGGCGACCGACCGCAGGATCCGGATCCGCACCGGATGCAGGGCGAGTTCCGCCCAACCGTTTGCTGACGAGGCCATGGCCAGACATTATCATTCTCGATAATGAGAATGCCACCTCACCTTCGGCCTCCCGCCCGCGGCCGTCGTCGGGGACCTGCGACGGGCCGGAAGCCGAATGCTGGTCCCGGTGGCGCACCGCCGCCGCCCGCGCCGGTGACCCCGACCACCTGCACCTGTGGGCCGGCAGCGGCTGGCGCACCGCCCGGGCCGCCCCGGCGGCCGAGATCATCACTGAGCTGACCCGAGCGCTCTGGCCGCAGAGCCCCGCGGGTCAGTGATGAAGCTCCACGCAGTGGGCCCGCAGCAGGTCCAGCATTCGATCATGCGGGACTTCGTACTTGACGTGGCCCTGGAATCCGACGGTGGTCCGCGCCATGAACAGCGAGTTCAACAGCGCCTCCTCGACCGCCTCGAGCACGGCCGCGAAGACCGGCTCCAGGTCGCCCTCCTCAGCTGCCGGAGTGTCGACCGGGGCTGTCGAGAAGGCCAACGCGTAGTCACCGCTGCCACCGGCGAAGTCCGAACCCACCCGGCCCATCGCGAAGACCGCCCGGCGAGCGACCCGGCCCAGCTGGCGGGCGTCGAGCCGGGCGTCGGTGGCGACCACGATCACGCAGGAGTTTCCGGGATGCTCGGGCTGGTGCGCGACCGCCGGGACGCCAACCTTCCCGGCGGGAATGGGCACTCCCGACACCTGCAGGACTCCGGAGAAGTTCGCCTGCACGAGCACCCCGAGCGTCACCGAGCCCCGCGCGGTGGCGGCAGTACGCGACGAGGTGCCGACGCCCGCCTTGAAGCCCAGCGCTGCCGTGCCGGTCCCGGCGCCCACCGCGCCCTCCGCGGGTAGCCCACCCCGGGCCCCCGTCAACGCGCCGAACACATGTTCGGCCCGCACCGGGCGCGCCCTGATGTCGGACAAAAAGCCGTCGTTGGTTTCCGCCACCAGCGGGTTCAGGGACTGGACCGCTTCCCTGCCCGGCTGCTGCAACATGTAGCTGACCAGCGCGTCGGCGGCCCGGAACGTCGACAGGGTGGCGGTCAGGACCACCGGGGTCTCGATCTCGCCCAGCTCGATCACCTGAGTCGACCCGACCAGCTTGCCATGACCGTTGCCCACGTCCAGCCCCGCCGGCAAGGCCCGCCGCTCGGTGAGCTGGTCCGGCACGATAGCCGTCACCCCGGTCCGGATGTCGTCACCGTCGATCAGGGTGGTGTGACCGACCCGTACGCCCGGGACGTCGGTGATGGCGTTCACGGGCCCGGTGGGCATCTTGCCGACCACGATGCCCAGCTCCCGTGCGCGGCGAGGTTCCTGCACGATCGGCTCCTCAGGTTCGGTCACGGCACCAGCCGCTGCAGCAGCCAGGTCGGCTCCGGGTTCACCACCGCCTCGCCGTGTGCCACCACGGTCGGGACCGTCTCGTCGCCGCCAGTGATGGCCCTGACCGCCGCCGCCCCGGCGGGATCACTCCAGATGTCGACCCAGTGCACCCGGCCGGCGTTGCGGCCGAGCCGCAACCGCAGCCGGAGGCAGTACCGGCAGCCGGGCCGCCAGTACACGATCGGGCGGCCGTCGCGCGCGCTGCGCTCCCGTGCCTGCGTTGCGGTCACCGACCTGGGAAAGACCAGCGGCGAGAACAGGACGGCGAGCCCCGCGAAGACCAGGAACTCAATGCCGGCCAACGCCGGGTTGTCCTGCCTGAACCCAACGACAAGCCCGCACGCCAGCATCAGGCCGGCCAACCACCAACTCCGCAGCACGCCGCCGGATGCTACACCTCCCCCGCCAACCTCCCCCGGGGCACGACGGTTCGGCGGCGTCGGTCAATCGGCGCGCAGTTCGGACGGGTCGGTGCTGGAGCGTTGCAGGAGGATGCTCGCCGCGATCACGAGAAGGATCACCAGGAGCGCTGCGGCGGCGAGGGCCGCGACGTCCGCCCACGGCAGCGGCACCGCAAAGGTCAGCTCGACGGCCTGGTAGCTGGTGTGCAGGGCGCGCAACGCCGGATCAGCACATTCCGCCACGGTCCCGGTGCACACCTCCTGGTCCCCACCGGCGCTGGCCGTGGCGGTGAAGGAGCGCACCGCCATCAATCCGTACAGGCAGGCCAACGCGATGCCGGGCACAGCGGGTATCAGCACCCGCCAGCACAGCGCCCGGGCGAGCACGGCGCGCGGCGTACCGGCGGCGACGAGCGCGGCCAGGGTACGGCGCCGGGCCACGCCCGACTCGACCAACGCGACCAGCAGCGCGAGCGCGGCCAGCACGAGCAGGCCGAGCAGCACCATGTTGATGATCTCGTAGACGTCGGCGCGGAACGCGGCCGTGCCGCTCGGATCCCACGAGGGCCCGTACGCGGCGGCGCGGACGGCGACGTTGGTAACCAGCCAGGAGTGCAGCATCATCGCGCCGGCACCGAACGCGGTGGTGACCAGGATGACGGTGTAGGTGCGGCTGCCGTCGTACGGGTCGGCGAGGGTCTGGCGGGCGGCGATCAGCGCACTGGGGCGTCGGGTCAGGCGCAGCAGCAGGCGTGCGCTGACCTGCCCGATCCACGCGGTGCCGAGCATCAGTCCGAGCATCAACAGCACCGCGCAGGCCAGGATCGCCAGCACCCACAACGCTTCCTTGTGGCCGCCGAGCCCGCCCTGTTTCACGAAGTCCGAACGAGACGCCACGTTCAACGCGGTGAACCCGGCCAGGCCGGCCAGCCCGAGCAGGCCAGGCCAGGCATGCACCGTTTGGCGCCGCGATTGGCGCAGCACGCCGAAGGGCGTGATCACGACGCGGCGCAGCAGCAGGACGGCCAGGGCTGTGGCCAGCAACGGAACGCCGAGCACGATGGCGACGATCAACGGCAGTGCGGGCAGCACGTCGGTGGGCAGCGGACGGGTGCCGTCGAGGTCCGGCCGGTCGAGGATCGCCCGGCCGGCGAGGTAGGCCACGGTGCCCAGCAGCGCACCGATCGAGGCGGCGAGGCCGGTTTCCACGGCGGCTACCCACGCCACCTGTGTCGGGGAGGCCCCGGCGAGCCGGAACGCCGCCAGCCGCCGGTTGCGTCCGGGTGCGCCGAGCCGGGCGCACTGCGCCAGGAAGAACATCGCCGGCACGGTGAAGAGCATCATCGACAGGGCGAGGTTCTCCAGCACGGTTTCGCTGGTGAACAGGCGGTTGCTGTACGGGCCATTGGGCCCGATCGACACGACGGTCGCCCAGCACAGCAGCACCAGCACCGCCGCGGCTGCGGCGAGGGTGGTGATGGTGACGCGGGCGCGGTCGGCTCGGGTGCCGGCGAAGGCCAACCGCAACGTGTTGCCGAGCCTCATCGGACGGTTCCGCCGATGGTGATCCGGCCGTCGGTCTCCACCTGGCCGTCCCGCATGGTGATCTCGCGGTCTGCGTACGCGGCCACTTGGATGTCGTGTGTCACCAGCAGTACCGTGGTGCCCTGCTCGCGGGCGAGGCGGATGAGTCCGGTGAGGACCTGCTCGCTGGCGAGGCTGTCCAGCGCTCCGGTCGGCTCGTCGGCGAAGAGCACCTCGGGGCGGGTCACCAGCGCGCGGGCGAGCGCGACCCGTTGCTGCTGGCCGCCGGATATTTCGCCGGGGCGCTTGTGGGCCAGTTCGCCGATGCCGAGTTGGTCCAGCCACCGGCGGGCTTCCGAGGCGGCGTTGCGGTAGCGTGCGCCGCCGAGCTGCAGCGGCAGGGTGACGTTCTCGATTGCGGTCAGTTCCGGCACCACCTGGCCGAATTGGAAGAGCACGCCGAACGTGGTGCGGCGCAGCCGGGAGCGGACGTGCTCGCTCTCGGCAGCGATGTCGCGGTGCTGGAACCGCACCTGTCCGTTGTCCGGGCGCAGGATGCCGGACAGGCAGTGCAGCAGGGTGGACTTGCCGCAGCCGCTGGGCCCGGTGACCGCGACGATCTCGCCACGGTCGACCGACAGGGACACGTCACGCAGCGCCTGGGTTGGTCCGTACGCCTTGCTGATGTTGCGCGCCTCGAGCAGGGGGCCGCTGTTGCCTGCTGCGGCGTCGAACGGTTGGGCGGTCATGCCAGGACCTCCGCGCGGATCGCCGTGATGCGTTCGAGGGTGGTGGCCATCCAGCGCAGGTCGGCGTCGAGATGTTTCAGCAGGTAGTCGGCGGCGGCCAGTTCGGACAGTGGTGCCTTGCCGTCCGTCTTGACCTTGGTGAGCTGGCGCATCTGCTCGAGGTGGCTGGCCCGCTGGGCAGCCAGCAGCGCCCGGGCGACGGTCTCGTCCTGCGTGGCCAGCAACGCGATGATCACTTTGATGAACAGCGGCGCGGACACGTGTGGGCTGGGCGGCACGGGCTGCGCCAACCAGGCCATCAGTTCGGATCGGCCGTCGTCGGTGAGCCGGTAGGCCACCCGGTCCGGTCCGGCCACCCGCTGGTGTGCCGCTTCGGCGATGTGCCCGGCGCGCAGCATGCGCGCCAGCGCCGTGTACATCTGGCCGAAGGCGAGCGGGCGGACTCCGGCGAGCCGACGGTCGTACTCGTGTTTGAGTTCGTAACCGTGCTTGGTCCCCTGTGCGGCGAGGATCCCGAGCAGAGCATGGGAGGCTGCCATAACGGCCACTATTCCCCATGGGAATAGTGATGGTCAAGGGCCGCAATCCCTATGGGACGGTTCGGTCCTCTTGAGCCGGTCAGGCGGTGGCGTCGGCGAGCAGTTCCAGCAGGTGGCGGTACGGCTGCCCGGTCGCCCGGGCCATTCCGATCTCGCAGGTCCGATTGACCGAGGCGTACCCGTCGAAGGGCCGCGCGGAGACCGCGTGGGCCTCGTCGCGGGTGGCGGCGGCGGTCAACTCCGGGTGCAGCAGCCCCCGGTCCCCGGCGAAGCCGCAGCACTGCCAGCCGTCGGGCACCACGACCTCGTCGGCGATCGCCCGGGCCACGGTGAGCAGCGCCTCGTCGAGCCCCAGCCGGGTGGACGAGCAGGTCGGGTGCAGGGCGAGGGAGCCCAGCCGGCGCCGGACGGTGAGCCGGGGCAGCAGTTCGGTGGCGGCGTACGCGACGGCGTCGACCACCCGCAGCTCACCGGCGTCGGCGAGCAGCTTGGTGAAGCCTTCGGTGCAGGAGGCCGCGTCGCTGACCACGGGCAGCGCGCCGTCCCGGCTGGCTGTCCGCAGCGCCGGCGGCACCCGGTCGCGCATCGTCTGGTAGCCGGCGGTGAGGCCCTTGGACGACCAGGGCGTGCCGCAGCACATGCTGGTCACCCCGTCGGGCACGAGCAGGCGTATCCCGGCCCGCTCGGCCAGGGTGAGCAGCGCGGTGGCGACGCCCGGCCCGGCCTCGGCGGGCGCGAACAGGGTGCCCAGGCAGGACGGGACGAAGACCGCGTCCGGCTCGTCGACCGGGTGCGGCCGGCGCGCCTCGCCGCCGCGCGGCAGGTCACGCCGCCACTGCGGGATCCGGTCGGCGCCGAGCACGGCCCGGGCGGCGCGGGTGGCGGCCTCCGGCAGTGCGGGCGGCACCGCGCCGGCCAGGTTCAGGCCGCGGGCCATGCCCCGGTTGGCCGCGCCCCACCGGTTGGCCGCGCCGCGCCAGCCGGCCTGCGCGGCGCGGCCGGTGCGCTCGGTACGCAGCCGCTTCACCAGGTCACCGGTGTTGATCAGGACCGGGCAGGCGGTGGCGCACATGCCGTCGACGGCGCAGGTGTCCACCCCGTCGTACCCGTACGCGTCCTCCAGCTCGCGGGCCAGCGCCAGGTCGCCGGCGGCACGGGCGGCGGCGATCTCCCGGCGCAACACGATCCGCTGCCGGGGCGTGGTGGTCAGATCGCGGCTGGGACAGACCGGTTCGCAGTAACCGCACTCGACGCACCGGTCCACCTCGGCTTCGACCGTGGGCACAGTCTTCAGGTGCCGGATGTGCACGTCGGGGTCGTCGCTGAGCAGCACACCCGGGTTGAGCACCCCGCCCGGGTCGCAGAGCGTCTTCAGCTCGCGCATCACCGCGTACAGCTCGTCGCCGAACTGGCGGCGCACGTACGGGGCCATCACCCGGCCGGTGCCGTGCTCGGCCTTGAGCGTGCCGCCGTGGCCGAGCACCAGGTCGACCAGCTCCTCGGTGAAGTCGGCGTAGCGCGCCGGGGCCTCACCGCCCGCGAACCGCTCGTTGAGCATGAAGTGCAGGTTGCCGTCCTTGGCGTGGCCGAAGATCACGCTCTGCTCGTACCGGTGGCGGGCGAACAGGCCGGCGAGCGCGGCGCAGGTGTCGGCGAGCGCGTCCACCGGGACGGCGATGTCCTCCAGCAACGCGGTGGTGCCCGAGGGGCGGGCGCCGGCGACAGCCGCGTACAGGCCCTTGCGGATGTGCCAGAGCGCGGCGCGGGCCGCAGCCTCGCCGCTGAGCCGGGCCGGGGCGGTCAGCGGCAGCTCGGCGAGGACTGGCCGGGCCGCCGCCACCCGCGCGGCGAGCGCCTCCGGGTCGGACTCCTGCCACTCGACCAGCAGTGCCGCGTGCTCGCGGACCGCCAGGCCGCGCAGCGTGGCGTCCGCCTTCGGGTCCAGCTGGGCGACCCGCAGCGCGGCGGCGTCGAGCAGCTCGATCGCGGCCGGCCCGGCGGCCACCAGCGCCGGCATGGCCGCCATCGCCGCGGCCAGGGTGTCGAAGACGAGCAGGCCGGTCGCGACGTGCCGATGCGCCGGTACGGTGCGGAAGGTCGCCCCCGCCACGAAGGCGAGCGTGCCCTCGCTGCCCACCACGAGCCGGGTGAGCAGGTCCGCGGGCGCGTCGTGGTCGAGGAACGCGTTCACCCCGTACCCCATGGTGTTCTTCATGGCGTACTGGGCGCTGACCCGGCGCACCGAGTCGGGGTTGCCGCGTACCCGGTCACGCAGCCGCAGCAGTCCGGCGTGCAGCTGCGGGTCCGTGGCGCGCAGCCGGGCGTCCGCGTCCGGGGCGCCGGTGTCCAGCACCGTGCCGCTGGGCAGCACCAGCAGCAGCGACTCCAGCGTCCGGTAGGTGTTGAACTCGGTGCCGCAGGTCATACCGCTGGAGTTGTTGGCGACCACGCCGCCGACGGTGCAGGCGGACTCGCTGGCCGGGTCCGGACCCAGCCGCCGGCCGTACGGGGCGAGCCGGTTGTTCACCTGCCGCAGCACCACCCCGGGCTGCACCCGAACCCGGCGGCCCTCGTCGAGGACCTCCAGCTCGCGGAAGTGCCGGCGGGTGTCGACGAGGAGCTGATCGGTGACCGCCTGCCCGCTGAGGCTGGTGCCGCCGGAGCGGAAGGTCAGCGGGGTGCCGGTGCGGCGGCTGAGCCGCAGCAGCGCGGCGACCTGCTCCGCGTCGGCCGGGGTGACCACCGCGCTCGGGTGCAGCAGGTAGTGGGAGGCGTCGTGCGCCAGCCGCAGCCGATCGGCGGACCGGGTGAGCACGCCGCCGGGGACCGCCGCCTGCAGCCCGGCCAGTGCCGCACCGCTCATCTCCGACGTCATCGGCCACCTCCCCGCCCCACCCTAATCACCGGCAGGTGCCGATCATCGACCCTTACCCCGGCGATCGCAGGAAGCGGGATATCCCTACGCGCTGGCGCCGGCGTAGGAGCGCAGCGAGCGGCGCCAGGCCAGGGTGGCCAGCAGGACCGCGCCGGCCGCCACCACCGGGGCGAGCAGCAGCAGGTACGCGTCGAGCCGGCCGAGCAGCGCCGCGGCGGGGTACGTGGTGAGGAAGGCGACCGGCACGATGGTCAGGATGGCCTGCGCGGGGTTGCGGTACAGATCCACCGGGAAGCGGGACAGCTCGACGAAGGCGAAGGAGACCCGGCCGAGCTCCTCGGCGGCCACCAGCACCACCGCGAGCGCCATCAGCGCCACGGTCAGGGCGTACATCAGCAGGATCGCGCAGGCCAACAGCAGCAGGAACGAGGCCAGCGCGGCCACCGACACGCCGTGGCCGGACAGGACGATCCCGACGGTGGCCAGGGCCAGGCCCAGCACCGGGTCGAGCAGGTTGTTGACCTGCACCTGCCGCAGGCTCACCAGCAGCTGCGCGTCGAACGGCTTGGTGAGCAGGAAGTCGAGGGTGCCGCGGCGCACGTAGTCGGTCATCCGCTCCAGGTTGGGTTGCAGAAGCGCCTGGCGAAGGCCGTTGAGCGCGAAGAACAGGCCGATGACGACGAGCACCTCGGCGTGGGCCCAGCCGGCCACGGAGCCGGTGAACCGGAAGTAGACCGATGCGCCGAGCGCCGCCCACACCATCCAGAAGGTGCTGAGCGCGACGTTGGAGACGAAGTTGAACCGGTATTCCACCTCGCTGGCCACCGCCGCCCGCCAGCAGATGCCCAGGATGCGCGCGTGCCGCGCCCACCGGCTCACCCTGCCACCGCCTGGTAGCGACGTACGCCGTGCCGCCAGACGAGCCGGTACAGCAGGGCGAACGCGGCGAGCCAGCCGAGCCCGACGGCGAAGCCGACCGCGGTCTGCCGCGCGTCGAGCCGGCCCATCAGCAGCTCCACCGGAAAGCCCATCGCGGTACGGAACGGCAGCACCATCGCGGCCGCACGCAGCCAGTCCGGCATGAGCGCCAGGGGCGCGACCCAGCCCGAGGCGAACGAGCCGAGGCCCCACCACAGCAGCCACACGTGGGACGTCTGGGTGCTCCAGAATCCGATCAACGCGAACGTCGACGCCATGAGCAGGCTGACCGCGTACGCCAGTGCCAGCGCGGCGGCGACGGCGGCGAGCCGGACGGGGTCGGCCGAGTAGGTCAGGCCCGGCACGAGCAGCGCGGCGAGCGCCAGCGCCGGCGCCAGCACGGTCAGGAACACCAGCCGGTGGCCGAGGTCGGCGGTGGCGTACTGGTGGAAGGGATGCACCGGGCGCAGCAGCCGCACGGACAGGTCGCCGCTGCGCATGTCCGCGTCCCACTGCCACACCACGTGGTCGCCCGCGAGGTTCCACATCAGCGTCGCCGCCGCGTAGTAGGACAGGAAGTCACCGGTGGTCCAGCCCGCCGGTGGGCCGCCCTCGGCGACGACGGTGAGCCACACCGCCATCGTCAGCAGCGGGAAGAAGCTGGTGGCCAACGACAGCGCGACCCGGCCCCGGTAGGTCGCCGCCACCAGCGCCGCGCTGCGCACCAGCGGGGGGTACGCGGTGAGGACGTCACGCATGGGCGAAGACCGCCCGGATGATGTCCTCCACCGGCGGGTCCTCGATCGCGACGTCCTCGACCGGCAGGGTGGTCAGCAGCCGGGCCGCGATCGCGGCCGTCTCGGCGCGCGGCACCTTCAGGGTGACCACGGCGCCGTCGACCGACGACACCTCGCCGAGGCCCACCCAGGTTTCCGCCGGTACGGCCTGGCGCAGGGTGACCCGGACCAGCCGGTGCGGCGAGTTGGCCTCGACCAGCGCGGCGAGGTCGCCGTCGAAGCGCAGCGCGCCGTGGTCGATGACCAGCACCCGGCGGGCCAGCGCGGTCACGTCCCCCATGTAGTGGCTGGTCAGCAGGACGGTGGCACCGTAACGGGCGTTGTAGTCGCCCAGGAACGTACGCACCGCCGCCTGGCCGTTGACGTCCAGACCGAGCGTCGGCTCGTCGAGGAACAGCACGTCCGGTCGGTGCAGCAGCGCGCCGGCCAGCTCGCAGCGCATCCGCTCACCGAGACTGAGCACCCGGACCTGCTTGTTCAGCAGCGGCTCGAGGTCGAGCAGCGTGACCAGTTCGTCGAGCGCCGACCGGTACGGGCCCTCGGCGAGGCCGTAGATGGCCCGGTTGACCTCGAAGGCGTCGGCGGCGGGCAGATCCCAGAACAGGGAGTTGCGCTGGCCCATGACCAGCGAGATCCGGCGCAGGAACGCGGACTCCCGACGATGTGGGGTGTGCCCGAGCACCCGTACGGTGCCGGCGGTGGGGTGCAGCAGACCGGTCAGGCACTTCAGGGTGGTGGTCTTTCCGGCGCCGTTCGGGCCGAGGAAGCCGACGACCTCGCCCTCGGGGATCGTGAAGCTGACGTGCTCGACCGCGCGGACGGTGACGTGTTCGCGCCGGACCAGGGAGCGGAGCGCGGCACGCAGCCCGGGTTGTCGCCGGTGCACCCGGTAGTGCTTGGCCAGATCGCGCACCTCGAGCATGAGCCGACCCTACTGGCAAGACACCCGGGATCGGCATCGAGTTTTCGGCATCGCGCCTGGGCGTCCGGCCCCACGTCAGCCGTTCTTGCGGCCCACCGCGCAATACTCCGAGGTGGGGGTGGTGTCGTTGCCGTCCGGACGCCACCGGGAACAGGTGATCAGGCCGGGTTCGAGCAGTTCGAGCCCTTCGAAGTACCGGCCGATCGCCGCCGGGGTCCGGATGGCCATCTGCGCGGCGCCGCCCTCGTTCCACATTGCCAGCGCCCGGTCGACCGCCTCCGGGTTGACCTCCCGGGTCGGGTGCGAAAGGACCAGGTAGCTGCCAACCGGTACCGCGTCGACCAGCCGGCGGACGATGCGGATCGCCTCCTCGTCGTCGACGATGAAGTTGACGACGCCGAGCAGCATGACGGCGATCGGCTGATCGAAGTCCAGCGTGCGGCGGGCCTCGGCCAGGATCACCTCCGGGTCGTGCAGGTCCGCCTCGATGTAGTTGGTGGCGCCCTCGGGGCTGCTGGTCAGCAGGGCCCGGGCGTGCACCAGCACCATCGGATCGTTGTCGACGTAGACGATGCGCGACTCCGGCACGGTGGCCTGGGCGACCTCGTGGGTGTTGTTGGCCGTCGGCAGCCCGGTGCCGACGTCGAGGAACTGCCGAACGCCGGCCTCACCGGCGAGATGGCGGACCGCGCGGCCGAGGAACTCGCGATTGAACCGGGCCGACTGGACGAGTTCCGGCAGGAACGCGAGGACCTGCTCGGCGGCCTGGCGGTCGGCGGCGAAGTTGTCCTTGCCGCCGAGAAGGTAGTTCCACAAGCGGGCCGAGTGCGGGACGCTGGTGTCCAGCGCGTCGGCGCGCACCGTGGCGGTCAAGGGCTTCTCGCTCACCGATGCTCCTTTGTGTCCGGCGGTTCCGGCCAGCGTAGGTGCCCCTACCCCCTACGGCAACGCCGATCGGCCGGTCGGCGGGCGCCGCTGGTCAACCCTGCCGCAGGGCCGGCATCGGCACCGGGACGGCCAGCGCGGTAGCCCCGGCGCCGGCGCAGCGCTCGCCAAGGACAGGTTGGCCCGGCTCGGTTTTGATTTCCTGGAGCATGTGGCGGTCCGTAGCGGCTGCGAGATCATCGTAGCCAATCAGGAGGCCTTGTCTCCGCAGCAGGAGTTGGTTGAGGATTTGTTCGCCGTTGTCCATTCCTTCTCGTGTCGGCTGGACGGTCTGCGACGTTACGACGAGGAGCTCAAAAGGGGCGGACCTGGCTGCGGGAGATGGTCGGTGAAGGTCACTCGCATCGCGTACTCGACCGGCCTGAATCCGGGTAAGTACGGCGTGTTGGTGGAGCAGGCCCGCCGGTTGGGCCGGGTGCGCAGTGAGGTGTGGCAGCGTTACGGGTCGATTTACGGTGTCGGGTCCGGGCTGAAGGACCGACAGGTGCGGGACCGGTGGCTGGCCGACGGCACGCACGTGCGGTTCGGTGTGTTGGCGAATGCGTGGAAGGAAACCGTCCGCGATGCGATCGGCGACATTGCGGCGAACCGGGAGGCGGCCAAGGTTCAGGTACGGCGGGCCATCGCCCGGCGCACGAACGATTCGGTCGAGCTGAAGCGGATGTTCACCGCGCTGAAGGCCGACCGGTGGGCTGCCGACCCGTTCCTGGCGCGACAGATGCGCCAGCATTGGAAACGCGGGAAGAACGCACACATGATCACCCCCTGCTTGCAGTAGACTGTCGAGTCACGTCAATGTGCGCCCGACAATCTCGTCGAGAATCCGGCGCTGTAAGGCACGTGCCTCGAGGCCGCTCGGCGACGGACCGCCCTGACGGGCCGCGATCGCCCGCCCGATCAGGTCGACGTCCTCGCCACGTGCGGCGACCCGCCGCCCGGCGTCCACCTTGGCCAGCCAGACCCCCTCCCGGAAACGGACCAGCGAACGGCAGGCACCCAGCACGGCGTCCTCCGCTCCGGGCGCCGGGCCGTCGCCGGGTGGGGTCGGTAGCGCCAGCCACCAGCCCAGTGCCGCGACCAGCAGGCGGCGCAGGTCCTGCGGCGTGGGATCGGCGAAGACGTCGGCGGCGGGTGGGCCGAGCAGGCTCAGCCCGGCCTGGCGCAGGATGCTGCGGTCGAGGGCGTACCAGAACTGCCCGTCGGCGGCGGGCCGGTCGGCCGGGTCGTGGGTGGCGCGGAACGGCATGGTCGCACCGGTGTTGAGTTCGACCTCGAAGCCCGGTTCGGGGGTGCCGGAGGCGGCCACGTCCCGCCGGTAGGCGACCAGTTCCAGGCCGCGCGCCGGGCAGGGCAGGGCCTCGTGCCGCAGCCGGTCCACCAGCGTCCGCTTCACCACCGCGTCGAGCGGCCGGTCGACCACCAGCGCCACGTCCACGTCGCTGCGCCCCGGCTGGTACGCGCCCAGCCCCACCGACCCGGCCGCGTACGCCCCGACCAGGTTGTCGTCGAGCACCGCCCGGGCCCGGTCGACGAGCTCGGCCAGATACCCGCGTACGTCGTCGTCCATGACGGCATCCTGCCCGTCGCCGCGGCGGACGCTCAGGCCGACCCGGCGTACGCGCGGACCTGCCCGCGGACCGTCACCCCGACCTGGGCGCCGGCGGGCAGCGCGCCGCCCTCGTCGAGGGTCCGCGCGGTGAGCAGGGTGCCGTCGGCCAGCCGCAGGGTGGTCAGCGCGTCGTGCCCGTGGAAGTCCTGCCGGACGACCGTCGCGGCCGAAGCGCCGGCAGGCCCGCCGACCGGGGCGAGCCGGAGCTGCTCGGGGCGGATGAGCACGGTGGCGGCCCCGCCGGTGGCCGGGCCGCGCAGCGGCAACCGGCCGAGTGGGGTGACCGCCACGTCGGCGTCAACGGTGCCCGGCAGCAGCACGGCGTCGCCGACGAAGCCGGCCACCCACGGGTTCGCGGGGTTGCGGTACACCTCGGCCGGGGTGCCACACTGGACGATCCGGCCGGCGTGCATCACCGCCACGGCGTCGGCCATGGACAGGGCCTCCCCCTGGTCGTGGGTGACCAGCACGGCGGTCGCCCCGTCGGCGCGCAGCGCCTGGCGGACATCGGCGCGCAGCTCGGTGCGCAGCTGGGCGTCGAGGGCGCTGAACGGCTCGTCAAGCAGCACCAGCGGCGGGCGGGGGGCCAGGGCCCGGGCCACTGCCACCCGCTGCTGCTGACCGCCGGAGAGCTGGTGCGGCATCCGAGCGCCGTACCCGGCGAGCCCGACCAGGGCCAGCACCTCCTCGACCCGGCCGCCGCGCCGGTCGGCCCGGTCCAGGCCGTAGCCGACGTTGTCGGTGACGGACAGGTGCGGGAAGAGCGCGCCGTCCTGCGGCACGACCACCACCCCGCGGCGGTGCGGCGGCACGTGGGCCCGGTCCCCGGCGAGCTGCCGCCCGGCCACGGTGACCACGCCGGAATCGACCCGTTCGAAGCCGGCGAGGCAGCGCAGCAGGGTGGTCTTGCCGCAGCCGGACGGGCCGAGCACGGCGAGCAGGTCACCTCGGGTGACGTCGAGGTCGACGCCGGCCAGCGCCGCCACCGACCCGTACGACTTGGTCACCCCGGCCAGGGTCACCATGTTGTCGGTCATCGGGCACCTCCGGTGAGTCCGGTTCGGACGGCGAGCAGCCAGGTCGGCACGGCGGCGAGCGCCACCAGGATCGCGGCGTACGGGGCGGCGGCCGCGTACGACGCGGTGTTGGTGTGGCTCCACAGCTCGGTGGCCAGGGTGTCCATTCCGGTCGGGCGCAACAGCAGGGTGGCCGGGAGCTCCTTCATGCAGGTGAGGAACGTCAGCGCGGCACCGGCGCCGATCCCGGGCAGGGTCAACGGCAGGGTGACCGTGCGGAACACCGTGAACGGACCGCGTCCGAGGGACCGGGCGGCCTCTTCGACGGCCGGCGGGCTCTGCGCGGCCGCGGAGGCCACCGCGCCGACGGCCAGCGGCAGGAAGAGCGTCGCGTACGCCAGGGCGAGCAGCCAGGCGCTCTGGTAGAGCGGGTACGCCACGTTGACCGCGAAGAACACCAGGGACAGACCGATGACCACGCCGGGCAGGGCGTGCGCCACGTAGGTGAGCCGGTCCAGGACGGTGGCGACCGGTCCCGGGGCACGGGCGGTGAGCAGCCCCAGCGGCAGGGCGAGCAGCATGGTCAGCGCGGCGCCGGCGAGGGAGACCGACAGCGACGCGCCGGCCGCGGCCGCGACCTCGGCGAGGGAGCCGGGACGCGACACCCCGGCCGTGAGCCACCGGGCCAGCCCGGCGGCCGGCACGCCGAGGGCGAGCAGGTTCACCGCGAGCAGGCCGAGCAGCGCCGGCGTGCGCCACCGGGCCAGCCGCAGCCGTACGGGGGGCCGGACGGTCGTGCTGGCGTACCGGGCGTCGCGGGTGCGGGTGGACAGCTCGGCCCCGATCAGCAGGACGGTGAGCACCACCAGCACGGTGGAGAGCACCAGCGCGCCGGTGCGGTCGAAGCCGAGGTTGAACGCGGTGAAGATGGCCCGGGTGAAGGTGTCGACCCGGACGATGGAGACCGCACCGAAGTCGCTGAGCACGTACAGGGCGACCAGCAGCGCGCCGGCGGCGACGGCCGGGCGGATCTGCCGCAGGGTCACCCCGAACAGGGTGGCCCACGGTCCCTTCCCGAGTGACCGGGACACCTCCTCCTGGCCGGGATCCGTCCGGTTGAGCGCGGCGACCGCGGGCAGGAAGACGTACGGGTAGGAGCAGAGGGTGAGCAGCAGTGCGGCGGCCCAGAAGCCCTCGAAGCCGGTGACGGTGGCGGTCCAGGCGAAGCCGGCCACGTAGGTGGGGACGGCCAGCGGCAGCGCGGCGAGGACGCCGAAGACCCGCCGGCCGGGCAGGTCGGTGCGGGTCACCAGGAGTGCGGTGGCGACGCCGAGCACGGTGCAGGCGGCGGTGACCACGGCGGCGAGGGCGAGGCTGCGCCCGGCCAGCACGGCCACCCGCGCGGTGAACAGCTCGGCGGCGATCCGGTCGCCACCCGCCTCGGCGGCCCGTACGGTGAGGTAGACCAGCGGCAGTAGGGCGACCGCGACGGCGGCGGCCGAGGCGGCGGTGAGCGCCGGGCGGCGGATGAGTCGGCGCGGCGACCGCCGGGTGGATGCCCGACGGTCACCGGCCAGGACGGTGCTCAGGCCAGCCCCGTTTCCTTGATCATGGCAACGGTGGCCTCGAGGGTGTCGAGGTCGTTGAGGTCGATCTTCGGTGCCTCGAGGTTGGCGAGCTGCGGCAGGCCGGCCGCGGCGGGCACCCCGGCCACCAGGGGGTACTCGAAGGTCTGCGTGGCGAAGTAGGTCTGCGCCTCGGTGCCGAGCAGGTAGTCGACCAGCGCCCGGGCGTCCGGGTCCGTCCCGGCCCGCTCCAGCACGCCGACGCCGGCCGCGTTCACCAGGCCACCGGTGTCGCCGTCCGGGAAGAAGTGCAGCTTCGCCTTCAGCACGTCGGGGCTGCCGCCGCGCTCCTTGGCCAGTTCGTAGACGTAGTAGTGGTTGACCAGGCCGACCGCGAGGGTGCCGGCGTCGATGTCGGCGACGATCTGGACGTTGCCCTCCCGGACCTGCGGCTGGTTGGCCTTGAGCCCGGTGAGGAACTCACGGGCCTTGGCGTCGCCGTGCTGCACCCGCAGGGCGGTGACGAAGGCCTGGAACGAGCCGTTGGTGGGCGCGAGGCCGATCTTGCCCCGCCACTTCGGATCGGTCAGCTCGAACACGCTCTTCGGCAGCTCGGCGGCGCGGACCTGGTCGGCGTTGTAGGCCAGGACGCGGGACCGGCCGCTGAGGCCGACCCACCGACCGTCGGCGTCGCGGTACGCGGCCGGGACCCGGTCGAGCTGCTCGGTGGGCAGCGTGGCGAAGAGCCCGGCCTTGCCGACCGCGCCGAGCGCACCCGCGTCCTGGGCGAAGAACGCGTCGGCGGGGCTGCGCTTGCCCTCCTCCAGCAGCTGCGCGGCCATCTGCGAGGTGGTGCCGTAGCGGACGTCGACGGTGATGCCGGTGGCCTTCTCGAACTTCTCCAGCACCGGCTTGACCAGGGCTTCGCTGCGACCACTGTAGACGGTGAGCCGCTTGTCGCCGGGCTTGCCCGGGTCGGTGTCGGAGCCGCCACAGGCGGTCAGGGACAACAGGCCGGCCAGGGTGCTGGCCAGGACGAGACTGAGACGCTTTCGCACAGGTAAGGCTTACCTTACTCGCCCCCGTCGATGCAAACCACCCCCCGTCGAAAATTAGGTGAGGCTCCCCTAATCTGTCCGCCATGCGCGCCCTCCCCGACACCGGACCGGCGCCGTTCGTCCGCGCCCTGGCCGAGCACGGCGACCGGCCGGCAGTGATCACCGCCGACGGCCGGCTCAGCTACACCGAGCTGGCCGAGCAGGTCGGCGAACTGGCCGCCCGGCTCGGCACGGCCCGCCGGCTGGTGCTGCTGGCCGGCGCGAACCGGGTCGACGAACTGGTCGCGTACCTGGCGTCGCTGGCCGGCGGACACCCCGTGCTGCTGGTCCCCGGAGACCAGCACGCCGCGACCACCGAACTGACCCGCGCATACGACCCGGACGTGGTGATCCACCGCGTCGACGGGGAACTCGTCGTGCACGAGCGGCGTCCCGGCAGCCGCCACGAACTGCATCCCGAGCTGGCCCTGCTGCTCAGCACCTCCGGATCGACCGGCTCCCCCAAGCTGGTCCGGCTGTCGTCGGCGAACCTGCAGGCCAACGCCGAAGCGATCGCCGAGTACCTGGGCATCCGCGACAGCGACCGGGCCGCCACCACGCTGCCGCTGCACTACTGCTACGGCCTGTCGGTGGTGAACAGCCATCTGCTGCGCGGCGCGGCGCTGATCCTCACCGGGCTGTCGGTCGCCGACCGCTGCTTCTGGGAGCTGTTCCGGGCCGAGCACGGCACCACCCTGGCCGGCGTGCCGTACACCTTCGACCTGCTGGACCAGGTCGGCTTCGACCGGATGCGCCTGCCCCACCTGCGCTACCTCACCCAGGCCGGCGGCCGGCTCGACCCGGAACGGGTGGCCCGGTACGCCGCCCTCGGCCGCCGCCACGGCTGGCGGTTCTTCGTCATGTACGGCCAGACCGAGGCCACCGCCCGGATGGCCTACCTGCCGCCCGAGCTGGCCGAACACCGACCGGAAACGATCGGGGTGCCGATCCCCGGCGGATCGTTGCGACTGCGCCCGCTGCCGGATCGACCCGAGCCGGACAGCGGCGAGCTGGTCTACACCGGCCCCAACGTGATGCTCGGCTACGCCGAACGGCCGAGCCACCTGGCCCTCGGCCGCACCGTCACCGAGCTGCGCACCGGGGACGTGGCCCGGCGCGGGCCGGACGGGCTCTACGAGATCGTCGGACGGGCCGGCGAGTTCGCGAAGATCTTCGGCCTGCGGGTCGACCCGCGGCGCGTGGAGGAACAGCTTCGCCGGGCGGGCGTCGAGGCGTACTGCGCCGGGACGGACCGCGAGCTGGTGGTGGCCGCGACCGGCGACCACCACCCCGACCGGGTGCGGCGCCTGGCCGCCGCTGCGTCGGGACTGCCGGCCCGTGCGGTCCGCGCGTACGTGCTGGCCGAGCTGCCCCGCCTGGACAACGGCAAGCCGGACCTGGCGGCTGTGCGCGCCCTCGCCGCGCCGCGCACGGCCGTGACCACGCCCCACGGAGCCGGCCCGGACCAGCTCTGCGCGCTCTACGCCGAACTGCTCGACCAGCCCGAGGTCCGTCCCGACCAGAGCTTCGTCGACCTGGGCGGCGACTCGCTTTCCTACGTCGAGGCATCCGTCCGCCTGCAGGAAATCCTTGGCGACCTGCCCCCCGACTGGCACACCACCCCCATCCGGGAGCTGGCCCGACCGGCGCCGGCCCGGCCGACCCGACGTCGGGTGCTGGAGACCGGCGTGGCCCTGCGGGCGCTGGCGATCGTCGTCATCGTCGGCTCACACATCCCGGTCTTCACGATCAAGGGCGGGGCGCACCTGCTGCTCGCCGTCGCCGGGTTCAACTTCGCCCGCTTCCAGCTCACCACCGCGCCCCGGCGGGAGCGGGTACGCGCCGCCGTACGCGCGAGCGGCCGGATCGTGCTGCCGTCGATGGTCTGGATCGCCCTGGCCGGTGTGGTCACCGGCGACTACACGCTCGCCAACGTGCTGCTGCTCAACAGCGTCCTCGGCCCGCACGACGGGGCGACCGAGTGGCAGTTCTGGTTCATCGAGGCGCTGGTCTACCTCCTCCTGGCGGCCACCGCGCTGATCGCCGTGCCGGCGGTGGACCGGATCGAACGCCGCTACCCGTTCGGGCTGCCGCTGGCGCTCGTCCTGCTCTGCCTGGTCACCCGCTACGACCTGCCCGGTCTGGCCACCCGCGGGCACGTGCCGGGCGCGGTGGTGATCTGCTGGCTCTTCGCGCTGGGCTGGGCGGCCGCCAGGGCGCGACGGACCGCGCAGCGATTGGTCGTCACCGCCGCCGCCGCGCTCACCGTGCCCGGCTTCTTCGACCAGCCCTACCGGGAGGCGTTCATCGTCGCCGGCTTCGCCCTGCTGGTCTGGGTGCCGCAGCTGCCCAGCCTGCCGGTCGTCAACCGGGCGACCGCCGTACTGGCCAGCAGCTCGCTCTGGATCTACCTGACCCACTGGCAGGTGATGCCGCTGATTGGGCCGTGGTCACGGGAGCTGGCGCTGGTCGCCTCGCTCGCCGTCGGGATCGGCTGCGCCTCGGCGGTACGCGGGCTGTCCCGGAGCCTGGCTCGCAGGCTGCCCCGGGGCGGGTCCGGCGGTAACGACAGGATGCTGTCCCTCGCCGACATCCACTTCGCCAGCCGGCCCGCACCGCCCCTCTCGGCGTGGCCGTGCCGGCCGGGGCGGGATACCAGGGCAGCGCGGGAGGGCGCCGTGTGATCTCATACCTGCCGATGACGACACCGGACACCTCCGCCACCGATCCCGACACCGCCACGGCCATGCCGCCGCAGGTGCGCCGCATGATCGCGCTCATGCTCGCCAACCTGGCCCTGAGCGCCCTGCTCGCCGTCCTGATGCTGGTCTTCCAGGAGCAGTTGCTCGACTACGAGGTCGCGCACCTCGACCTGCCCGCCGGCACCAACCTGGCCGCCGCCCGAGAGGCGCTGCGCGCCTCGGCGTGGTCCCGCGTGCTACCCGTGGCGCTGATCGCACTCGGCTACCTGTGGGTGATCCGCGGGCTGCAGCGCGGCCAGCGAAAGGCATACCGCCAGGTGGTCGTCATCTCGGTGATCGTGCTGCTCGTTTCCGGCCTGGCCCTGCTCCAGCCGTTGCCCTGGTGGGTGCGGGCGATCAACGTCGCCAAGGCGCTCGTGGTGGTCGCGCTCCTCTTCCTGGCCAGCCGCCCCCAGGTCCGCAGCCGGTTCGCCGCGACCAGCCGACCCGGCATGGTCGACCGCTTCTCGTCCTGATCTCCCGGCCGCCGCCGCGCCTGCTGCACCTGCACGCTGAAATGTTCACAAGGCGGGACAGCAGACCGTCAGCGCCCCGGATACGGCCCTCACCTTCAGCCGCTCCGCCGTGCCCCGCGCGCCGCCGTCCAGCTCGTACGTCTTCGGCGCGGCGAAGCGCACCCGGACCTTGCGGCCGCGGGTGACGCGCACGAACGGTGAGTCCTCGGAGCGCCCGGCGGCCATCCGGCCCAGCGTCCGTGCCCAGTCGACCGCGCCGCTGGCCGTGGACACGCCGATCTCCAGGGCTCCGTCGTCAGGACGGGCGTCATCGAAGGCGGGGATGCCGCCGGTGATCGTGCCGACGTTGCCGAAGAGCACGCAGCTCGCCTCGCCGTCGAACCAGTCGGCGCCGTCCACCCGGATCCGGGTGCGGACCAGGTCGCCACGCACGTGCCGCAGCGCGGTCCAGACGTACGCGAGGCGGCCCAACCTGCCCTTGAGCCTGCGGTCGGCATCGCGGATCAGGTCGCCGTCGAAGCCCGCGCCGGCCATCACGGCGAAGTGCTCCCCGTTGAGCCGGCCCAGGTCCAGCTTGCGCCGCCGGCCGTGCAGGGCGATCCGGACCGCCTCGGACAGGTCGGCGGGGATACCCAGGTTACTGGCGAAGAGGTTGGCGGTGCCGGCGGGCAGGATGGCCATCGGCACGTCCGATCCGGCCAACGCGTCGGCGCAGCGCTGCACCGTCCCGTCGCCGCCCCACACCAGGACCAGCTCGGCACCCTGGTCGAGCGCCTTGCGTACCTTCCTCGGCGCCTTGCGGCTCTTCGGCACCTCGTACCAGAGGAGCCGGCCGACCCCCGCGGCGACCAGGCTGGCCCGCAGCTCGTCGAGGCCGCCGCCGAGGGTCTTCTTCCGGTGGGCGACGACCGCGACGACGCCGGCCGGCCTGGTGGGCGGGGCGACAGCGGGGTGGCCGGCGGTGCTCGTGGTCATGGCCCCGGTGGTACCCAACGGCCGGAGCGCCCATGCCTGCCGGCGGGGAAGTCCGATTTCGATCCGCGGCGGACTGTGATCGGCCGACCGCATTCGGTAGAGTGCGCGTGTTGACCGTCGCCAATGGCCGAGGGTCGGAGGGGTGCCGGCATGACTCCACGGGGCGAGCAGTGGACGCGGGTCGCGCTGCGCCTCGGGCTCCTGCTCGGCGGTGTCGTCGTGGCGTGGGGCGCCTACGAGGCCGCCACCGCCGCGGCCGCCTACGCCGCCGACCGGCCCCCAGCCGCATCGGGCGCCGCCGTCGACCTGCCCACCGACGTCCGCCACCCACCCCACCCGGCGAAGAAGCCCCACAAGGCCACCGCCCGGCCCACGCCGCCGGGCCAGGCCAAGAACCGCACCACGCCGCCGGGGCAGGTCAAGAACCGCACCACGCCGCCGGGCCAGGCCAAGAACCGCACCACGCCGCCGGGCCAGGCCAAGAACCGCACCACCCCGCCAGGCCAGGCCAAGAACCGAGCGAAATCACCCCCGGACCCCGGGCAGATCGGCGAAGACGCGCCGACCCCGGTGGATGACGTCCTCTCGCAACCGGTCCGGAGCGGTGCGCCCAGCCCGGCGACCCACGCACCGCGCCCGGTCACCGAACCGGTGCGGGCCGGGTTGAGTCCCAAACACGCCGGGACCCGCCACGCCACGACGGCGAACCGGCACGCGGTGGCCGCTCTCTGCTCGCCGCCGCCCCTCGACCGGTCGGACGGCCCGCGCCCGCTTCGCTCGGACGCCAGCTCTGCGCCGGTCACGCCGGTCCACCGCAGCAGCGGATCCGCCTCTTCCGCCCCGTCCGGCGCCGCCCACGGCGACTCCGCCGACGCCTCCGCCATCGCCTGGGCGCAGCCCACCCTGTCGGGGCACCCGTGCCGCCCGACCGGTGGCGGCGCCCTCCCGTCCCGCTCGCCCCGCCCGGGCACCCGGCCCACCTGACCGGCGAGCCGGTCCGCGCCGTCCGCGCGGCACCGGCGGTCGCTGTACACCTGTCAGCCTGACGGCCCCTGTGGCCCGCGCCGGCCCGTGGCGTCCCCGCGGCAACGCCGGCATCCCTCCCCCGATGCACTCGATCACGATGGTGACCAGGAGTTATCCATGAACGTGAAGATGACCGCCGTCCGGGCCCGGTGGGGCGACATCGGCCGGATCGTCGATCTCGTCACCGCGGCCCTCTCCCCCACCGATCTCGGCGCCTGGCTCGTCCCTGACGAGCGACGCCGGCATGCCATCCTCGCCGCCGTAGCCCGGATCTGGACCGAACACGCGCTGCTCTTCGGGGACGCGTTCCTGCTCGCGGACGGCACCGCCGCGACCGTCTGGTTCCACCGCTATCGGCCGATCCCGCCCCCGGCCCGGTACGCCGACCGGCTCGCCCTCGCGGCCGGTGAGCTCCAGGACCGTTTCCTCCGGTTCGACCAGGCCCTCAACGCGCGGCGCCCCACCGAGGCGCACAACCATCTGGCTCTGCTGGCCGCGCCGGGTCCGGCGGGTCCGCGTCGCGCCGCGGCGATTCTCGCCGGGGCGCAGCGCTGGATGGACACGCTGTGCCTGCCGACGTACGCGGAGGCGTTCACCGACGCCGACCGCGAGCTGTTCCGGCGACACGGGTACAGCCACCGGGACGCCTTTCCGGTCGGTGACGACGCGACCACGCATTCGATGTGGCGGTTGTCGCCGTTCTGGACCGGCCGGTCCGGTCGCAATGCCGGCTCCCCGGTGCGGCGTCCGCTCGTCGTGCCGCGGAACGGCCCGGTGCGGGGGTGGGCGCTGCGCTGAGCCACCGGCACCGGGTAGCCGACGAACACCACACCCGAGGACGGCGGGGGCGGGCGGGTCACCGCAGGTCCGTTAGCCTGGCGAACCGAGCAATGGACACGATTCGGCCGAGCAGTCGGAGGGTATCGGGTGCGGATGCTGCCAACCGGTGACAACGACAACGCCAATAGTTACACCGTCCCGCGCACGGGGCGGAAGCGTCGACGCCACCGCGTGCTGATCTTCCTGGCGGTCTTCGCGCTGCTGGCCGGCTCCGGCCTGGTCGCCGGCGGCTACTACTTCGACAGCGTGCCCACGCCCACGGACCTCAAACTCCCGGAGTCGACCACCGTCTACTACGCGGACGGTCGCACCCCGATGGCGAAGCTCGGCGATGAGAACCGCACCATCGTCCCGTACGACCAGATGAACGACTCGGCCAAGCAGGCCATCGTGGCGGCCGAGGACCGCTCGTTCTGGACCAACAAGGGCATCGACTTCAGCGGCGTGCTCCGCGCCGCCTGGTCGAACCTCACCGGCGGGCAGCGCCAGGGCGCCTCCACCATCACCCAGCAGTACGCGCGGGTCGCCGCCGATCTGACCGGGGTCACCTACTCGCGGAAGCTGCGCGAGGCGGTCATCGCCTGGAAGCTGGCCGACAAGTACAGCAAAGAGGAAATCCTCGGCTTCTATCTGAACACGGTGCCGTTCGGGCGCGGCGCGTACGGGATCGAGGCGGCGGCGCAGACGTACTTCGGCAAGACGGTGCGCCGGGACGCGCCGGCGTCCCATCAGCTGACCCAGGCGGAGGCGATGGTGCTCTGCGCGATGGTCAAGCAGCCGGAGGCCGATCCGAACGACCCCGAGGGTTCGCCGGGCTACGACCCGCGGCGGAACGCGAAGGCCAAGCAGAACTCGATCGCCCGTTGGACCTACATCCGCGACGGCATGCTGAAACTGGGCTACCTGACGCCCGAGCAGGCGACGAACCTCGCGTACCCGGACACGGTGAAGCCGGTCGACCCGAACGCCGGCCGGTCCGGGCTGGACCAGCCCACCGGCCTGGTCGTCAACCACGTGCTCAGCGAGCTACGCCAGACCGAGCAGTTCCAGGGCAAACCGGACGAGGTCATCCGCGATGGCGGCTACAAGATCGTCACCACCATCGACAAGCGGGTCCAGGACGCGGCCGAGGCGGCCGCCGACATCCGCCGCGACACCGCCCCCGAGGCGGTGCGTGGCCAACCGGACAACTGGCAGGCCGCGCTGGTGGCGGTGGAACCGGGCACCGGGCGGGTACTCGGCTACTACGGCGGCAACAGCGGCAGGGGCGCCGACTACGCCGGCTGGTACTACGACGAGGACGGGCAGTCGCACGGGTTCGGCCAGCACCCACCGGGCTCCTCGTTCAAGGTGTACGACCTGGCCGCGGCGGTGCAGGACGACATCTCGGTGAAGCAGCACTTCGACTCGCCGGAGACCAAGGAGTTCCCCGAGTCGGGGCGTACCAAGGACAGCCCTGCCGGCCCGATCCGCAACGCCGAGCACGCCTCCTGCCAGCCGAACTGCGCGCTCTGGGAGGCCACGGTCGCCTCGCTGAACGTCACCTACTTCGAACTGACCGAGAAGCTGGGCACCGCCAAGGTCATCGACATGGCGAAGCGGGCCGGGGTCGACTCGATGTGGGCGACCGAGAAGGGCAACCCGCAGCCGCAACGGGTGGACCTGCGCGACAAGCCGGCCGCCGAGTCGGCCAAGCTCTTCTCCACCGAGGTCGGCATCGGCCAGTACGGAATCAGCGTGCAGGACCACGCCAACGGGATGGCCACCTTCGCGGCCGGCGGCAAGCGCGCCGAGGCGCACTTCGTCCGCTCGGTGACCAAGGGCGACGACAAGGTGTACGCCGAGGAACTGGTGCAGACCGACCTCGGGCTGGACGAGGAGGCCCTCAACCAGCTCGACTGGACACTGCGCCGGGTGAAGGCCGCCAAGCTGGACAACGACTGGGACTCCGCCGGCAAGACCGGCACCTGGCAGGCGGGGAAGAGCACTACGCAGAACGTGCACACCTGGATGGTCGGCTGGACCGGAGCGTTGGCCGCCGCCGTCTGGCTCGGCACCACCGACGGCAAGCCGCTGAAGACGAAGGACGGCAGCTACGAGGTGTACGGGTCCAGCGGCCCCGGGCCGATCTGGCGGCAGTTCATGGAGCAGGCGACCGGGGCCCTGAAGCTCGACCCGGACAAGTACCGGTTCGCTGACCCGAAGTTCCCGGGCGACGCCCCGCCGCCCCCCACCCGGGCACCGGCCCCGACCACGACGTCCCCCACGCCGTCGGCACGGCCGACGCCGACCGTGACGCCGTCAAGCCCGAACCCCAGCCCGACCGACCTGCCGACGTCCCTTCCGACCTGGTCACCCACGCCGACCCCGACGTCGACGCCGAGCCTGAAGCCGTCGAAGACCAAGGGCCCGCGGTGACGGCGGGCCCGGATCCCGGCTCGAGCCTTCTGAAGGAGCTGTCACGATGGCCGGCGAGTTACCGGAGCTGATCGTCCCGGACGCCACCGCCTGGCGGGACTGGCTCGGCGCGCACCACGCCGACCCTGACGGCGTGTGGCTGATCCTGGCCAAGCGAGGCAGCCGCGAGCCCACCACCCTCACCTACGACCAGGCGCTCGACGAGGCGTTGTGCCACGGCTGGATCGACGGCCAGGTCAAGGGCCGCGACGAGTCCACCTTTCGCCAACGCTTCACCCCGCGCCGGGCACGCAGCCCCTGGTCGGCCCGGAACGTCGGCATCGTGGCCAGGCTGACGGCGCAGGGTCGCATGCACCCCGCCGGCATCGCCGAGGTGGAGCGGGCCAAGGCCGACGGCCGCTGGGACGCCGCCTACCCCGGCCCGGCCACTGCGGAGTTGCCGGAGGATCTCGCCGCCGCCCTGGCCGCGGAGCCCCGGGCCCGGGCGATGTTCGACATCCTCACCGCCCAGAACCGGTACGCGATCATCTACCGGCTCGGCACCGCGAAGCGGGCCGAGACCCGCCAACGCCGGATCGCGCAGTTCGTCGCCATGCTGGCCCGCGGGGAGACCATCTATCCGCAGCGCCGCGGGCTCGGCGAGCCGGAGGAATGACGACGCGACCACCTCGGCCCTGATCCGGCGAGCCGGGTAGAGCCGGCCGCCGCGCCGCGCGCGTGCCGAGGCAACATCGGCACCCGGTCGAGATCAGCCGCCCAGGTCCTTGAGATGCACCGTGCCCAGCAGGCGTCCCTGCGGGTCGGTGACGATCACGTAGATCAGGTGGTGGTCGCGGAGGTGGGACTCGACGCCGGCCAGGGCCACGTGGGGGCGAACTGTCGACGGACCGAGTTCCATCACTTCGTGGACTGCGGCGCCCGGGTCGCCCGCGAGAGCGGCGTACCGGAGCCGGCCGAGCAGGGTGCGATCGCTGGCGAGAACCAGGGCAAACCGGTACGGGGAGGCGTCGACGCGGGCCCGTACGGCGGCGAGCGCCTCGTCAGTGCCCGCAGTGGGTACGTCGTGGCGCAGGCGGCTGCCGGCGCTCGGCGCGCCGGCCTCAGCGCCCTCGGTCGGCAGATTGTGCGCGAGCCAGTCCACCTTGCCGGCGGCGTAGTCGTAGACGTCGGTGAAACCGAGGGCTTCGAGCCGGCACGCGGCTCGCGGGCTCTGGTCTCAAAGGCCGTCCCAGCAGTAGACGACGATCGGCCGGCTGCGGTCGAGGGGCGCGGTCGTGTCGGCGTTGAGGGTCTTGAGGGGGATGTTGAGCGCGCCGGGCAGATGCTGGTCGGCGTACTCGGCAGCGGGCAGCACCTCGACGAGTTGGGCGCCCGCGTCCAGGAGCGCACGCAGCTGCGGCAGATCGACCCGGGCGACCATCAGCCGGCAACCGAGGCGGATACCCGTTGCCGCAGGGCGGCCAGGATCCAGGCGTCGGGTGGGATGCCGCGAAGGCCGTCCTCGGCCGGGTAGAGCCGGCACTGCAGCCCGTAATCCGTGCGCTGCGCGGCGGTCGGGTCGACATCGACGCCGTCGATCCGCAGCGTCGGCGAGCCGAGGAACCGGTGCGCCAGCGCGTCGTCGTCGGTCTCCACCGCGCGCTCGTGGATCGGCTCGTCCACCCCGGCGGTGTCGAGCAGCGCCCGCAGATGCGGCACAAAGCTCTCGTGGCTCGGGCAGCCGTCGAAGTACCACACCTCGATCACGCTCATCAGTCCTTCCCCGTTTGCAGACCGAAGGGCAGCAACCACGCGCGGGTCGGGCCGCACCTGCGACTTTAGGCGACACCGTGCCGGTTCCGTTCCCGATCGGGGCAACGCCGCTCGCCGGCAGTCGCCGTGCGGCAGCCGACGGTGTCTTCCACGCGGGCTCAGGCTTCGGCGAGCAGCCGGGCGACCGCGGAGGTGCCCTCGGCGGTGCCGACGACCACGACAACGTCATCGGCGTGGAACACGAAGTCCGGGCCTGGGCTGGCGTGGACCTGCTGACCGCGCACCACCGCCACGATCGACGCCCCGGTGCGGGTACGGGCCCGGGTGTCACCGAGCGAACGCCGGTCGTACGGTGACCCGGCCGGGATCGGGATCTTCTCTGTGACGAGGCCTTGGACCTGCTTGTGCAGGGCGTCGACGCGTTCGACGATCCGGTTGGTGGCGAGTAGCTCGGCCATGCCGTCGGCTTCGTCGGCGTTGAGGGTCAGGGTGACCGCGGCCATGTCCGGGTCTTCCCGGCTGTAGACAACGACCTCGCGGCGGCCGGTGCGGTGGAACACCACCCCGACCCGCCGTCCACGCTCGGTGACGAACTCGAAGAGCAACCCGATACCGGGCAGCGCAGTGCGATGCACCTCCATGCCGGCACACCCTCTCTCGATCGACGCCGGGTCTGGTCACGACAGGGTAGTCCGGCAGCCGTAGGTAGGGCGCGCGCCGAATCGACGACGCCACGAGCGCTGGGCGGCGATTGTCCACATTGCGCCCATGATGACGATGATCGGCGGGTGCGCGGACCGCACATCTCGGCGCCGCTACGGCTCGATCAGGCCGGCGCGGATGGCGTAGCGGGTCAGCTCCAGCCGGTCCCGCAGGCCGAGCTTCTGCAGCAGGTTGGCGCGGTGCCGTTCCACCGTCTTCACGCTGATGAACAGCAGGTCGGCGATCTGCTTCGACGAGTAGCCTTCCGCCACCAGCTTCAAGACTTCTTCTTCCCGGTCGGTGATGGTTCTGCCGGGCTGGTCGTCGCCCCTGGCAACGCGTTCGAGGTAGTTGCGGATCAGCGCGTTGACCGCGCCGGGATACAGGAACGGTTCACCACGCACGGCGGCGCGGCACGCCTCCACCAGGTCACGGTCGGCGACGGACTTCAGCACGTACCCGGACGCCCCGGCCTTGAGCGCTTCGAAGAAGTACTGCTCGTTGTCGTACATCGTCAAGATCAGAATGCGCATCTCGGGCATCAACCGGGACATCTCCCGGGCGGCCTGTAAGCCGGTGAGGCGCGGCATGGCGATGTCCAGGATCGCCAGGTCGGGCCGCTCCGTGCGGGCCTGGGCGACCGCTTCGGCGCCGTCGGCCGTCTCGGCGACCACGCACAGATCCGGTTCGTTGTCGAGGATCAGTCGCACCCCGCGCCGGACCAGGGCGTGATCGTCGGCAAGCAGGATGCGCGTCGGTCGCACCTCACCCATCGGCAATCGCCTCCTGGCGGATGGGCACCAGTAGCCGCACCTGACTGCCGCCCCCGCGCGCCGGCCCCACGGTCAGGTCCGCACCGACGAGCAGCGCCCGCTCCCGCATCCCCCGGATACCGGCCCCCTCCGCCGCGTCGCGCAACCCGCGGCCGTCGTCACGGATGCACAACTCTACGCCGTCGGGGCGGTGGCGCAGGGTGAGGGCGACGTGGCGGGCGTCGGCGTGACGTGCGCTGTTGGTCAGCGCTTCCTGGGCAACCCGGTAGAGCACCAGTTCGGCCTCCTCACCCAGCTCGGGGAGGTCGTTGTCGACGCTGGGACGCACGGTCAGCCCGGCCGTGGAGAACTCGCCGGCCAGGGCCTTAAGGGCACTGGCCAGGCCGAGTTCCGCCAGCACGCCGGGGCGCAGCCGGCGAGCGATCCGACGGATCTCGTCCAGGCTGTTGCGGGTCGTCTCCTGCACCTGGTGCACCTGATCACGTACCGGTGGAGGCGCCTGGTCGGCCACGCGTTTGAGTTCGAGCAGGACGGCCGTGAGGGTCTGACCGATCTCGTCGTGCAGTTCCTGAGCGATGCGGCGCCGCTCAGCCTCCTGCGCGGACAGGGCGCGGGCCGAACTGGTGGCGCGTTCGGCCTCCAGCCGATCGAGCATGGTGTTGAAGGTACGGATCAGCTCGGCGATGCCGTCGTGGCCGGTGACAGCCAGGCGATGCCCCGGGCGCAGCAGGTCGATGGTGCCCATCGTGCGGCTGAGTCGATCCAACGGGGCCAATCCGATGCGGAGCAGCAACCCGTTGGCGACCAGCATGGCGGAAAGGCCGCAGGTCAGGATGAGCGCCTCGGTCAGCAACACCGGGGTGGACACGGTGACCGGGCCCAGCATGAGCAGCGCCAGAGCCACCGCAAGGACCACCGCGTTGAGCAGGAAGATCCGCCAGAACAGCGACACTCCGTGTGGCCTCCTCGATCGTGCTATCCCAATTTCCGCCCGCCCGCCTGCATCCGACCGTAGCCGTACCAGGCTGACTCGCCCCCGGTCGGCTGTCGATCGGGGCTGACACCCATTTCCCGCTGGGAGCGGACCCCCGGACGAAGCGGCCCCCGCTCGTGATTTGGGTGTCGGCACGGATGGTGGTCGCCGGGTGACACGGGCGAGGGTTGAACCGTGATGCCGCCTGACGCATTCGACCGGAGGACACATGAAGATCGAACGGACCGCACTGCCCGGCGTCGGCATCAGCCACACCGCCACCACCGCCGGCCGCCAGCGTCTCGGCGTCATCTGCCACCTCACCGGCCGCCGCGATCTCGTCTTCTACGACCCCGATGACCCGCAGGCGGTCACCGCCACCGTCGTCCTGCAACCCGGTGAGGCGCACCAGGTCGCCGACCTGCTCGACGCCACGGTCACCATCGACCACCTCGCCGACCTCGAACAGCAGATCGCCGGCATCACCGCGGCCCGCATCCGCATACCCGCCGGATCCGCCTACGCGGACCGCCCCATTCGCGACGCCCGCGCCCACACCGGCGCGTTGATCGTCGCCGTCATCCACGACCAGGAGATCACCACCGCACCCGATCCCGACCTCGTACTCCACCACGGCGACACCATCGTCGCCCTCGGCGACCAGGGCGCCATCACCGCGCTGGCCGACCTCCTCACCACGGAGCACTACCATCCGTCAGGGCACCGTTGACGTTCTCTCCGCTGTGGGGCGGGGATTCCCGCCGCGCTGCGCGGGGAACAGCGCGCGCCGCAGCGATGCCGCCCGGTCCCTCGGTAACCGCCACGACGGCAGCGGATCGGCCAACATCATGCGATTGCATACCGTGAGGTCGTGACCGGCCGCGACGAAGTCGCCGGGCCACTCGCCGACCCATGGCGCCAAGCCCGAGCCACCCGAAGTTCGTCGCCGGTCACCCCTGAGCCGATCAACGGCTCGAAGTCGTCCACCGTGGACACCGCTCCCCAGTACCCGACGGCCACCGGTTCCTTCGGCGGCTCGGCCAGCTTTGCCTGAGCGGGCACGGCGGTTCCGGCCACGAGCGCGGCCGAGGCGATGGTCGCGGTGATGAACGCCCGAGGTCCCATGCGGTCTCCCCGATCGGCTTGGGGTGGATCTACCGCCTACTCCCCTGACCGGCGACAGGCAAGCCGAAGATGCCGAGCGTCCCGTGCTGGGCCGACGACCAATCCGAGCAGCCGCGCCGACTTTCGTCAACAACAGACGAAAGTCGGCGCTCACACGGTGAAAGCTATGGACATATCGACATTAGTTTTGTTAGCGTCGGCCGTCAACCGGCGCGACCGATCCCCTGACCCACGTGCAGCACGCGCCACCACCGCGGCCGCCTCCCGTCGACGACCTTCGGGTAGCTGACGATGCAGCGCGGCGCGGACGCCGCCGGCCAGCGCCGCGCTCGGCGCGCCCCACGCAGCGAGCGGCTCAGCACCCAACACACCGGATCGTCCACAAGAGGAAACCAGCAGTACGTCCCGACCTGCCCCGACCCGTCCCCAGCCAAAGGAGAGGCAGATGAAGAGACGACTTGCGCTCGCCGTAGCGAGCCTGACAACCACCGCCCTCGTCGCCACACCAACCGTCTCGATGGCCGAGCCGGGCACGACGAGCGCGCCCCCCGAGTCGAAATTCCAGAAGGTCACCCTCAACGACACCCCGGGCGAGCCGATGGACCTCGCCGTGCTGCCCGACAGCCGGGTGCTCCACGTGACCCGCCCTGGGGAGGTCTGGCTGCACGACCCCACCACGGGCCGCAACACCCTCGCCGCGACCCTCGACGTCTACCGGCACGACGAGGAAGGCCTGCAGAACGTCGCGATCGATCCCAATTTCGGCAAGGCCGGAAACAACTGGGTCTACCTGTACTACTCACCACCGATGAACACTCCGGTCGACGACCCGTCGACCCCGAACGTCAACGAGGGCGACGCGCCGGCCTGGGGCACGCCCGCGGACTTCGAGCCGTTCAAGGGAGCGATCCGGCTCTCCCGGTTCCGGTTGGTCAAGGACAAGCTGGACCTGTCAACCGAGCAGCAGATCCTCGACGTGCCGGTCGACCGGGGCATCTGCTGCCACGTCGGCGGAGACATCGTCTTCGACGCCAAGGGCAACCTGTACCTGTCCACCGGCGACGACACCAACCCGTTCGAATCGGGCGGCTACACCCCCATTGACGAGCGGCCCGGCCGCAACCCGGCGTACGACGCGCAGCGCAGCTCGGCGAACACCAACGACCTGCGCGGCAAGATCCTGCGCGTCAAGGTACGCGACGGCGGGGGCTACACCATCCCGGACGGGAACCTCTTCCCGCGGGGCACGGCCGGCACCCGGCCGGAGATCTACCTGATGGGCCTGCGCAATCCGTTCCGGATCGAGTTCAACCGCCAGTCCGACGAGCTGTACGTCGCCGACTACTCGCCCGACGCCGGCGAGGCCGACCCGCTGCGCGGACCAGCCGGGCAGGGCAAGTGGGCCACGGTCCGTAAGGCCGGAAACTACGGCTGGCCCTACTGCGCCACCGCACAGCTGCCGTACGTGGACTACGACTTCGCCACCGGCCGGTCCGGGCAACCGTTCAACTGCTCCGCGCCGGTCAACGAGTCACCGCACAACACCGGCCTGCGCGAGCTGCCGCCAGTGCAGCAGCCGGACGTCTGGTACGGCTACGGCGCCTCGGCGCAGTTCCCGGAGCTGGGCACGGGCGGCATCGGGCCGATGGCCGGGCCGGCGTACCACTTCTCCTTCCCGAAGACGCAGGGACGCGCCCCGGTGGCGTGGCCCGCGTACTACGACGGCATCCCGCTGTTCCACGAGTGGACCCGGGACTACGTGAAGGGCTTCCGGCTGAACGCCGGCGGCGGTGTCGGCGGGATCGAGCCGGTGCTCCCCTCGTTCACCTTCGACAACCCGATGGACCTGGAGTTCGGCCCGGACGGCGCGCTCTACGTGCTCGAGTACGGCGACGGTTTCTTCAGCGAGAACCCGGACGCGCAGCTGGCCCGGATCGACTACATCGGCTGGAAGGGCAACCACACCCCGGTGCCCCAGGCCTCGGCCACGCCCACCAACGGGGTCACGCCACTGACCGTCGCCTTCTCCAGCGAGGGCACCCTCGACTACGACGGCGACCGGCTTTCGTACGCGTGGGACTTCGACAACGACGGCAAGGTCGACTCGCGGGTGGCGAACCCGACGTTCACGTACCAGAAGAACGGCCTCTACAACGCCACGCTCAAGGTGAGCGACCCGGGTGGGCTGTCGGCCTCCGCGTCGGTCCGCGTCGTGGTCGGCAACGCCGCGCCCGTGGTGGAGCTGGTCAAGCCGGTCGCCGGCCAACCGTTCCAGTTCGGCGACACCGTGCAGTTCGAGGTACGGGTGACCGACGACCAGCCGGTGGACTGCTCGCGGGTCAGTGTCACGTACATCCTCGGCCACGACCAACATGGGCACCCGCAGACCACCGCCAACGGCTGCACCGGCTCGATCCATACGACGGTGCCGTCCGGCCATGACCCGGGCAAGGACAACCTGACCGCCGTGTTCGTGGCGTCCTACACCGATCCCGGCGGCAACGGGCTGCCCGCCCTGACCGGATCGGACGAGGTCGTCCTGGTTCCCACCGCCTGATCCCCGGAAGAAGGAGTCACCATGTGTTACGGACATGACGGAGAAGCCGCGCTGCGGCGGTCCGTCGTTGACCGACGGAGCCTGCTACGCGGCTCACTGACGGCGCTCGCCGGCGCCGGGCTGGCGTCGTCGGCGCTGGGCGCGACGGCAGCGACGGCCACCACCCGCAGCACCGGGCGGCCGCACGTGCCGCCGGGCCTCATCAGCATCCAGCTGTGGACCGTACGCGACGCGCTGTGGGGTTCCCCGGGATACGACGCGACCCTCACCCACCTCGCCCGGATCGGCTATCCCAAGGTGGAGCTGGCGCTCGGCTACTTCGGTCGTACCGCCGCCCAGCTGCGCCGGTTCCTGGACGACATCGGCATCCGGGCCAGCTCCAGCCACGACGGGATCAGCGAGGACGCCGCCAGTCTGGACCAGAAGATCCGGAACGCGGTTACCCTGGGCCAGTCCTACCTGGTGGTGCCATACCTGTACTCCGAGCGCGAGGACGACTGGAAGCGCTGGGCGGAACAGATGAACGTCGAGGCCGCGGCGGCGGCCAAGGCTGGCCTGCGCTACGGCTACCACAACCACGCCCACGAGTTCACCATCGACCTCGGACGCGGCAAGCGGCCCTGGGACGTGCTGACCGCGGAGCTCGATCCCAAGCTCGTGCACCTGGAGATCGACATCTACTGGGCCGTCACCGGCGGCATCAATTCCGGCGACGGCGTGACCGACCCCGAGGGCTTCACGCTGGATGTCATCCGCTCCGCGCCGCAGCGTGTCCTGCAGTACCACGTCAAGGATCGGCACGCGTCCGACGGCGACATGGCCGACCTGGGCACCGGGATGATCGATTTTGGCCGGATCTTCCGTGCCCATTCCGTGCAGGAGTACATCGTCGAGAACGACACCCCCGACGTGACCCCGCAGCAGACGGCCGAGGTCGGCTACCGCTACCTGCGCAATCTGCGGTTCTAAGAAGCGCGGAAGGAGTTCTGACGAACGCCAGGGTCGGCGTCCTGGTACGTGGACGCTCGCGACTCGACGTGCCGGAACTGCCGGCCCTGGTGTTCACCACCCCGATTTCGCACGATTCGGCCGACCCGGTGGAGCAGATAAGCAATGACCAGTTCCCTCGGCGGAGGGAGCATTCCGCTGAGCCGCGGGTACGCCCGAAATCCGGCCGGATACCGTTCCTGCCTACGGCGCGGCTCCCGCCGCGCCGGGTCCGTCGAACGGTGGGAGGGCAGGGTGCGCCTGCACGTGGGGTGCGCGATGTGGACACACAGGTCCTGGCAGGGACGCTTCCTGGCGCACCCGCTGCCGGCGCACGAGCGGCTGCGCGCCTACGCCGGCTGGTGCACCGCGGTCGAGGGGAACACCACCTTCTACGCGACCCCGACGCGGGAGACGGTGGCCTCGTGGGCGCAGCAGACCGACCCCGACTTCCGGTTCGTGCTCAAGCTGCCGAAGGTCGTCACGCACGAACGTCGGCTCACCGGCGCCGACGAGGATCTCCGGGTCTTCCTCAACGCGATCGAACCCCTCGGTCCACGAGCCCACGCCCTCTGGATCCAGTTGCCGGGCTCGTTCGGCCCCGCCGACGTACCGGCGCTCGCCCGCTTCCTGCGCGGGCTTCCCACCGCCCACCGGTACGCCGTGGAGGTCCGCCACCCCGCGTTCTTCGACGACCCCCGGGCGGTGCGGACGTTGGAAGAGACGCTCGTCGGGGTCGGCGCGGAGTGGATCCCCTTCGACACCACCGCGTTCTTCCGCACCCCACCGACCAGCGAGGCGGAACGGGAGGCGTGGACCAGGAAGCCGCGTACGCCGCTACGCACCCGCGCGCTGACCGACCGGCCGATCGTCCGGTATCTCGGCCGCGACGACCCCGCGCAGACGGTCCAGGGCTGGCAGCCCTGGCTCGACGTGATGACCGGCTGGCTGCGCGAAGGCCGCTCGCCGACCATGTTTGTACACACCCCGGACAACGCCGACGCGCCCGACCTCGCCCGCAGATTCCACGACGAGGTCCGGACGCGCCTGCCCGAGGTGAAGCCGCTGCCCGAACCCGCGCCGGTCGGGCCGTTGACGCTGTTCTGACTGTGACGCGGGGCCGGCGGCGACGCGACCCCGCGGATCGCGGCGCGGCCACTCGCCGAGGCTGGCCGGCGTGGACGTCTACCCGGCCAGACCCGGGGACCCGGCGCATTCGACCCCGCGCGGTGTTCGACGGCGGTGGGACGGCTCCGCTCGGGGCCGAACGGTCAGCGTCGGTGTCCTGCGGTCTCTTGTCGCGGCACGGCGGCCCGCCGGGCGGTCGTGGTGGCCGACGGATCCCGGTAGAGGTGCAGTTGCAACAGCAGCCAGCCCAGCGAGATGCCGCCGATCAGGAGGTAGGCGGTTCGGGTGTCGAAGGTGTCCCAGCAGGCGTGCAGCGTCACGGCCGCCGCGAAGGTCAGGACGAAGGCGACCAATCTGCGCGCGCCGGGAGCGGCGGCGACCGCGAACAACGCGCCGGCGGTCAACCCCGTCCAGGACAGGTGGGCGGCGGGGGCGGTCAGCCCGCGGATCAACAACGTCTGCTCGACGGCCCCCAGGTTGCCCTGCGACCCGACCAGCGCGGTGAACGCGTATCCCATGGTCTCGAGGGCGGCGAACCCGGCTCCGGAGGCGACGCCGATCACCAGCCCGTCGCCCGGCGACCGGTGCCGCCGCCACAGCAGCAGGATGCCGGCGGGCACGACCAGCTTTGCCGTCTCCTCGATCAGGCCCACGAACACCATCGGCAACACGCCGAGACGGTGCAGTGCGTCGTACTCCAGCCAGCCCGCGGTGACGACGCCGAGCACCCCGCCGAGGAACGCCGACAGGCCCACGATCGAGCCCGGAACCCGCCAGCGGCCCGAACGGCCCTGCGCGAACGTCAGGAACGTGGCAGGGGCGATGGACGCGCCGAGCAGGATCAACGCGGGTACGAAGTTGATGTTCCGGGTGCCGGCCAGAGCCTCGAGCACCAGCAGGTAGAGCCCGACACCGACCACCAGCACCGCGACCCACGCCCAGCGCCGCGCGATGGTAGCCATAGCGATCAGTATCGTCGTGGCCGTCCTGGAGCGCAGTCGGCGGATCGGTCGAAATGCCGCACGGGCCGGTCGCCAGGCCCGAGCCGACTGGCATGTGGATGGCACGTAGCCGGACCGACACGCCTGGATGGGGAGGCCCTAGGCTGACGCCCATGCCGCGGAGCATGCAGTGATCGACCTGGACGAGCACAATCACCAGCCGGCGGAGTCGGGTTCCACCGCCCATGACCGCCTCGTGATCAGACAGAAGTTTGCCGTGCGGCTCGTCGCCGTCTTCGTGGTCGGCGTTGTGCTTGGCGGTTTCGGGGTCAGCCAACTGCGAGACTCGCGTGATCAGCGGGAGCGGAACGCCGTGGTCGCACTCGTGGCCGTCCCTCAAGCGGCTATGGGAGGCTCGGCCTCCCCGGGATCCGTCCAGCTGTCCGGGTATTTGATGCTGATCAACGCCGGCCCCGCGCCGATCACCGTCCATGGGGCTCAAGCAGGGAGGCCGGGCGTCGTGCTGAACAGCATCGGACAACCCCGGCTGTTGCCCCCTGGCAGCACCGGTCAGCTCGTGGTCGAGCTGCAGTTCGAGTGCTCGATCGCATTCCAGCCAGAGCCACTGTCGCTACGGCTTTCGGTCGAGACCGATGACAAGCAAGTCAGAGAGGTCAGCTATCCCGTCGCTCTCGCAGGAAGCCTCTGGGAGCGCGAAGCTCTGTTCGATTGCGAGCACGTCTAGGCACGGCGGGCTGACGCGAAACAGACCAGGCCAAGCGCTGAAGCGGGATCTCCTCGTCGGGCAGTCGTAGACCGTCCAGCCTCCCGAGACGGGGCCAGGTGGAACGCCCTACCGGACGAGCGACCTGCGCCCCGTCTGGGGAGTCTGTTAGGCCGTGTATCGAAGTCGGTGGTGGTTCACGGCAGAACCGGCGGCCCGCAAACTCCGGCGACATCGGCGGCCATCCCCGCCAGGATGGCCGGTATGGAAGAGGTTGAAGTCGTCGTCGCCCACAGCCAGCGCGCGACGCTGCGTGTCGGCGACGTGTTCCTGAAGGTCGACGGCGACCCGGCGCACGCCGACGTCGAGGTGCGGGCGATGGCCATGGCGCCGATACCGACCCCGGCGATCCTCTGGCGCGAGCCGCCCGTGCTCGCGATCGCCGCCGTGCCCGGCAAGGCGCTCGGCCTCCTCGGCGAACCGTCGGCCGCATCGCCGGCGGCGTGGGCTGCGGCGGGTGCCGCCATACGGAGGCTGCACGATGCGCCGTTGCCGCCGTGGCCGGGGCCCCGGCTCGACGACGTGGCGGCGGAGCTCGACAGCGAGTGCGCGTGGCTGCTCGCCAACGCCGTTCTGCCCGCCGAGGTGATCCGACGCAACCGCGAGATCGCCGAGGCCGCGCTCCGGCCGTGGAAACCGGTGTTCATCCACGGCGACCTGCAGATCACCCACGTGTTCGTCGACGGCGACGAGGTCACCGGCGTCATCGACTGGTCCGAGGCCGCCCCCGGCGACGCCATGTTCGACCTCGCCACCTTGACGCTCGGGCACGAGGAACGCCTGGACGACTTGCTTGCCGGCTACGGCGCCGGCGCGGACCGGGAGGTGATCCGCGCCTGGTGGTCACTGCGCAGCCTGGTGGCGTCGCACTGGCTGATCGAGCACGGCTTCGATCCGGACGCGCCGGGGTGCGAATTCGACGTGCTCAGATCCCGGATGCAGGAACCCTAGTAGCTGGTACGGCGGCCGGCCGGACCGCCGCACACGAGGAGTCGGGAAAGGCCCTCGTCCAGGGGCTGAGAGGAGACGACCATGACGGCGTACCTGATCACCTTCAACGATGAGTGGGTGCCCGACGACGCGGCGGCGCGATACTGGGCTGGCAGGCTCGCGACCGTGCTCGACTGGCCGCAGGAGGTGCACCGGTTCCGAGGCCCCGGGGAGGCCCGGCGTAACGGATCTGGGGAGGAGTGAGCACGGCGCCCAGGTATCTGCGGACGAATGCCGCGTATCAGTCAAGGCAGCGGACGTTGACGGCGATGTGCTGCGGCTGACCACCCGTGTCTCGGTGTAGGACCTCAAGCCTGACTCGGTGTCGGTCCATCGAAACGGGGTCGTCGCCCTCACCGGCCAGGCAGGTGGGATACGTGCCGCTGGCGTGGATTGTCCCGTTCGCGTCTTCCCAGGTGTCGGCGATCACTGCGTAGATGGTGTCGCCATCGAGAGGGCTCCGCGTCGTCCCGTCTTCCTCAAAAGCGATCAACCTGGTCTGGTCGTTCGACCAGGTGACCGTCCCGACCAGTACCTCCGTCCTGGCGGTGTAGGGATCGTGGACGAGCGTGGTGGCCCCGACGCCACCAAGGACTCCCACGGCGACCAGGGCCAGAGAGAACGCGATCGGGGCGAGGCGGCGATGTGGTGGTGTAGAGGCCGCAGCCTGCAGCGAGTCGGGGAAGGCCACGGGCATGCCGGCAAGGGTACGCGTGCCGCGAGTAACGCCACTCGTCAGGCGGCCAACGCGATCACCCGATCGTGAACCGACCGGAGGAGGCCGATCAGCGGACCGAGGACGTCCAGGTCGGCCGGCGCGGGCCGACCTGGACGTCCGCCAGGATCAGGCGAGGTCGAACCGGTCGAGGTTCATCACCTTGACCCAGGCAGCGACGAAGTCGTGCACGAACTTCTCCCCTGCGTCGTCGCTCGCGTAGACCTCCGCGAGCGCGCGCAGCTCCGAGTTCGAACCGAAGAGGAGGTCGACGCGACTGCCGGTCCACTTGACCTCACCCGTGGCGGGGTCACGGGCTTCGAAGGTCTGTGCGTCCTCGGACGTCGGCTTCCACGTCGTGCCCAGGTCGAGCAGGTTGACGAAGAAGTCGTTGGTCAGCGACCCGGGGGCCGTGGTGAAGGCACCCAGCGGCGACTGCTGGTAGTTCGCACCCAGGACGCGGAGACCGCCGATGAGAACCGTCATCTCGGGCGCGCTCAGGGTCAGCAGGTTCGCCTTGTCGATCAGGAGGAACTCGGCCGGCAGGCGGTGGCCCTTGCCGAGGTAGTTGCGGAACCCGTCCGCGGTCGGCTCGAGCGCGGCGAACGACTCCACATCGGTCTGCTCCTGCGACGCGTCCGTACGTCCCGGCGTGAAGGGGACCTCGACGGCGTAGCCGGCGTTCCGAGCGGCCTGCTCGACGCCGATACCACCGGCCAGCACGATCAGGTCGGCGAGGGAGATCCTCTTGTCGCCGGTCTGGGCGGCGTTGAACCCCTCCTGGATCTTCTCCAGGGTGTGCAGCACGGTCGCCAGCTCGTCGGGGTTGTTGACCTCCCAGCCGTTCTGCGGCTCGAGGCGGATACGCGCCCCGTTGGCGCCGCCGCGCTTGTCGCTGCCCCGGAACGTCGACGCGGACGCCCACGCGGTGGATACCAACTGGGACACCGACAGCTCCGAGGCGAGGATCTGGCCCTTGAGGGCGGCGATGTCCTGCGCGTCGATGAGCTCGTGCGCCACCGGCGGGACGGGGTCCTGCCACAGCAGCGCCTCGGCCGGGACCTCCGGGCCGAGGTAGCGAGCGATTGGACCCATGTCGCGGTGGGTCAGCTTGAACCAGGCCCGGGCGAAGGCGTCCGCGAACTCGTCCGGGTTCGCCAGGAAGCGCCGCGAGATCTGCTCGTAGACCGGGTCGAACCGGAGCGCGAGGTCGCTCGTGAGCATCCGCGGTTCGCGGCGCTTCGACGGATCGTGCGCCTCGGGCACCATGTCGGCGCCCGCGCCGTTCTTGGGCCGCCACTGATGCGCGCCGGCCGGCGACTGCATCAGCTCCCACTCGTAGGCGAAGAGGATGTGGAAGAACTCGTTGTCCCACCGGGTCGGGTGGTAGGTCCAGGTGACCTCGATACCGCTGGTGATGGTGTCGGCGCCCTTGCCGGTGCCGAAGCTGTTCTTCCAGCCCAGGCCCTGCTCCTCGAGCGGAGCGCCCTCGGGCTCGGGGCCGACGTGGTCGGCGGGGCCCGCGCCGTGGGTCTTGCCGAAGGTGTGACCGCCGGCGATGAGCGCGACCGTCTCCTCGTCGTTCATCGCCATCCGGCGGAACGTCTCACGGATGTCCCGGGCCGAGGCGATCGGGTCCGGGTTGCCGTTCGGGCCCTCCGGGTTGACGTAGATGAGGCCCATCTGGACCGCGGCGAGCGGGTTCTCGAGCTCCCGGTCGCCGGTGTAGCGCTGGTCGCCGAGCCAGGTGGTCTCCGGGCCCCAGTAGACGTCCTCGTCGGGCTCCCAGACGTCCTCGCGGCCACCGGCGAAGCCGAAGGTCTTGAAGCCCATCGACTCCAGGGCCACGTTGCCGGCGAGGATCATCAGGTCGGCCCACGAGAGGTTCTTGCCGTACTTCTTCTTGACCGGCCACAGCAGACGGCGAGCCTTGTCGAGGTTTCCGTTGTCCGGCCAGCTGTTGAGCGGCGCGAATCGCTGCTGCCCGGCGCCGGCGCCACCGCGACCGTCACTGATGCGGTAGGTGCCCGCGCTGTGCCACGCCATCCGGATCATGAACGGGCCGTAGTGGCCGAAGTCGGCCGGCCACCAGTCCTGCGAGGTCGTCAGGACCTCTGCGATGTCCTGCTTCACGGCGGCGAGGTCGAGGGCCTTGAACGCCTCGGCGTAGTTGAACTGCTCACCGAGGGGGTTGGCCACGGCGGGGTTCTTGGCGAGGATCTTCAGGTTGAGCTGGTTCGGCCACCAGCCGCGGTTACCGCCGCCCTGGGTCGGGTGGGGGGCGCGTCCGTGTGCGACCGGGCAGCGGGACTCGCTCCCCGCGTTCGCGTCATGGACGACGGCGTCGTGGTTCTCAGACATCGGA
>NZ_JBLROB010000031.1:0-73152 GCF_047921475.1 Micromonospora sp. SL4-19
TCTCGAGGTGGAGGTTGCCCAGGGTGTGTGGCGGCAGCCTAAATCGACGACCTTCGGCATTTGCCGTGTGACATGTCACAGTTCGGTAAACCCGGGTTGGTCTGGGGCGGCTCGTGGCGGGGCCGGCGAGGTACAGGAACGTGCAGCGCCGGACGGGGCAGCCGGCCGATGTACCCGCAGTCCACCGGCTCACCCTTGTCCGACGGCGAGTGGAACTCCTCGCCGGTCTGCCGGTTCACCAGGTACAGGCCACCGACCATGCCTGGCGGCGGCACCACCTCGTGCGTGGTCTTAGGCCAAGCCCGAGCAAGGGTCGACAGCTTCTCGTAGGCGGCAAGCATCCGCAGCACTTAACGCGAAATCAAGGAAGCAACATGCCGGTGCATCCGCGATCGGCGTGAAGCCGCAGGTCGGAGCGGGTGAACGCGAGGAGGACCGACGGCCAATCCGCAGCGCGGTTACTGCCATCAAAGATCATCCGTTACCGCCGTTACCTGGGGAGATCTCCATCTCCCCAGGTCAACCGGTCGGGACGGCCGGATTTGAACCGACGATCCCTTGACCCCCAGTTTTACAACGATTCTGTCACGCCGTGTCGGAACAGCTCGATACATCCGCATACCCGGACAGAACGACACCCTGTATCACGTCCCAATGCCATCCGATGTCGGCCGCTCCCCCACCGGCGGGCGTTCGCCGTTACCGGGTCCGTTACGGCGAACGGTCAAGGACTCGCCCTGCCGTCCTATCCAGACCCGAGTGCATTCCCTGGTGTGGCTGGATGTCGAGGCGGTGGCCCGGTTCCCAGTCCAGGCCTTGGAGATGTTGCGCGGTCATCCAGCCGCGGCTCGACGGGACAGCCATCCCCAGCAGCACGTCCTGCGCGGCGGCGAGCACCGGCGGAGGAACATGAACAGGCAGTGCCGGCATCGGCCTCGAACACGGGCGGGGCCGGGTGGGTAGGGCGGCAGGTACAAGCCGGCCGGACGAGCTGTTCGCCGTGTGGGCGTGAACGTTGTGCCATGCCGGCGACATCGGCACATGCGGTCCCGTATTCGACGAGCTTGATGGCCGCGGGCCTGGGGCCGAGCAAGCCTCGCCTGTGGCCGTCCTGCAAGGAGGGGCGGGCATACTGCTGGTGCGTGACGGCCTGCATGGACCGAACGTCATCACCGCTGGGAAGTCTCTGCTGCTTCTCGTGGCGGTCAGCGGCGGTGAGGCGGTGCACCTCGCGCGCCGGCACGAGCCGCCGGAGCAGGGCCGTAGCGCCGTACCCGACCACTACCTCACGGCCGGAGACAGTGACCGGCAGGCAGTCCAGCGGCGGTATGACGTCGAGGCGCTGCGGGAGCCAATCTGGGAGCACACGACGATGTGCGGCCGGGCCTGGGCGCTGATGGTCGGCGGTGACGGCGGCACGCTGAGCAGGTACCGGGAGCCGGCGTTCCGACGTGCCGACGTGTCTCACGTTGATGGACCGTCTGTTTCCCGCGCCAGCGGTCGACCGCAGAGTCCCGGTCGTCGCGCAGGTGGTCGCCGACGTGGTGCGTGAGCACGGCTACGCGGAGGTTCGGGAGGTGCCCGGTGACCAGCTTGCCGCCCTCCGGAAGGAGATCCGCTCGCTGATCAGGCAGCAGACGGGCCACCCAGCCCAGACACTCGTTCACCGCGATCTCCTACTGGTGGTGTGTGATCCGCTGCGGGACCCGGAGGCGGAAATGCGCGCAGCGGCCGAGGCGGTAGGAGCAGTGCTGTTCGGAGATCAGCCACTGCCGGCCACGCGATCCGAGCGGCCATGGGCTGTCAGGTGGACCGCGTGGGACCTGGGGTAGGTGTCGGGTCGGCCTTCTGCGCGCAGGCCATTGCGGGTGCTTGAGCTGGATCTGCTCCTGACACGGCAGCAGCGCGCAGTCAGGTGGGCTGGTTACGGTGCTCGCCGCTATCGATCCTGCCCTCCCCCACGACCCGCATGCCGACGGCGGCGAGAAGGCATGCGGTGGTGACGGCGGCGAGTAGAAGGTGGTAGCCGCCGTGCGGTAAGAGCGTGGCGGCAAGCAGGGGTGCGGCGGCTTTGGCCGTGGTGACGGGGGCGGCGAGTCGTCCGGCGATGGTGGCGTAGGCGGTGGTGCCGTAGCGGTCGGCGAGGAGTGCTGGGGTGGCGAGGCTGGCGATGCCGAAGCCGAGTCCGAAGCCGGTAACGGCGATGACGGCACCTGCCCGGGTTCCGGCGACAAGGGGCATGGCAAGGACAGCGGCGGCTTGAACGGCGAAGACCGCGGCCACAATGTGCGTGACCGGCAGCCGGCGTCGTGCGCCGGTGAGCACGAGTCGTCCGGTGACGGACAGGACGCCGAGCAACCCGGCTGTAGTGGCGGCGAAGGTAGCGGGATGGCCGCGGCTGGTGAGGTAGCCGACAAGGTGGACACCGATGGTGCTGGTGGCTGCGCCGTGGGCGATGAGGGCGGCGGCGAGAATCCAGAACCGGAGATCGTGCATGGCGGCGCGGGCAGCGGCACGCCGCGTGAGGTGGTCTGGTCGCGCTGCGGGGATGGGTGCCGCGATGTGCGGGGGTTTGCGAATGGCGAGGGCGTGCAGCGGCACGGTCACGGTGCCGTGGATGGCAGCGAGCGTGAGCAGTGCGCCGCGCCAGCCGATGTGGGCGACCAGGTAGCCGGTGAGGGGCATGAAGATGGTGCTGGCGAACCCGGCGACGACGGTGACCGCGAGGAGGGCGGTGGGGCGCCGGTCGGGGGTGAACCAGGAGACGATGACGGCGAAGGCAGGTTCGTAGAGAACCATGGCGCCGGTGATTCCGATGCCGATCATGACGGCGTAGAGCTGCCCGATGCTCTGGACCTGCGACCAGGCGACCAGCAAGGCGGTGGCGGTGATCGAGCCGGTGGTCATCAGAACTTGTCCGCCGTGCCGGTCCAGCCACCTACCGACCGGGATGGCCATCAGCGCGCCGGCAAGGACGCTGGCGGTCAGGGCGCCGGTGACGGCGGTGGTGGAGGCACCAAGGCTGGCTGCCATTGGGCCGAGCAGGACGGCGTAGGCGTAGTAGAGGGTGCCGTAGCCGATGGTGGAGGTGATGGCGAGGGCGGCGACGATACGCCACCCGTGGGTGTGGTGCCCGCCGACCGTGTGGTCGGCGGGCACCGTGGGGGCGGTGGTGGGCATCAGCTGCTGCAGCAGCCGCCGGTCTGGCCCTCGTTGGCAGTGTCGAGGGTGATCAGGGTCAGCGGCGCGGACAGCAGTCCACCGGAGATGCCGGTGGCGAGTCCCTTGCCGGCCGGCTGGGCTGTCGGGGTGGGGCCGCAGCAGCTGTCGGTGCCGGTGGAGTCGGCGGGGTTGCTGTTGCAGACGCCGGTTTCGGGCAGGTCGAGCTGGACGTCGCGGGCTGCCTGCCAGTCGCCGGCGAGTGCGGCGATGACCGAGCGGACCTGCTCGTAGCCAGTGGCCATGAGGAAGGTGGGCGCGCGGCCGTAGCTCTTCATGCCGACGGCGTAGTAGCCGGCCTCGGGGTGGGCCAGTTCGTCGACGCCGTGCGGCGGGACGGTGCCGCAGGAGTGCTCGTTGGGGTCGATCAGCGGGGCAAGGGCGCGGGTGGCGCCCATGACCGGGTCCAGGTCGAGGCGCAGTTCGGCGGCGATCGAGTGGTCCGGGCGGAAGCCGGTCGCGGCAACGATCCGGTCGACGATCACCTGCTCCTCGCTACCGTCGGCGTGGCGCACGACCACCGCGACGCGGCCATCGGTCGGGGTGAGGGCGTGGACGGAGAAGCCGGTGAGCAGCCGGATCCGGTCGGCGTCCACGTGCTCACGCAGCCGGGAACCGAGTGCGCCGCGGGCGGGCAGCGCGTCGGCGTCCCCGCCGCCGTAGGTACGCGCCGGGCTGGCCGAGCGGATCGCCCAGGTCACCTCGGTGCCCGGCTCAGCCGCGGCCAGCTCCGCCAAGGAGAGCAGGGTGTTGGCGGCGGAGTGGCCGGCGCCGACGACCAGGGTGTGCCGGCCGGCGAACCGGTCTCGGTCGGTGCCGAGCACGTCCGGCAGGGCGTGCTCCAGGTACGCGGCCACGTTCTTCTCGCCTCGTGCGGGGAGGCCGGAGGCGCCGAGGACGTTGGGGGTGCCCCAGGTGCCGGAGGCGTCGATGACCGCGCGAGCGAGCACCTCTTCGCCGTCGGCGAGGCGGATCAGGAACGGCGCCTGCTCGCGGCCAGCGGTGCGCAGCCGATCCAGGCCAAGGCGGCTGATCGCCTCCACGCGTGCGCCGTAGCGCAGGTGCGGCTTGAGCTGCGGCAGCTCCGCGAGGGGCTGCAGGTAGTCGGCCACCAGCTCCGCGCCGGTGGGCAGCGCGTCCTCGGCCGGGGCAACCCAGCCGGCGTCGTCGAGCAGCCGGCGGGCGGCGGGGTCGATGTTGTACCGCCACGGGGAGAACACCGGCACGTGCCCCCACTGCCGCACCGCCGCGCCGGCGGTGTCACCGGCCTCCAATACAAGGAAGGGCAGGCCGCGCTCGTGCAGGTGGGCGGCGGCGGCGAGTCCGACCGGCCCGGCGCCGATGACGGCGACGGGCAGCTGGTCCAGAGTGCTCATCAGACAACTCCTTATGTTGAGGTTCATCAAATCAGCAGTGCGTGGTGAGCCGCCGGTTTACCGGGGCGGCGGCGGGTGTCAGGTGATGGTGAGGCTGCGGCGTTCGAGGAGGATCACGTCACGCCAGCGGCCGTGGTGGCGGCCGACGCGTTCGCGGATGCCGATCACGCGGAACCCGGCGCGCTGTGCAGAGCGAGGCTGGCGGCGTTCTCCGGGAAGACACCGGACTGGACGGTCCAGATCCCGGCAGCCTCGGTGGACGCGATCAGGGCATCGAGGAGAAGCCGGCCGGCGCCTCTCCCCTGGGCGGCGGGGTCGATGTAGACGGAGTGCTCGACGACGCCGGCGTAGACGGCGCGGGTCGATGTGGGTGATACGGCGACCCAGCCGATCAGCTGGTCGTCGGCAGCGACGGCGACGAAGCGGTGATCGGGCAGCTTGCCGGCGTCGAACGCCGCCCACGTCGAGGCGGTGGGTTCGAAGCTGGCGTCACCGCTGTCGAGGCCGGCCTGATAGATGGCGAGGACCCGCTCGGCGTCGTCCCCGGTCATGGGGCGGACAGTGAGGTCGGCCATCAGCAGGCTCCGTTCGGATGGGGGGCAGGGCGGCCCATGACGACGTCGGCGGCCGACGGGAAGCAGCCGACGCAGCCGTCGTTGATGCGGTAGTGGCGAGCGGTGCCGACCGGCTCGACGAGCACGAACCGCACCTCGGTGAGGATCTTCAGGTGTTGGGAGACGGTGGACTGGGCCAGGCCGACGGCGGCGACGATCTCGCCGACGCTCATCGGTCGGGCGTGCCGGGCGAGGTACTCGACGATCTGCACCCGGGTCGGGTCCGCGAGGGCCCGGAACCACGAGGCGTAGGTCTGCGCGGTGCCCCGGTCGAGGAGGTCGCCCACCACCAACTCCTTCTATCGTCTATCGCCGATTGGCGATGAAAGTGTAGCGGGCGTGGTCGCGGTGAGGTGGGCGGTCGCGACGACAAGGCGGGCGATCGCGGCCAGGGTGGCGGGATCAACCTTGTCGGGGGTGTCGGCGGGGCTGTGGTAGCCGCCCATGCCGGCACCAATGCCGACCGCGGCGAAGCCCGCGCCGCCGTAGCGGCGGTTGTCCGATGCCACTGGGCCCGCCGTGAGGGGGACGCCGGTGTGCCGGCCTGCCTGGTCGAGCAAGGCGAGGAGGCGATGAGCAGGTCCGCCCGCCTCGACCGCCGCCGCCCCGTCGAGGCGGCCGGCACCGTCGACGTTGACGACCAGGGGCGCGGGACCCTGGGTGCGGAGCTGGGTGGCGTGATGGGCGGAGCCGAGCGCGCCGACCTCCTCAGCGTCGAGCAGAGCGACGCAGAGCCCGATGCCGTCGGGGAGTCCACGGGCGAGGATTCGGGCGGCTTCGAGTACCACGGCGACGCCGGTGGCGTTGTCCGAGGCGCCAGGTAGGCGCAGGCCCGGGTGGTCGCCGACACCGTCGTAGTGGGCGGTGAGCAGCAGGTCGGTGCTGCCGGGGACCGGCTCGCGGAGCTGGGCGTGGATATTGGTGCCGGTGACATCATCGCGGCGCAGCGGCGTGGCACCAGCCAGCCAGCCGTGGCCCGCGGCGGCAGCGGCGAGGACGACGTGGTGGGTGTCGGGGTCGAGGGCCAGCACCGGTAGTGGTCCCGGATCTGGTCCAGCGAGCATGGTGAACTGCCAGCCTTCGACATCGACGGCGCGGCGGACCAGCAACCCGGCGGCGCCGCAGGTGTCGCGGTAGGCGTCGAACAAGCTCATCTCGGCCGGCACGACCAGCCACCGCCCCGCCGGGTCATCCTTGCCGGCGACGCCGAGGGCACCGCGGCGGGTGTCGGCGGTGTCGGCGGAGGCGGGGTGGATCGCGACCTGTCGGCCGAACACCAGCGGGGCGGAGCCGCTCCGGTCGCCCCAGGTGACCGTCGGTGTCTCGTACACCTGCGGCACGGCACGGACCGGGAACTCCTCGGTGCGGACGTCGGCGCCGAGGTCGGTGAGCTGGTCGACGAGCCAGGCCCGGGCTGCCGCGCCGCCGGGCGAGCCGACGCGCCGCCCCGCCATGCGGTCGCCGGCGAGGACACCGATGGCGGCCGCCATCCGGTCGGCGCTGACCCAGCCGAGCAGATCCTGGAGCTCGTTCGGGATGGTCATGAGCAGCACCCCTGTCCGGAGGTGACGGCGTCGGCCTTGGCCTGGGTGCCGCAGCACGAGTCGGCGGCTTGGGCGGGCTGGCGGGTGCCGCAGCACGGGTCACCGCTGGCGGTGTCGCCGGCCGGCGGGAGGATCCCGCCGACGGCCTGTGCGGGGCTGCCGCAGCAGGCGCCGGAGCCGGTGACCTGCAGTGCGGCGGCGGGGTTGCCGGTGAAGCCGCCAGTGGTGGGGGTGATCTGGCTCATGTCGGGTCCTTCCTCAGCGGGGGCTGATCAGCGTGTAGGCGGTGGCGCGGACGCGGTCGAGGCGGCGCTCGGCGCGCAGCGCGTGGGTGGACACCTGGGCGCAGGAGTCGCAAAACCGGACACCGGCCAGCGACGTCCGGGGGCGGCGGATCGAGCCGAACATGGTGGTCCCCTTTCCTTTGGGACGCCTTGTCTTGACGCCCGTCGAATCAAAGGCTTGCACGATAATTAGAGGGATGTCAACCTAGAGGCATGTCGAAGCAAAAGGAGTTGCTGCCCGTCGTCGATCTGAACGCCGAGGCGCCGTGCTGCCCGCCGCTGGCGCAGCGCCGGGTTCCGCCCGAGATGGCCGCGGTGCTGGCACCCGCGTTCAAGGCCCTCGGTGACCCGGTACGACTGCAGCTGATGTCGATGATCGCCTCCGCCGAGGACGGGGAGGCGTGCGTGTGCGACCTGACCCCCGCGTTCGACCTGACCGGCCCGACGATCTCCCACCACCTCAAGACGCTGCGCGAAGCAGGCCTGGTCAACGCCGAGCGGCGTGGGACGTGGGTCTACTACCGGGCGCGGCCGCAGATCCTGCGCCAGCTCGCCGCGCTGCTGTCGATCGAGCCGGCAGGCGCCTCCCGGGCCTGACCCGGCCGCGCCCCTACCGCCGTCACGTGCCGGCGCCGTCCGTGGCTCGATCCGCTTTCATGGCCGACGTCGGCCACGGGTGACCGGAGGGCGTGTCGCGCCGCTGGCGAGAAGAGCGGGGTCGCCGGCCAGCGTGTGCGGCGACAAGGGCTGCCATGACGAACGCGGCGTCGCGCCCGACACCGCGCAGGGTGTTCGAGGCGAAGGATCGCTGGAACTCCAGACCCAGGTAGACCAAGCCGGGATGGGTGGTGGAGATCCCGGCCACCTGCCCGGGCACGCCGCGGTCAAGGGTGCCGAGAGGGGTGAGGTAGTCGAGGTCGGGGCGGTAGCCGGTGGCGTAGATGATCGCGTCGATCGATTCTGTTGTGCCGTCGCTCCAGACGACGCCCTCGGGCGTGAAGCGAGTGAACATCTCCCGGCGGGGAAGGACGCCTGAAGTGACGGCGGCCTGGTAGCGGCCGGGGTCGAGCACGGTGGCGTGCCGGACGAGCCGGGTGAGGACCGCGCGCGGGAGACGGTCGGCGCCGGTGACGCGTAGCCAGTGGTGCAGGTCCCGCCCGCGGATGCGCTGCGGCAGGAACCGGACCGCCTCGCGGGTCGCCAGCGTCACGCGCGCGTGCGTGGCGAGTTCGTAGGCGACCTGAACGGCGGAGTTGCCGGCACCCACGACCACCACACGCTTGCCGTCATACGCCTCAGGCCGGCGGTAGTCGGCGACGTGCCGCAGGTCCCCGCCGTAGTCGCCCTGCCCGGGCAGGGCCGGCAGGTACGGGTTGCCGAAGGAGCCGCTGGCGGCGACGACACCCACCGCGGCGAGCTCGTCGCCGGTGTCGGTGCGGACCAGGTATCCACCGTCGGGACGGGCGTGCACGGCGACCGTCCGCGTGCGAGTGCAGATTTCGGCGTCGAGCGCTTGGGCATAGCGGCGCAGGTAGGAGGTGACCTCGTCGCGGTGCGGATAGCGGTCGGGGTCGCCGTCGAAGGGCATGCCGGGCAGTGCGCTGTAGCGGGCGGGCGAGAAGAGGGTGAGGCTGTCGTAGTAGTCCGGCCAGGAACCGACCGGGTCGGCGCCGGCGTGCAGGACGACGGGTCGCAGCCCGGCGGTCAGGGCTGCTCGGGCGGCAGCGAGGCCGGACTGGCCGCCGCCAATGATGATCACAGGATCGGCTTGAGCGGTCACGACACGATCATATCGTCATTTCGTTGAATGACAATATGAATGGGACGAGGAAGGGTGTGACCATGAGCCAGACCGCCGACCAGCCGACCGGGCCACAGAACGCCGCCGCGCCGGGCCTCGCGCCACAGACGCAGGAGTTCCTCAAGGCCCTCGGCAGCACCACCCGGCAACGGATCATGATGCTGTTCGCCCGCGGCGCCGAGATGTCCGTCGGCGAGGTGGCCGAACGGATCGGCATCAGCCAGGCCACAGCGTCCCAGCAGCTGACCCTGCTGCGACGCGGTGGCGTGGTCACCTGCCGCCGGGACGGCAAGACGGTGTACTACCGGGCCGATCGTGATGGCGCGCTCGCCGCCCTCGCCGACTTGCAGTCCTACCTCGCGACCTGCTGTTGAATAGGCCACCAACCGGATACGTGGCGGTCCCCAGCGCCCACGGCCCGGAGGCTGCGCCTTCCCCCAGGGTGCGTGCAGCAGCTGTGGGCCTGACGGCCTAGCTGTGAATTGTGATGGTGCCTGCGGTGCCGTCGACGGTCACGAGCTGCCCGGGACGCAGTCGTTGGGTGGCGTCGCCGGTGCCGACGACGGCGGGAATGCCGTACTCGCGGGCCACCAGCGAGGCGTGTGCGGCCAGGGTGCCGCCGTCGGTGACCACCGCGGCGGCGCGCGCGAACAGCGGTGTCCACGCCGGGGCGGTGGCCTTGGCGACGAGCACCTGGCCATCGGCGAAGGCCTCAAAGTCCTCCGGCCCGTGCACGATGGCGACGGTGCCGGTGACACGGCCGGCAGAGGCCGGATGCCCGACGATCGCCCTCGCCGGTTTCGACCGCGCCACGGGCTGCACGACTGCGTGGACCACGCCGACGCCGCGAGCAGATCCTCGCCGAACTACGCGATGGACTCGACCACGCCGTCAGCGACCACGTGACCGCCGGCCTGCCCGAAGGTGAGGCAGTCATCGCCGCGATCGCTTGGTTCGGCAGCCCGCAATCGGTCGCGGAGGCCTTCGCCGGGGAACTGGCCACCGCCTACGCCCGGCGCACCATCGCCTGGTACATCGCCACCGGACCCCTCGTGGGCATCTGGTGGCTCCTGCTCCTACAGTCACACCCGTGGCGCACCGGCCTCATCGCCCTACTGGCCGCGATCCCTGCCATTCCACTGATCGTCATCGCGATCGCCACCGCCGCCGGAACCCTCGCCACCACCGGCCGCCTCATGCGCTGGCTACCCGAAGCCAGCCCCCGACACGCATTCGCCGCCACCATCACGCTCGCCGCCCTCGCGCTCGCCGGAGACGTCACGGTGATCGCGACCTACCTCCGGTCAGATGTTCCGGCCTCGGCACTGGCCGTCTTCGCCGTCGCCGCCACCTCACTCGGATCGCCTGCAGCCTTGTCGCGACCAGCCACGCCGCGCGGTACTCCGCGGCCACCCGTGGCGGTCCACCGCCCACGCCGTCAGACGATCACGACGGTCACCAGTGAAGCGTTCGGAGGCTGGCTCCCATGCTTCGGATGTTGGTCCTGCGACCGCCGGGAAGACCAAGCCGAGTCGCAGCCGCACGGCTTGGTCTATGAGCATCCCTGTCCTGTGCCAGCCCGCCGCGCTGCTGACCCCACCGTCCCCTGCCGACCGAACCCGGCCACGCACGACGGGCACTACCTGCATTCCAGCGCCGGAGCCTCGGACACGTGACACGTAACACTGGGCTTGCATCCAGTACCCAGGTACAGGCTTACCGTCGTGGTGTGAGTGACCACCACATCCCGACACACGACTCCTGGGTGGCGGATACGTGCACACTGCCGACGGCGGAACGGCCGCTGCGGCTCGCCGAGTTCGATCAGTTCTTCACCGCTGCCGTACGCGCCGTCGACCGCATGTCGGCGGGGCACCTGCGGTTGCGGCTCGACGGTGCGGCGCAGGTGGAGGTGACGGCGCGGGATCTGACGGCCCGCGAGTCGTCGTGCTGCTCGTTCTTCACCTTCGACCTTTCACGCACTGATCCTGACTCGTTGACCCTGGATGTCCAGGTACCGGCGGGGCACGTCGACGTGCTGGACGCCCTGGCCGCCAGGGCCACGGCGGTAACGGGCGAAAGATGAGCGGATCGGGACTGCGCAGCGGCCAGCTGGCCGACGCTGCCGGGGTCAACTTGCAGACGCTGCGCTACTACGAGCGCCGGGGACTGCTCACCTCGCCTCATCGGTCACCGGGCGGGCATCGGCTCTACCCGTCCGAGACGGTCACCCTACTGCGGGTCATCAAGACCGCGCAGCGCCTCGGCTTCACCCTCAACGAGGTCGCCGACCTGCTCGACGCTGGCCAGCACCAGCACAGCAGCCGACCGGACAGCAGCCTGCAGGCCCGCGCGAGGGAGAAGCTCATCGAGGTCGAGCAGAAACTGGCAGACCTGACGGTCATCCGCGACACCCTGCGGGCCGCCATCTCGGCCGGCTGTGACGACCTCATCGCCTGTGCCGGCAGTTCCTGCTGCCCACTGCCCTTCGCTGAACTCGCCGAAGGGACTCCCCGTGCCGACACCTGCTGACCGGCTGCGCCGCCTGCTCCCCTCCGGCTTGACCGGACTCGCGGGGGCCGCCTGCGCCGCCTGCTGCGTCCTGCCGGCCCTGCTCGCGGCCGGGGTTCTTGGTGGTGCCGGCTGGGCCGCGGTCAACCACTCTCTGCCCGGCGTCGCCGTCGCCCTTGCCGTGCTCGCCGGGCTGTCCTGGTGGTGGGCCAGCACACGCCGCCACGCGACCGGCTGCGCCGGCGGCAACTGCTCCTGCAAGCAGGGTGATCAGCAGGACCGTGAGGTGCTCCCGCTACGGTCCGATGCATGACGGTTGCTCGCTCGATCCTGCTGTTTCTCCTCGCCGCGCTCGCCGAGATCGGCGGCGCCTGGCTGGTGTGGCAAGGCTGGCGGGAGAACCGAGGGCTGCTGTGGATCGCGGCCGGCGTTGTCGCGCTCGGCTGCTACGGCTTCGTCGCCACCTTCCAGCCCGACCCGAACTTCGGCCGCATCCTGGCTGCCTACGGCGGCGTCTTCGTCGCCGGCTCCCTCGCCTGGGGCATGGTCGTCGACAAGTTCCGCCCCGACCGCTACGACCTCATCGGCGCCGCCATTTGCCTCGTCGGCGTCGCCGTCATCATGTACGCCCCGCGCAGCAGCTAACGGACAGCCGCCGTCAGAGGCGCGAGTGTTCCTTGACGCCTGCTCACACTGCTTGCCAAGACGCATCCCGTGGCGCACTCGTCCTTGACGAACGGCACATAGCTCAGCAATAGTTGAGTCAATGAACGCTGAGCTTGCTTCCCTGACGGAGCGCGCACGGATCCACGCCGCTCTCGGCGACCCGGCGCGCCTGGCGATCGTGGACGCACTCACCCTGGGCGACGCCTCCCCCGGGGAGATCGCCCACACCCTCGAGATGCCGACGAACCTGGTCGCCCACCACGTCAAGGTCCTCACCGACGCTGGCCTGGTCGTCAAGGGCCGCTCCGAGGGTGACCGGCGCCGCACCTACCTGCGGCTGCGCCCGGAAACCCTCGCCGCCCTCGCCACCCCGCGACTGTCCGGGATCGGTCGAGTGGTGTTCGTGTGCACTCACAACTCGGCCCGCTCGCAGTTGGCCGCCGCCCTGTGGAAGCAGCGCACCAATGGCGCCGTCGCCTCTGCTGGCACGAAGCCAGCGGTCCGGGTCCATCCCCGCGCGGTCGCGGTGGCCCACCGTCACCACCTCGACCTCGACCCGACCGGCACCGCCCACGTCACCGACGTCGTCCGCGGGGATGACCTGGTGATCGCGGTGTGCGACAACGCCCACGAAGAGCTGGCCGGCCCGGTCCGCCCCCGCCTGCACTGGTCCGTCCCGGACCCAGTGCGGGTGGACACCGACGAGGCGTTCGAGGCCGCCTACGCCGACCTCGCCGATCGGGTTGACCGGCTCGCCCCCGCCGTCCTGCCCGGAGGTCCCCGATGACCGACACGACCGCCTACTCGCAGCAGGAGATCACCCTCGACCAGCAGGTCGCCCTGCACACCGCGGCGACCCGGCTGGCCGAGGAGTTCGACGGCATCTACGGCACCGAGACCATCGAGAAGTTCCTGCACAGCAGCTACGACCAGTTCGCCACCGCCGCCACCATTCCGAACTATCTGCCTCTGCTGGCCGAACGGTTCGCCCGCCAGCGCCTGCGGGCCCTGGCCCGGGTCGAGGGTCACCACCGCGACGGCCGTCCCGTGGTGCTGTTCCTGTGCACCCACAACGCCGGCCGCTCCCAGATGGCCCTGGGCTTCTTCACCCACCTGGCCGGCGAGCACGCGATCGCCTTGTCCGGCGGCAGCGAACCCGGCACCGAGATCAACCCCGCCGCGATCGCGGCGATGGCCGAACGCGGCATCGACATCTCCGAGGAGTTCCCCAAGCCCTGGACCGACGAAGTCGTCCGCGCCGCCGATGTCGTGGTCACCATGGGCTGCGGCGACGCCTGCCCCGTCTTCCCCGGCACCCGCTACGAGAACTGGACCGTCGAGGACCCCGCCGGTCTCGACCTGGTCGGCGTGCGGCCGATCCGGGACGAGATCGAACGCCGGGTCCGCCGGCTCCTCGACGAGTTGAACGTCACCACCACCTGGTAACCGTCACCCCGGCTCGCCCGGGGTCCCTCCGATCATGGAAGAGAACACATGACCATCGCACTTCGGCGGCGCCTGCTGGCCGAGTTCCTCGGCACCGCCCTGCTGGTCACCGCCGTGGTCGGCTCCGGCATCATGGCCACCACCCTCTCGCCCGGCGACGTCGGCCTCCAGTTGCTGGAGAACTCCACCGCCACCGTTTTCGCCCTCGCCACGCTGATCCTCATCTTCGGACCGATCTCAGGCGCCCACTTCAACCCGGTCGTGTCCGCCGCTGACTGGTTCCTCGGCCGCCGCGCCGGAACCGGCCTCACCGCCCGCGACCTGGGCGGCTACGTCGGGGCCCAGGTGCTGGGCGCGATCGCCGGATCGGTACTGGCCAACCTCATGTTCGACCTCGCCGCCGTCGACTTCTCCGGCAAGGACCGCGCCGCCGGGCACCTCTGGTTGGGCGAGGTCGTCGCCACCGCCGGGCTGATCCTGCTGATCTTCTCCCTCGCCCGCTCCGGCCGCGCCGCCGTCGCGCCCGCCGCCGTCGGCGTCTACATCGGCGCTGCCTACTGGTTCACCTCCTCCACCTCGTTCGCCAACCCGGCAGTCACCATCGGCCGGGCGTTCACCGACACCTTCGCCGGCATCGCCCCCGCCTCCGTGCCCGGATTCGTGCTGGCGCAGCTTGTTGGCCTCGCCGTCGGTGTCGGCCTGCTCGCCGCCCTCTACCCCGACGCCGGCGCCGCCGCCGACCAGGTGGTCGTTCCCACCGACGAGGACGCCGCCATCAGCCGCCGCTCGTGACACCGCGCCCACCCCACACCAGCACGGCTGAGCCTTCACCCGGCTTCGTCAACCGACGATACGGTCCCGGCCGCTACCGGCTGGTCGACCGCAACAGCACCCACGACCACGTCCCGTCCGACAGCGTCGACGACGCACCGGTCAACCGACCCCACGACCCGTACAGCATGAAAGGCACCTCATGAGCACCAAGCCCAGCGTCCTGTTCGTCTGCATCCACAACGCCGGCCGCTCCCAGATGGCCGCCGGCTGGCTACGCCACCTCGCCGGCGACACCGTCGAGGTCCGCTCCGCCGGCTCCGCCCCCGCCGCGACGATCAGCCCCGCCGCCGTCGAAGCCATGCGCGAGGTCGGCATCGACATCACCGACCAGACCCCCAAGCTCCTCGAATACGAGACCGCCGAATCCTCCGACGTCATCATCACCATGGGCTGCGGCGACGCCTGCCCCGTCTTCCCCGGCAAGCGCTACGAAGACTGGAAACTCGAAGACCCCGCCGGCAAGGGAGTCGACGCCGTACGCCCCATCCGCGACGAGATCCGCACCCGGGTCGAAAAGCTCGTCGCCGAGCTGCGCGCCACCGCCTGACACCACCCTCGTTCCCGCCCACCGAGGCCACCCACCCGGCGGCGGCTCACCGCCCTGCCCTGAGCCCGTTCGCCCGAGGCCTGGCCCATGCTGGCCGGGCCTCGGGCCCGTCGGCCGGATCCAGCCAGGGCTATCCGGCGAGGCGGCCGGTGATGTCGGCGACCGTGGCCTTCGCCGTGCGGCCGGCGCCCACCAGCGTGGCCGACGCCGGTCCCGTCCAGTCGCCATAGCCGACCAGGTACAGGCGGGGCTCGTCCACCGACCGGGTGCCGTCTGTGGCCACCTTGCCTTCCTGCCACCCGGGCAGCAGCGGCGCGAGGTGCGGGAGGTTGGGCCGGAAGCCGGTGCACCAGATGACGGCATCGCAGGGCTGCTCGGTGCCGTCGGGCCAGCGCGCACCGTGTGCCGTGAGCCGCGCGAACATGGGTCGGGCGTGCAGCACCTCGCGATCCCGGGCGTCGCGGACGCTGGGAACCATCACGATGTCCCCCAGGTCGCTGACACCACCACCGGCGCCACCGGCAGCCGCGCGGGTGGCCACCCCGAACAGCACACGACCGTCCACGTCGTCCGGCATGAACCGCGCCGGGCGCAAGGTGACCCAGGTGGCCTCGGCGAACCGCGACACCTCGGCCAGGATCTGCGCCGCCGAGTTACCCCCACCGACGACCACCACCCGCTGTCCACGGAACTCCTCCGGCGAGGTGTAGTCCACCGTGTGCAGCTGCCGGCCGGCGAACTCCTCGCGGCCAGGGATGTTGGGCACGTACGGGCATTCCCATGTACCGGTGGCGGAGATGACGTACCGGGCCAGCCACCTCCCGGCGTTGGTCTCCACCGCCAAGAAATCCCCGGCCGGCCGCACCTCGTGTACCCGGACCGGCCGGCGCACCCGCAGGTCATACCGCTTCTCGTACGCGCGCAGGTAGTCCACCACGTGCCCGGCGGTGGGGAACTCCTCCCCCTCCTGCCGCGGCATCCCCCACCCCGGCAGCGGGCTGTACTCCGCCGGCGAGAACAACCGCAGGGAGTGCCAGTAGTGCTGCCACGCCCCGCCCGGCTGTGGCTGAGCGTCGAGGATGACGTAATCCAGACCGGCGCGGCGCAGGTAGTAGCCCGCCGCCAGGCCTGCCTGCCCGCCCCCGACGACCACCACGTCACACGATCCGGGCACCCTCTGCACCTCCACTGCGTCCGTCGATCATCATGCCGAGTAACCCACAACACCGAGACGTTGGGCTACGTGGACACTCGCTGCTTCCGACCGCGGGCACAGCAGGGGTGGGTCATCACGGTTCCCACTCGCAAGCTGGCGGCGACCCGGTTCCGGCCAAAAGATGGTGTTCGTGGAACTATGGAAGGCGTGGGAACTGCGAAAACTGCTACACCTGCTATCTCGCCGCTTGCTGGCGAGCCGATCAAGCGTGCCGATGCCGAGCGGCTCGCGGGAGTGCTAAAGGCGTTCGCCGACCCGGCCCGGCTGCGACTGCTCAGTCTGATCCAGTCCGCCCCGGAGGGCGAGGCGTCCGTCAGCGACCTCACCGCGCCGCTGGGTCTCTCCCAGCCGACCGTGAGTCATCATCTTCGGATCCTCACCGAGGCCGGCCTGCTCGAGCGTGAGAAGCGGGGCGTCTGGGCGTACTACCGGCTCGTGCCGTCCGCGATCGCGGCGATAGCCGACCTGTTGACCCCGCCCCGCAAGCGGGCGACGAAGAAGGCCCGCTGAGCCGCACTGCCGAAGGCGCTTCTCACCGTGGCGATACCAGAGCAGCGTCAGCCAAGCGGTGGTTGACGGCGGCCGGCGCTTGGCGCGTCAGGACGGTGGAGGCGGTCGCCACGTTCCTGGGCTGGGGTTGGGGCAGTTCTCATCGGGTAGGGCGTCGGCCATGGTGACCAGCTCGGCGCGGAGGGCGGCGAGCCGACTCATCTCGGCGTCAATGTCGCTGATGCGTCGGCGTAGCAGGTCGGCGGCGGGCTCGCACGGGCATGCGCCCGTGTCGCGTACGGCGAGCAGGTTCCCGATGTCGGTCAGGGCCAGGCCGAGCCGCTGCGCGCCTTGGATGAACTGAACCCGGTCAAGGGTGGCCGGTCCGTAGCGGCGGTGAGAGCCAGCGGTGCGCTGCGGGGCGGGCAGCAGGCCGATGCGCTCGTAGTAGCGGATCGTGTCGGCGGTGACGCCGGTCCGGCGGGCTACCTCGGTGATCGTCCAGGTCGTCCGCGGCGGAACGCTGGTATCGGGCATGTCACTGGTCGTCTTCCCGATCGGGGTTGATTCTGGAGTCGACTCCAAGTTCTAGCGTAACCGCATGAACGATTACCCCGTCTGGTCGTCGCTGGGCGGGGCGAGTGTCGGGAGGGCTGCCATGAGCCAAACGCTTCCACCACCTTCGGCGTCGCCGAAGCGCGACGTCGTGCTGCCTGTCACGGCGGTGGCACCGGCTGCGGAGGTGGGCGGCTGCGGTTGCGACGACGCGTGCGCACCGGCGGGGCGTCCGTCGGGCCGGTTCGGGTTCGCCCGGCCGGTGCTGACCCTGTTCGGCCTGGTGGTGGGCCTGGTGCTGCTGGTCGTCGTGGTGGGCGAATGGCTCGGGGTGTTCGACCGGCTCACCGACCGGGTGCCGTTCTGGGTGGGCTTGGCGCTGGTCGCCGCAGGCGGCTTCCCGATCTTCGCCAATGTGGCTCGGGCGGCGTGGCAACGGCGGGTCACCTCCCACACGTTGATGACCGTCGGCGTGATCGCCGCCCTGATGGTCGGCGAGTCGCCGGTCGCCGTGGTGGTGGTGTTGTTCATGCACGTGGCGAACTACGCCGAACGGTTCACCACCGAACGCGCCCGCCGCGCCGTACGGGAACTGACCGCCCTCGCCCCGAGCACCGCCCGAGTGGAGCGTGCCGACGTCGAGGTCGACGTGCCGGTGGAGCAGGTCCGCGTCGGGGAAATCGTCGTGGTCCGGCCCGGCGAGCAGATCCCGGTCGACGGCACCGTGATCTCCGGGCACGCCACCATCGATCAAGCCGCGATCACCGGCGAGTCCATGCCGGTCGAGGCAGGCCCGGGCGAGCGGGTGTTCGCCGCCTCGTTCGCCCGCCTCGGCGCGCTGCGCGTGCAGGCCACCGCCATCGGCAGGGACTCCACCTTCGGCCGAGTCATCGCCATGGTCGAGCAGGCCGAGACCCACCGGGCGCCGGTGCAGCGCATCGCCGACAAGTTCTCCGCCTACTACCTGCCCGTCGTGGCAGTCGTGGCCGCCGCCACGTACCTGCTCTCCGGCAACACCCTCGCCACCGCCGCGGTACTGGTCGTCGCCTGCTCCTGCTCCTTCGCCATGGCCACCCCCGTTGCCGTGCTCGCCTCCGTCGGCGCGGCGGCGCAGCGCGGCCTGCTCATCAAGGGCGGCCGGTACCTCGAACTGCTCGCCAAGGCCGACGTGCTGCTCATCGACAAAACCGGCACCCTGACCCTGGGCCGGCCACAGATCACCGACATCGTGCCCCTGGACGGACGCACCGAAACCGACCTGCTCACGGTCGCCGCCTCGGCGGAACGCTACTCCGAACACCCCCTCGCCGCAGCGGTACGCGCGGCTGCCGCCGCCCGCGGCCTGCCGCTGGCCGAGCCGGACGACTTCGCCGCCATCCCCGGCCACGGCGTGCGCGCCACCATCCACGGCACGCCCGTCACCGTCGGCGGGCTGCGGATGGTGCCACACGCCGCCGACCACCCCCGAGTGCGCCAGATGACCGCCGCCGGGAAGACGCTGCTGGCCGTCACGTCCGACGACCGTCTCATCGGAGTGCTGGCCGCCGCCGACACCCTGCGCCCGGAAATCGAGACCACCCTCACCCAACTACGGCGACTCGGCCTGGCCCGCATCGAACTGCTCACCGGCGACAACACCCAAACCGCCGCGCCGCTGGCCGACCGCCTGGGCATCGCCTACCGCGCCAACCTGCTCCCCGAAGACAAAATCGCCGTCGTGCGCGAGTACCAAACCGCCGGACACCGAGTCGTCATGGTCGGCGACGGCGTCAACGACGCCCCCGCCCTCGCCCAAGCCGACATCGGCATCGCCATGGGCGCCGCCGGCAGCGACATCGCGATCGAAGCCGCCCACATCGCGCTCATGCGCGACGACTGGACCCTGGTCGCCGACGCCGTACGCATCGCCCGCCGCACCGCCCGCGCGATCCGCGTCAACATCGGCTTCACCGCCGGCTACAACGCCCTCGGCCTCACCCTCGCCGCCACCGGCATCCTGCCAGTGATGCTCGCCGCAGCCGCCCAATCCGTACCCGACCTCGGCATCCTCGCCAACTCCGCCCGCCTGCTACGCCACCGCCAGCCGTTCCCGGGCCGTCGGTCTGCCGCTCGCCGTCGGACCACCGCACGGTGACCTGGTGGCCGGCCCGCTCGGCCAGGACGGTCGGCGGGGCGTCGGCGACCACCCGGCCGCCGGCCAGCACCACCACCCGGTCGGCGAGGGCCTGCGCCTCGTCCAGGTAGTGCGTGGTCAGCAGAATCGTGGTGCCGGTCCGGATCAGCTCCCAGAACGCCCGCCGGGCGGCCAGGTCGAAGCCGGTGATCGGCTCGTCGAGGAACACCAGGCGCGGGTCGCCGACCAGGCCAACGGCCACGTCCAGCCGGCGCCGCTGGCCGCCGGAGAGCTCGCGGACCCGGGTCCAGGTCCGGTCGGTCAGCCCGACCACCTCGATCACCTCGGCCGGGTCGCGGGGTGCGGGGTAGTAGTGGGCGAAGTGCCGGACCGCCTCGCCCACGGTCAACTCGCCGAGGTCAGCGGCCTCCTAGAGCACAATGCCGATGCCGGACCGCCAGTCCCGGGCAGCCCGGTCGAACCGGCCGACCCGCCCCGGTCCACCCCGAGCACGGTCACCTCGCCGCCGTCCCGGCTCCGGTGTCCTTCCAGGATCTCCACCGTGCTGGTCTAGCCTGCGCCATTGGGGCCAAGCAGGGCGACCACCTCGCCGTACGCGATGTCCAGGTCGATCCCGGCCAGCGCGGTGCGCCGGCCGGGCCGCTTGTGCATCCGCGTACCCGAACCGCGGGGGATTCCGTCATGTCCCGATGCTCCGCCCGCCTTCCTCCTCGCCGGCGTCGACACAATCGGACCCAGCGTTGCACGGACTATTCCAATAAGCCGCCTCGGCGACCCACCCAGCCCGGTGCCCGATCCCGTCACGGCGTTGCTGCACCGCCTGATCAACGACGCTCCCGCAGGCCACGGCCACGCGTGGCTATTCCCCGGTCGCCTGCCCGGCCAACCTCTCGCCTACTCGGCCCTGCACCGTCGGCTACGCGATCTCGGCCTTCCGCTCGTCGAGGCACGCGTCTCCGCGCTGCGTCAACTCGTTCTCCAAGCACCGGCGCCGGTCATCGCCGACGCACTCGGCTTTCACCAGACCGCCACCACCCGACAGAACGCCCACGCTGGTGCTACCTGGAGCCGCTACCCGTCCGGCGGCCGGTAGTGACTGCTGCGGCCTCACCGCCGCAGCACTCGCACCACACGCCTGCCAGCTCACCACGAGCGCAGGACGCACCCGCGCGGCTTCGGGTGATCAACATCGACAAGGCCGGGCCACCGCCACCCATAGGGTGACGTCTGTGAGCACGCCGACGCAGACCGTCCAGCACCGCACCGTCCGCGCATCCCTACCCCTGGCCTTCACCGGCGGAGCCGCCGTCGGGATCCTCGGCGGCATGATCGGCCTCGGCGGCGCCGAGTTCCGTCTCCCACTGCTGATCATGCTGTTCAGCTTCGCCGCGCTCCAAGCCGTCATCGTCAACAAGGCGTTGAGCCTGGTCGTGGTCCTCACTGCCCTGCCCGCCCGGCTCGGCGCAGTGCCCTGGGCGACGCTGACGCCACACTGGAGCATCGTGATCAACCTGCTCGCTGGCAGCCTCGGCGGCGCCTGGGCCGGCGCCACCTGCCACCCGGATGCGCTCAGCCACCCTCTACCGGGTCCTGGCCGGTCTGCTCGTGCTCATCGCCGCCGCGCTACTCGCCAACCACGTCGGCACGCTGCACCACCTCGCGATGCCCGCCGCCGCTGTCGTCGTCGCTGGCGTCGTGGCCGGGTTCTTCATCGGCGTCGTCGCCGCCATCATGGGAGTCGCCGGCGGCGAACTGCTGATCCCAACCATCGTGCTGCTGTTCGGCACCGACATCAAGATCGCCGGAAGCCTCTCTCTCGCCGTGTCACTACCGACGATGATCGTCGCGTTCGCCCGCTACAGCCGCGACGGCAGCTTCAAGGTCCTACGCCAGCACACCCGGCTCGTCATCACCCTCGCGATCGGCTCGATCGCCGGTACCATCCTCGGCGGCCTGCTCCTCGGAGTCGTTCCGGAAGCCGTACTCGTCCCCGGCCTGGCCGCGCTACTACTCCTGTCTTCGATCAAGGTCTGGCGACACTCGACCACGGAGTAAACCCCGCTCCACCGAGTAACCATGGACCAGCCCAACCCAAAGCACTCGCACCAAGCGAATACGCACGGCTGCCAGTGGGAGTCACTGACTTGACTGCCGCCAGGATCCGACGGCGCCCGATCCTCGGCGGGCTGATCAACGAGTATTCGCAGGCAGCGTAGCCGAACCGGCTTTACGAGCCCCACATGGTCAACACAGCCTCCCGGCAGAGGACGCGAAGGCTTCCCATCCCGGTTACCAGCCGACGATCAACTACAGGGATAGGCGGATCATCTGCAAGCGCGCGTCGTAATACCTGTCAGCCGGAGCGATCAGGCAAGCGCACGCGGTCGCGGACGCGGTACCGCGACCGCGCGCCGGGACGGGAGCCCGCACGGTGCCAAGGCCGGTATGGTCCCCGATGGCAGCGGTCGCGCGTGGACGTCGGGAGTGACGGGTGTTCCTGTGGGTGCATTACACGGACATGGTCACCGCGTTGCTGGCCATGCCCATCGCCGTGGCAGCGGGCTGGGTCGTGATGCATGTGCCGGCCTCACAGGGCTCGGGGCCCTCACGGGTGTGGCGCCTGCTGTTTGGGCTGCTGCTCGGCGGTGCTGCGCTGCGGGTCGTCGCCGCTCTGCTACTGCTGCCAAACGGGTGGGACTTCGCCGGGCCGAGGCTGGCGTTCGCCGGCCCGGCGCTGGTGGTGGCCGTGACGGTTTTCTGGTTGTGGGTGCGCCCGATGCTGCGCTCGCCAGGCGGTAAGTGGCGGGTAGCCCCATGGCCCGGCGACTACTGGGCGGTGGCGGCCGCGGTAGGTGGGGTGTTGGTGGCCAGCGCGGCGCAGCTGGCCGGTCTGCGAGCCGCTGCGATGACGGGAGTGGGAGTGATGGGCGCTGCCGCGCTGGGATCGGCGAGGCGGCGGACCCGGAAAGACCGGGCGCCAGCCGGCCGCTGGTGGCGCACCCCGGCCAAGGGCGCTCTCGGGTTGGCGGTAGCAGCCGCAGTCCTCGTCGCATGGTCAACCGCCAGCCAGCTGCCGGCACGCCACAGCATGGCCGGCGGCCCCGTCGACATCGGCGGCGGCAGCATGATCGGCCACAGCCACCACGGCGGTGCCAGTGTGACCACGTTGACCGGCACCGACACCGAAGGCGTTCCGGCACGCCGGTTCACCCTGACCGCGCAGGCCGCCATGGTCGAGCTGGACTCGGGCCAGCGGGTGGAGGCATGGACGTTCAACGGCATCGCTCCTGGCCCGCAGCTGCGGGTCCGGCAGGGGGACTTGGTGGAGGTGACGCTGGTCAACCGGCTACCCGGCGTCGGGGTGACCCTGCACTGGCACGGCGTGGACGTGCCCAACGCAATGGACGGTGTGGCCGGGGTGACCCAGGACGCCGTCGCACCAGGAAGCCGTTTTGTGTACCGCTTCCGGGCCACGCAGGTCGGCACCTACTGGTACCACTCCCACGAGATGTCATCCATCCAGGTACGTCGAGGCCTGTTCGGGGCGTTCGTGGTCCTGCCCGCCGACGCGCCCGAGCAGAGCGACACGGTGGATGAGACGGCGCTGCGGCACACCTGGGTCGACGAGGACGGCGTCGCGACCCTCGGCGTGACCACCACCGTGCAGCGGCGACAGGTGCCGGCCGGCAGGCAGGTACGGCTACGGCTGGTCAACACCGACGGAAACCCCGCCACCTTCACCCTGACCGGCGCCCCGCTGCGGGTCGTCGCGATCGACGGCACCGACGTACACGAACCGAACATCCTCAACGGGGTGCGGATCCTGGTCGGCGGCGGGGCCCGCTACGATCTGGCGTTCACCATGCCCGACCAGCCGGTTGTCCTACGCGCAGACGGCCCGACGATCGTCTACAGCCCCGACGGGAACGCCGGTCCAGGCCGCGAAAGCCCGGTGCCGGCCGTGCTGGACCCCGCCCGATATGGCACCCCCGCCGGCACACCGTTCGGAGCGGACAGCCACTTCGACCGGCGTTTCACGCTCCGCGTCGACGAGCGGCTCGGCTTCTACGACGGCCGCCCGGCGGTCCGGTACACGCTCAACAACCGGTCGTTCCCGGACGTCCCGATGCTCATGGTCTCCCCCGGTGACCTGGTCGAGGTCACCTACGTCAACCGCAGCGGCCAGCACCACCCGATGCACCTGCACGGCCATCACATGCTGCTGCTGAACCGGGACGGCCGGCCTACGACCGGAAGCCCGTGGTGGGTCGACACCCTCGACGTCGGGCCAGGCGAGACCTACCGGGTGGCGTTCCGGGCGGACAACCCCGGGATCTGGATGGACCACTGCCACAACCTCGAGCACGCCGCCAACGGAATGATCCTGCACCTGGCCTACACGGGCATCACCACGCCCTTCCAGACCGGGCATGGCACGGCCAACCATCCGGAATAGCACTGCCGGGAAGCGTTCCCTCGACGCGTAACCATCACGCGGCCGGTCGCGCGGGCAGGTAGGGCAGCGTTTCGCGCACGGGGTTACCACAACACCAGCGCCCCGCGCCGCCGCTCCGCTAGCTAAGCCGACCATCACACGAGGAATGCCGACCCGAACATCCCGGTCCGCGGACGAGCCCGAGGGCGAGGCCGGCGAGCAGGTCGAAGCCAAGGGCGCGGGCCTACGCCGAGTCGAAGGAAGCGACGAGTGGCTCCGCGCCGGCGAGGTCCGCCGCGATGGGAACCGGTCATGTCGGTCAGAGCTTCAGCGTGGCGGCGCGGGCGGCATCGAAGCGGGCGGTGACGTCGGCCCATTCCACCAGGTACCACAGCCGGTCGACGTAGTCCGTGTACGGACGTTGCGGTACTGCAGGTAGTAGGGCACCGGCCCAGCCGATTCCGGTCGAAGCGGCCGGCTTCTCAGTAGCGGGGGTGCGGGCCATCGGGCCAGCTACCGTCGGGCAGCGCTTGATGGGAAATCAAGGAAGCAACATGCCGGTGCATCCGCGATCGGCGTGAAGCCGCAGGTCGGAGCGGGTGAACGCGAGGAGGACCGACGGCCAATCCGCAGCGCGGTTACTGCCATCAAAGATCATCCGTTACCGGATGTTACCGCCGTTACCTGGGGAGATCTCCATCTCCCCAGGTCAACCGGTCGGGACGGCCGGATTTGAACCGACGACCCCTTGACCCCCAGCTTTACAACGATCCTGTCACGCCATGCCAGAACAGCTCGATACATCCGCATACCCGGACACAACGACATTACGCATCACGTCCCAATGCCATCCCATGTCAGCCACTCCCCCACCGGCGGGCGTTCGCCGTTACCGGGTCCGTTACGGCGAACGGTCAAGGACTTGCCCTGCCAGCCCATCCAGACCAAGCCAACCAACTCATCGCGGCCGAAGCGCCGGCCTGGCGGGGACGGTCGCTGCATGGCGCTCTCCACAAGATCCCCACCGCTGGTCCTGCAGCGACTGCATCTGTCCCCAGCCAGCCAAGAGATTTGGATCCCGAAGGGCATCGGCTACAACTCCTGACTGGTCTCCTCTTGGTCGCCGCGGGACTGCATGAGCAGAGACTGCGCGCGTTCGCACGCCGCAGTCAGCTTTTTGAGATCCCTGAGCGTTCGGGCGTCGGGGGCGGCGGTGTCGGCCCCGGCCTCCTCGTCGTCGTCTACGCCCGACTCCATCAGGTCGTCCAATGACTTCAGGAAGGAGAACTCGTCGTCGGGAAGCTTTCTGGCCAGTTTCACCCATTTGGCTTCCTTGGTCGACGCCACCTGCGCGGCGCCGTACACGAGAGAGCGAACGACGTCGCGTGCGGCGCTCTCCACCGCCAGCGCCGTGGACAGCAGCGCGTTGGAGGCGACTTGTTCGGGGGTGGGTGCGTTCTTTGCGTCGAAGCTGCGGTAGAAGGCCCACGGCGGTGCCTCGGGGTCGAGTCTGGCGAGGGCGCGGTGTAGTTCTTCGTATGTCGCCATGGGACGCTCGTCGCTACTAATGGCGCGGCGGTGGCTCCACAGTCGCAGGACCTCGCGGGCACACTCCCTGCGAAGCTCCTCACGCTCGGGGCCCGCTGGTGCGTGCTCCGCACGGGTGATCAGGTCGGCGACATACTGTGCCATCCACCGGCCAAGGGTGTCGTGCGTGTCCAGCGTGGAGGCAAGTTCCCTGCCTAGCGCGAGAACCTGGTCAAAGTTCGACGAACCCGCTGCGGCCGTCGAAGACGACAACTTTGAAATCGGGTTCGGTGTATCTGCTTGCTGGGTCATCTGATTCAGCCTTGTCGCCCGTGGTGGCGGGTCTGCGCCGCTCGATAGTCACTTTGAAGATCACGTTCATGTTCGTGGCATCAGTGAGCAGACGCAGGCTTTCGATTGTCGCGCTGAGCCGCTGACCTTGGCTGCCCGTGGTGTGGCTGGCGTCGCGATCTACAAGATCGCGCCACACGTAGGAGCGCATCATGGCCCGGCCGTCTTGATGCCAGAGCCTCTGGTCGGCGTCTGAGCCCAGATCCAGCCACGCACAGGCCTCACCCGAGGGCCGGGGGCCGGGGTATTTGACGCCGCCGGCCAGCGGATCACGCTCGTCCAGGCCGCCGACCAGGTCCGTCTCCTTGATCCAGCCGAGCAGGCGGTAGCCAGCTACATCGATCTCGCAGTCGTCTCCTGCGGTCGGAACCCGGAAGTCGTAGCTGCTGGCGGACACCTGCCAGGCGGCGAGGAGGTGACTGGAGCGGTTGGGCTCGACGAGGGCGCTTTCTACCGTGACGATCTCGGTGCTGTCGTGGTAGTTCTGCTCGGACCATTCCCAGACGGTGATCATCCCCGGTTCCGCTTCGAAGATCTGGGCGGTGAGGTCTTCCGACGTGACCGGCTGTGTCCAGGCGCCGTCGCGGTATGCCGCGTCGGACAGCGTGCTCCGATCAGCGGGCACCGGGTCGCGGCGATCGGCGAGCCAGCGGCCGTCCGGGCGCGTCGGACGGAATCGCTGAAGCCAATCGGGGAAGCTGTCGAAGCTGTCGGGGTCGTCGCGGGCGGGTCTGGTGTCGATGAGCTGACCGGCCACGGTCATCAGCGCGTGGAAACTCAGATAGAAGTCAAGATCGTGAACAATCGGTGTGTCGTACTTGTGGTAGAACGTCTTCTGCCGGTCGAAGAGTCCCCGGCTCTGGCGCAGGTCCTCGACGCGGCCCTCGCGAACGTCGAGACCCCACAGTGTGGTGATCACGTCGCTGACCATACGTACCGCTTCTGCAGGGTCCATGGCGAAACAGCGCGCGAGCGGCTCGATCCAGTGCTCTTCGAAGTCGAAGTGGAAGCGGTAAGCACCTTCCTGCCGCCCGCGCGACCTTGAGCCGAGAGGCTTGCGGCGTGTTCGGGTCGCTGGGATCTTGCTAATCGGCTTGTTGCGTGCCGCCAGACGGGCGCGTTCGTCGCTGTCCAGGTCGATGAGCCCGTGGCGGTCGAGCGCGTCCAGTACTCGGCACGCGCTCTCTCGCATCAGCACATGGGTGTGCGTGCCGAGTGCCATCCGCCGCAACTGCGCCTCGAAGGGTCGTAGGCTCGCCGGGTTGTCGACGGCGAGCCGTTCCAGGGCCATGAGCAGCCACAACTGGGCATGCTGGTCGTAAAAGGCCATGCGGCTGTCAGCGAACGGCTGCGGGGACGCGGCGTCGGCGAGTTCGGCGAGAGCACCGAGTTCTGCCTCGGCACCCAGCCGACCGAGCAGGCGGACCACATGCGCGGCCAGCCAACGGGTCCGGTCGTCGGGGTCGGCCAGCGCCGACCACACGTACCCGGCGGCGCAGACGCGCAGGTCCTCTGGAGGAGTCAGCTCAGGCCGCCATGGGCCGTCGGCGGTCGCGGGATCGATGAGGTAGTCGAGTTCATCTGCGGCCTGGTCGAAGGCTTCTCGCGCATCGGCGGGTGGCAGCCACTTCGCGGTGTTGTTGACCAGTGCGAAGCAGGCCGCTGAGTCGAGCAGGCCATTTCGCGCGCCGAGTTCCGCCAACGCCGTGTCGTACAAGCCCTGCGCCGGCTGCCCAGTGACACGGTTCAATACTTCGATCGACAAGGACTGGTACCTGCGTGTCAGGATCTCGTCGCAGAACCGACTGACAGCAGTTGTGGCCAGTTCACGGGCGGCGTCTCTCGCCGCACGCGGCAGGCCGGCAGTGTGCTCGAGTTTTTCGAGCAGCTTGCCGTGTGCGTACGCGCCCAGGTGGGGGTTCAGCGCGAAGGTCGTAATAGCTTCGTGCAGGTTGCGTGACGCGGTGGCGAGCACCGCGTCGATGAGGTCGTCGATGTTGAGGTTCCGGTGGCGGTCTAGGCACAGTCGGCGGGCCTGCTCAAGCCCTGCAGCGCAGGTCACGTCGATCGCGGCCAGTTCTGCCAGGTCGGGAGCTCTGCGCGTCTTCCACGTGGAATCGGAGACGCCCCACGACATGCTGTGCCGGTGGGTCGCGGTGTAGTTGTCGACGGGTCGGTCTTTGCGGGCGTCTCGTGCGAAGCCGGTGCCGGACAGGTCTACGGCGTGCCGTCCGGCGAGTTCGTCCAAGTGCTCGAAGTACTCGACGGAATGCCAGTCGATGCGGTCGTAGTCGCCTGCGGTGTCGAAGAGCAACTGTGGGTCGGCCGACCCGGATTCCAGTGCGGTCTGCAGGGCCGCGCGGACGTCGGACGTCTCGGCGAGGGGCAGTAGGGCTAGGCCCGCCAGCGGGGCCTGCTCGGCCAGGCCGTGACCAGGCTCCAGCAGTTGCCGTAACACCAGGTCAGCTTGTCCGAAGTGGCGGCTGCGCCAGCGGGCGGCGATCGCGACCGCAGATCGACGGCTGAAGCACGATACCGTCTGGATGCATTGAGCGTGGTCGGCGGCGTCTTCCAGGTAGGGGCTGAGCGCCTCGAATGTCCTGGCGACCTGGTAGGCCCGTTCGAGGTCCTCCCCGAGGTCACCGGCGCGCCGCGCGAGTGCGTTGATCGCCGCCCAGCGGTCCATGATGTCGTCGCCGATCTTGTCGGCGGTGTCCACCGCACGGCCGAAGTAGGCCTTCGCCTCGGCGCACATGGCCGGACGGATCGCCTTGGCGAGTGCGGCGAACGTGTCGATCTTTTCGCTGGCGGCGACGTGGGCCCCGGTGACCTGCTCGTCCAACCGGCCTGCGACGGCGAAGATGACGTCGTCCATGTGCCGTGACAGGGCGCTGTGCCGGACGACGTCGATCAGCGTCGGCCAGAACATGTAGCCCCAGACGGTCTCCAGCCAGGCACCGTACTTCATGATCAATGTGGGGTAGTGTCGGCGGCTGAGGATCTGCGCCGACAGCCGTGCCACTGACGCCAGCATCAGCCGCGGTGTCTGGTAGTCGCTGACGCTACGGCTGTAGGTGCTCGCGGCAAGCTGTTCGAATTCCTCCTCGACGTCGTCGGGCGAACTGGCGACGCGTGCCCACAGACTCGCCCATGGCAACGACGGCGTGATGTTGCGCTTAAACTCCTCCAGGTCACGGGAGTTCGAGTAATTCTGCTTGTCGAGCTTCTTGACCAGGTCGGGGTGGGCGAGATCTCGGTCGGTGAGCTCGCGGCCCTCTAGGTGTGCCTTGAGCGCGTACGCCTTCAGCAGCACGTCGGGTGACGTCCCGTGTGTCGCCCCGATGCCTCTGGGTGGCACGCTCGGCAGGTAGAGACTCAAGATTTTCCCCAGCTTCGGCGGCTCGGCGACGCCAAGGGACGCCGCAGCCGTCACGAAAGCGATGGCGGCCCACAGGGCATCGAAGTCGCTGCCGAAAGCGTCCGCGCCGTCAGCCACACCGATACGCCCGGAATGCCCCTCGAACATCGCCAGCGCGGCCCGCGCAGCCGAGGCGTCCAGGGGCAGATCGAACTTTCCGGCTTGGCTGAGGGCTGCGAGCTGGATGGGCATGCTGGGCTCGGCGGCCACGATCAGATCGGCTATCTGCTCGACACGACCGGTCTCGATGAGACCGGCCGTCACGATACGTCCCGCCCGGTAGACGACCTCTGCAGGTTGCCAGCCGCCGAGATAGGCGACTGCGGCCTCAATCCCATCAGTGTTGACCAGGCCCAGCGCGACCTGCGCGAGGTCGGACCCATCCAGCCGGTGCTGTCGGCTCAGCGACTCAGGCAGCCTCGACCACCCGTCGATCCACTCTATGGCGCTACGCAGGCGGCTACGCGCAAGATCACGCTGACCGGCAGACGACAGCAGGCATCCCTCGTAGGCCAGGTTCGAACCCGGCCAGTCCTCGCCGAGAGGCCCCCGCGCGACCAACTCGTCCAGTGACTGCGCGTCGAGCAGGTCACCGGCCAGACACGTGTTGGCCTTAACCAGCTCGCGGCGCCGTGTGTGACCCAGTGACAGCGAGCCCGCCTTCAGTGCCAGCCGCACCGCCGCCGCCCGGGCCTTCTGCTTCATCGCGGCCTTGAGCGCGAACTGAACCCGCTGCTGCTCGATCTCGGCCCGCTCAAGCGGGCTCAGCGCGGGCAGGGCCGCACCGTCCACCGCCAGATCTACAAGATCGGCCAGACGTCCGGCCTCCCACAGCAACTGAGGCAACGACGCCGCCGCATACACGTGCCGGTCGGCGAGCGGCCGAAGCCGCTCGAGAAACCCGTCGAGCCGGCGACCCGCCGGTCGGTGGTTTCTACGGAACCACGTCTCGGTCGGCTCGTCGCGAAACTGCACACAGCCGCCCTCTATCAGCAACGGCCGTCCGAGATCGCTGACAAAGCTGTGGACCGCTTCGCTGGGGACGTCGCACAGCTCGGCAATGACCTGCACCGGCACCCGAGGCCGCAGCGCGGCCAGCGCCTCGCAGATGCCGTCGACCTCGCCGGTCGTCATCTTCCGCTCGTCGCGGACCTTCCCGACCGATCTCGCGATCACCGCATCAAGCACCCCGGCCGCGTCCGGCACCCCGGCCAGGGCAAGGGACCGCAGGCAGGCCGGGGCGCTGGACGTGTCGGCCAGCGCCGTGGCCTGCACGCGCGGATTGCCGAAGGTGCGGTGGTGGAACTCCGCCACGTCAGCGTCCGCCGCGTCGGCAAACCGGGCCCGCATGTGGGCACCGCTTTCACCCAGGTCGAACCCACGCAACTCGATCCGCAGCGTGCTTGACGGCGCCTCCAGCGACGCGACTCGCTCGGTGCGCGCGAACATCACCAACCGCACATTGGCCGGCAACTTCTCCCGCAGCAGGTCAGGCACGAACGAACGATGTCCGAACTCCTGCGCTGCAGTGACGGCATTGTCCGCCGCGTCCACCGCGATGACCAGCAGCGCGTCGGGGCGCCGCGCCCCCAGCACAGTCGCGCTGGACGCCACCCGATCAAGGAAGACCCGCATGTAGTCCGCTGCGGTGGCGCTGGCCGAAGGCACCAACGGCTGACAGAGCCCACGAGCGGCGAGTTCGTTCGCGATCTGCAGCACCACCTGCCGGTGCTCGTGCCTCAGCTCGCTGACCAGGCGATAACCGCCGGCACCAAAACAGTCATACGTGACGCATTCAGACCCGTCAGGAAGATGCCTTCCAAGTGACCCAGCCAGCACGGACTTACCGATCCCGCCGACCGCATGTACGACGACCGGCCCCTGAGCCCTCACGATTTGATCAGCGATGGCGCGAAACTGCTCCCGATCCAGTCGGTTCGCGACCGGCGTCAGACGGCAAGGAGCCGGCATAAGCTGGTCCTCACTTGCGCCAAGCGCTACCAGTACGTCTGATCGCCGGATCGAGTTCGAATCCTCCAGCGATGTAGCCCGCCGCGACACGATCTCTTTGAGGCGAAGCGGGGCGTCACCACGCACTCCCGGCAGGTAGTCACCGACCCTGCGCTCGAAGTCCAAGCTCAACGCCGCCAGCCCCAGCTCAGGGCTACCAAGGTCAACCAGACGGCAGAACTCCGCGGCAACCGCGTCGTCCTCGATGCCGAGGTAACCTCGCAACAGTGTCATCTGGGACTTGTGCCGTGGCGCACTGCCCGCCAAAAGGTCTTCCAACGTCTGGCTGACCTTCACGCCGACAGGCCGATTAGACACGAGCCGGAAACTGACCTTGTCCAACAGCGAGGCGTCCGTTTCCCGCAGCTTTGTGAACCGCTCGGCAAAGCCGCTCAGCGTCCCCTTGAGCTCGGACATCGTCCATGCTTCGCCGTCGCGGACAGTGGAGTGCTTCAACTGGCGGTACACCACACGGTCGGCGTCCGGAAGCTGCTCAGACCCGAAGTACTCCGCAATGTCGATAACCTGCTCACCTGCGACGATGCCGTCGTCGCCAGTGAACTCCTCTGCCGACGCCCCTTCGATCGCCACGGCGGTCAGCGGAGCCATCGGCGGCAAGAGCGCTAAGCACCGACGCGCCGCCCAGTGGTAATGGAACTGGTCGCCATCGCGGCTCGTGCGCAGCAGGTCTGTCTTCGCCATGGTCGTCCCAGCCTAGGCCAGGCTGCCGACACTACCGCCTCCCCGGCCGCGACTGAGTTCCCCCTCCCTCGGTTTGATGGAGCGGTGGAAACGAGTAGCCGTCAGGGCTAACCGGATCGCACGCACACCGACCATCGCGAACCACGAGATGTGAGCCACGGCGCAGCATCATGTCCTCAGGCCTCAGCGCGACGAGCTCCGTGCCCACCATCAGCACCGCCGTACGCTTGCCGCTGCGTCGGGCGCACCGCTCGTGAGGAACTCGGCTGCGACCCGGCGCGTGCTCCGCAAGACTGACGGCCGTGCGACCGCGTACCGTCACTGAGCTGACCGACCTCGTGGCCGCCGGCGGCCGGGTAAAGTTCCTGCATTTCTGGGGGCATCAACCGCCACGCGGCGGAGGGGTCGGTGCCGGCTGTCTGAGTCAGTGGTGGCCAGCCGCGTTTACCGTCGACGGGCACACGTTCGGCACCGCCGAGCATTACATGATGTGGGCCAAGGCGATGCTGTTCGGCGACAACGTCGTCGCCGAGCAGATCCTGACCGCGTCCCACCCGCATTGGGCCAAGACCCTGGGACGGCAGGTCCGAGGCTTCGACGAAGCCGTCTGGGAGGCCCACCGGTACACCATCGTGGTCGACGGCAACCTCGCCAAGTTCGGCCAACACCCCGAGCTGCGCGCCTACCTGCTCGGCACCGGCACCCGGGTCCTGGTCGAGACCAGCCCCACCGACCGGATCTGGGGCATCGGACTCGCAGCCGACGACCCCCACGTCAGCGACCCCGCCCGCTGGCAAGGGCTCAACCTGCTCGGCTTCGCTCTCATGGACACCCGGGATCGGCTACGCCAGGACGTCACCAACGGCGAGTGCTGCTGAACTCGGTACCGATGGTCTCTGCCGTCCAGAAGAGCACCCGGGTATGCCGACGTAGATGGCCGGCACGACCTTGCGGGTGACCATCAGGCCCTGCACATCCCAAGTCCGGTCCGGCCGTTCTATCCCATTGGGCAACGACGGTAGCTGCTGAGGCGTGGATCAGGTCGGCGTTCGCGAAGACCCTGTCGATGCAGCCGTTCGGTTCGTGAACTCGTCGATCAGTGGACACCTGTGTCAGTGCGGCCCCGCCCGGCGCTCGGTCAGCACCTGTCGCGCTATCGCGGCCAGGCTCGTCGGATCGGGTGATGCCGCCGTGACCGTGGCGGGCGCGTCACCGAGCCGGGGATGGGATCCGCACCGCGCAGCAGACGCAGCAACTCCGGACCCGCGCAAGGATCCCCTCGCAGCCCAGGGCCGTCGCGACCGCGCCGGGCCGCCAGCGGATCGATCCGATAGCAGCCGATGCTCTGAGACAGGGAGATGTGCTGCGCTGTTCGCCCCACTGCCAGCGGTCGCTACAACCAATGCGAGCCGTCAATTTGAGGTTGTTGGAAACGATGCCCGGCGGTACAACGGTTGGCGAAATCGTGCTGCGTACAAGGAGATGTGTAGGGGTGTTCACCCAGCCGAAAGGCCAAACGCTGACCGCGGAGCAGGCAGTGGCGCTGGATGACGAGTTCTTCGGATCCCGACCGCTGGCGCATATGGCTGCTCGAATAGCCTCGCTGCTAACGTCCGCCGACGTGCCAGCGGCCGGCCAGTCGAACCGCCTGGCGACGTGCATCGCCGGGTTGGGCGCCGGTCACGAGTCGGATGCCGCATCGTTTACCGACGCTGACCGTGACCTACATGTGGCCACCGAGGCGTTCGCCGCCCGCCACCACGCCGCCGAGACTCTAGTGCGGCTCTACCACGCACTGGCGGTGGCACCCTCACCGGCTGGCGCGCCACGTTGTGTGTGGAGCGCGCTGTGTGACGGCCCGACCCAGACCGCGACCCTCGTTGATCAGGCTTCCGCACACCTGTCGAGCGATGATGGCCATGCCACCTTCTGGAAGCTGGTGCTACCAGCCTCCGCTGCGCAAACCAGCCCGCCGGATGAAGCAAACACGACCGCCCTCAACGTCATGGCGGCCTGGTTGCAGCGAGCAATGCTTCTACTACTCCCTAGCGAGCCCATTGATCTCAACGCCGCCTACAACAAGATCAAGCACGGAATGGCAGTTCGCGCTCGCAACGACCTGTTGGCGATATTCACCAAGAACGGCCCGGACCCGGATGAGACGATGTCCCTCAGCGCTCTGACCGGCTCAGGCACCCACAGCCTGATCGACGGATTGTCGGTGGCGCATTTATCACGTCCGAGGGCCGCAGGCCGCAAGCAGGGCTTGGAAATGACGACCCTGAACCTTCCGCCTGCGGCGCTGCTGGCCGAAACCTGGATGCTCGCCCGCACTCATGCCGCCATGTTCCACATCGCGGCCGAGCGTCATTTCGCCGGCCGTCGCACCGCGCCGCATCCGGCGCCGGAGCCTCTGCTGGGTCCTACGCCCGACGAACTGCTCGGTGACCCGGTCGTGGGCATACGGCATCCAGTGACCACACCGCCCGGCGGCGGCGCTCCCGATCGCCAGCCTGGTATCGCCCTCCGCACCTCTTTCATTCCGCTCGTCATTCATTTCGACCAGAAGAGCACCGCGACCGTGGTGGATGGCTGACTCCTGCCGTTCGCGGCGATGGCGGTCGGGCCACGCTGTCAGGCGGGGAAGGTTGTGCCATGCCGGCGACAACGGCAGATTCCGACCCCCCGCGTCGGCGACTCGACGAGCCCGACGGCAGCGTGTCTGGGGCCCAGCAAGCCTCGCTTTTGGCCGTCCTGTAAGGAGGGGCGGGCATACTGCTGGCATGCGTGACGGCCTGCATGGACCGATCGTCATCACCGTTGGGGAGTCCGTCCAGCTTCTCGCGGCGGTCAGCGGCGGCGATGCTGTGCACCTCGTACGACGGCAGAAGCCGACGGTGCCGGGGCGTGGTGCCGTACCTGACCACTACCTCACGGGCGGAGACAGCGAGCGGGATGCAGTCGGGCGGCGGTATGACGTCGAGCCGCTGCGGGAGCCGATCTGGGAGCACACGACGATGTGCGGCCGGGCCTGGGCGCTAATGGTCGGCGGTGACGGCGGCACGCTGAGCAGGTACCGGGAGCCGGCGTTCGCGCCGACGTGCCGACGGTGTCTCACGTTGATGGACCGTCTGTTCCCCGCGCCAGCGGTCGACCGCAGAGTCCCGGTCGTCGCGCAGAAGGTCGCCGACGTGGTGCGTGAGCACGGCTACGCGGAGGTTCGGGAGGTGCCCGGTGACCAGCTTGCCGCCCTCCGGAAGGAGATCCGCTCGCTGATCAGGCAGCAGACGGGCCAACCAGCCCAGACACTCGTTCACCGCGTTGCCGGGTCCGTTACGGCGAGCGGTCAAGGAGCCGCCCGCGGGTTGTAGCCGCGACGAGCAGGGCACTGCCGGCATCGATGAGCAACCCTGTACTTAGCTGGTCATTCTGCCGCCGTGCGCGCGCCCGCTCTTGGCCGCTCACCGCGCCTACCGCCTCGCTGAAGGCGCCAATCGGCCGGCGCCGTGTTCCGGTACCCGACCGCCAGCAGGACCCGCCCCGGCAACACGGGCCTCGGACCTGACCACTCCAACACCTCGACCACCCGCCACAACCTCCTCACTGGCGCAGGCGGACGAACACTAACAACGGCCAGTGACTACGTTCGGCCAGGTGGCAAAGAACTCGCACCGATCGAATACGCGCTCCTGCCAGTCGACTGCGGTGCCTGCATCGGAAGCTCCGAGGCCGGTAGCGTGATGCGGGTGGAGCCGCGCACCCGAGCACTACCGAGGTCTGACCTTGGGGCGATCTTCGGTGTGCTCGTCATCGTGCATGGCCATCTCCTGGCCGGCGAGCTTCCGCCGGACCTGGTACGTCGCCTGGTCGATCGGCTCACCGACCACGGGCCGTTGCCTGAAGGTGCTTCGGCCGGTGAACTGAACGCCCTACTGGCCGACCTCTGCCAGCGCATGCACTGGGCGATGGCGGAGGAATACGGCGACTACCCCGAGCCGATGCCGCGCCGAACCATCTACTACCTCGAAGTCCCCGACGAGGCAGTCGATGCCTGCGTAGCGGCACTGGCCGTTCTCGGTGGTGAGGTCAGCCTCCAACCGATCGAAGACGGGACCCGCTCGAACGGCCGGCAGATAGCGGCCGCATTTTCCGATCTGCCACCCGATCCCAGCCACCATGCCCGGGTCGCCCAACTGTCATCGCTGGCTAGTCGCTGCGGAGGCCATTATTCAGGCTTCGGTGCCTGACGCACCGCAGCGCAGAGGCAACGCTGGCACACCGACGAGCAATCCTTGGTAACGGCGGCGGCTGCAGCAGGACGAGTGCGGCGCACTCAAGTACGCGCTCCTGCCGGTCGCGATGTGCGGGTTTCGTCTGGCGGAGCGTGCAGGGGCGGCCACATCGAGCGTTACCAGCCGCTCGCCGCCCGGTAGCAGGGGTCGACTAGCGCGTCGGTGCCGTGGGCGGGCGGTCGCGATGCCGACGAGCCGGGATCGAGCCGATGACCGACCGCCGATGATCGGCCTCCCGGTTGGCATCGGCAGCCATCCCGCCTTTACCCGTTCGAGGCGCTACCCTCGACGCATGGGCGTCACCCCGACCCGTTCCGCCCGGCGGTATCTATCCCGGCCGGGCCGTTCCGCCGTGGTCGTAGACGATCTTGCCGCCCTGCACGGGCCGACCAGCGGTGTCGTGGAGCTACCCCACCGGCTGCTCTGGCGGCCAGACCGCCGCGTCGACCTAGACCAGGAATGGGCGCGTAACGCCCTGTACGAGATCGTGCTGACCGAAGCGGTGCGGGTTGATGAACTCTGCGCCTGGCTCGACGGCCCGACCCTGATCCGGGTATGGAACGACCTCTACCTGCCGCGGGGTGTCCGCCACGCGTGGGAGGACCGGCATACTGTGCTGCGCCAGATTTCGGCCGCAGCCTGATGCCCCACCCCGACCCAGAGCACGTCGAGATCGCACGCATCGCGCTCTCCGTGGCCAAGCAGCACGGATTCGCCCTCGGCGGAGGGCTGGCCTTGCTCCTGCACGGAATCGTCGACCGGCCGACCGAGGACATCGACGCCTTCACCGACCGCGCCGACGGAGTCGCCGCAGCGGCCGAGGCCGTGCAGACGGCGTTGCTCGAAGCTGGTTTCCAGGTGACACCGGTCGCCGACGACAGCGAGCTGTCGGCGATGATCTACGGCTTTGACGACCACATGACGGAATGGGAGATCCGACGGGGCAACAAGGTGGTCCGGCTGAGCCTGTCCTGTCAGGCGCGGCTGCATGCTCCGGTGGTGATGGATGTCGGCCCGGTCATGGACCTGGCCGACCTGCTCGCTTGGAAAGTCACCGCGCTCGTCGGACGAGCCCGCGAGCGTGACTACGTTGATGTGGCCGCGGTGCTTGACCAGTACACGCCGGCCCAGCTGCTGGCCATGGCCCGCCGCGTTGACCCCGGACTTGAGGCCGAGGACGTTCCAGCGGTGGGCCGGCGCCTGGACAGGATGCCCGACGAGGCATTTGTGCCATACCAGCTCACTCGCGCCGACGTTGAACAGCTGCGGCGACGCTTCGCAGCCTGGCCCCGCTGATCAACCGGGCCCACAGAGGGGCAGGGGCTCAGCCGTCCCATCGCTCTGGAACCGTAATGACTCCGACGGATGACCGACGGCGCGCCGGCTCAAACCGTGCGCGCCGTCGGTCTCTTGATGTTGTCGGCGCACCAACCAGGTCGATCCCGGGCCGTACAGGGGGTTCCCCCCTCTCGGGCTCTCAGCCTGGCTCGGGCGGGTCGACTACTCGATGGCAAGCAGCTTGAGAATCGCCGGTACGGGCACCAGGTACCGCCGGCCGACGCGCAGAAGGCGTACCGGGAACTCGTTGGTCTTTGCCAGCTCGTAGGCCTTGGTGCGCCCGATTCCCAGGATCGCTCCAGCGGTCTCCACGTCGGTGGTGACGCCGAGCTCCCGCACCGCCTCGATCGTCCAGACCTGGTCCAGCGCCTGGCCCGGGTTGCGCCCGCCAGTTGTGGTGGTTGACATCGTCCGCGCCCTCCCCTGAGGTCGTGAGCACGCCGGTACCGGCGTCAGCCCTCACGATGCGATCGACCGGTTACTCGGCGCGTTGCCAACTGAGAGCAACCGCCCCGGGTAACGGCAACGGCCACAGCGGCTGGTTACCGTGCCGATGCCCGGGGCTTCGGGCCGCCATCTCGCCGGGAACGTGTGCCCCAGCACTGGGGCCGGGCGTGACCCAGCTGGTGGCCTAACGGTCCTTCGGCGACCAGGTCGCTGCGTCGCCGAGCACCGCCTCCATGAGCTCGGCAGCCTTACGCTCGCTCTCCGGCAACACGTGGGTGTAGACCTCGCGCGTCGTGCGGCTGTCGGCGTGGCCGAGCCGCCGCTGCATGACGTGCTCCGGCACACCGGCGTCAGCGCCGGTGGTAGCGGAGGCGTGACGGGCGTCGTGCAGCGCGATCACGGGCACCCCAGCATCCGCGCACGCCTTCGCCCACTGGTCGGTGAAGTACTTCGGGTAGTACGGCTCTCCGTCCTCCCGGCAGAACAGGTAGCCACCGTCGTGGTACAGGACCCCGGCGTTTGCTTTCTCCGCCTCCTGGCGCTCCTGGTGGGCGCGCAGTTCCGCAACCAGGGCTGGCCCGAGCGCTACTGCCCGCTTGCTCTTGCCCTTGGGCGCTTTCTCCACCACCCCGTTGCTGGTCGTGGTGCGTTGCCAGTGCAGCAGCAGCACGCCGCGATCGAGATCCACGCGCGGCCACTTGAGGCCCGCCAGCTCCCCCCGCCTCGCACCGACGACGATCGCCAGCACCCAGGCCGCCCGAAGTCGGTGGTCGGCGTGGTACTTGAGGAACTTGGCCGACTGCGCCGGCGTCCAAACGCCCTTGCGCCCCATCGTCTCCTTCTCGGCCTGCCGGGGCTGCCGTACGCCCTCGACATTGACCCCCAGGTCACCCAGCGCCTTCATGAGGATCCGGTGCACGATACGGACGGTGGTCGGCGACAGCGGCCCGTCGTTCTTGCCGCCACACTTCAGCAGCTTCTTGTACAGCTCGTGGATCACCCGCTTGTCGAGGGCGTAGAGCTGCCGCCCACCGATGTGCGGAACCACGTAGCAGCGGATGACGTCCCGGTAGTTGCTGAGCGTCGTCTCCTGGACGTCCAGTTCCCGCTCGTTGAGCCAGCTTTCCAGCTCTGCGGCGACGCTGCCGTCGGCACCGAGGTCCGCTCCGCCGTAGGCGGCACGCGCGTCCTGTTCGGCCTTCAGCGCGGCGGCCTGGTTGGGGAATCCTTGCCGCTTGTGCTGGCGGCGGCGCCCATTGGCGTCGGGCGGGAGATCGATGATGAAGAACCAGCGGGTCTGGCCGTTGGCGAGGCGGTAGTTGTAGACAGCCATGGGGCTGCACCTCCGCGGTAACGGGATCGGGGGGCCAGTGCCCACGCTAAGCGATCTCCGTTACCGCGGACGTTACCGCAAGATCACACGTGATCTTCTATATCCGCTGGTCAGAACCAGTCGGGACGGCCGGATTTGAACCGACGACCCCTTGTTACCAACCGTAGCCGTCTCGAGCTTGTCATCGATTGCCAAAAGTAGGCATTGAGCTGCACAGACACGACCGGGCGATGATCGCTTCCTGTCACTGTTCGTCAGCATCGAGCCAGGGTTTTCGGGGGGTAAACGGGGGCTACCGCCAGGACGATTCCAAGCATCACCACACCCACTCCCCCACTACAGGGGTGCACCCCCGCCGATTAGACGACCAACTTGCACCTACCCATTGCGATACGCTTGCCGCACACGTGGGGTTTGTGTCGGTTGATCGACACGAACCGATACACGGACTGCGCTTTCTCGGCGCCATCCCACTCGGCTGACAGCCACCCTAACTGGAAGGGATGGGGTCCCGGGCTGGCAATCGGGGCCCTGTTCTGGCACCGGAGCCCTTCACCTGTTACGCCAATAGGTCGGGCGTCCACACTTCCAAGCGGGCACCACCACTTCGTTCCACCCTGAGCCCCGTCACTACCCAACCGCAGAACTCAGCCATCCAGCGCCCCGCACCGGACCAGGTGCGCAGCGTTCGAGCCGGTTGCCGGCGTGGCGGCAGCGTCCTTGGCCGGGGCATTGGCGAGCTTGAGGACCGGGGCGGGGTGGTCGACCTCGGAGCCGTCAGTGCCGGGTTCCTCGATCCACCGCACGACCTCGCCGGTGTATGCATGCAGCGCCTTGAAGATCATCGTTTCGACCTCGGGCAGCGGGCCGGGGGTACGGCGGACTGGCCACGTCAGTCGTACGCGGCTACGCACGCGAACCCGTACGCTGACCCATCCTTGTGGATCAGCCGACGCAGCGCCGATGGCAGTGCAACAATGCTCACCGCAGGGGCTGTCGTTCGCGGTGTTCGCTGGCCCCGTCCTGCTGATGGTCGGCTTCGCCGTGATCATGGTCGTGTTGGCCCGATGACCCTTCGCCGACCCGTGGCAGGCATCCGCCGACCGGCGCCAAGGCCGCCCGGCCGTTCGAGTAGCCCTGGCTCCAGCCGGCCGGGCCTCGGCCAGGTCGTAGAACTCGCCGCCGTTAGCCGGGTCTTCGCGGCAGAATCGCCCGCCCCCGCCTGTGCCGTACTCTGGCACGGGATTGCCACAGCTCGTCGTTTTGACAGGTCGGCGACGCGCTGGCGGATCCGGACACGGAGGTATCAGGGTGACCGATGACGCGGGCATCACCGCGTGGGCGCTCGCGGCGGGCCGTGGAGACCGGGAGGCGGCCGCCCGGTTCATCGGCGCGACTCAGCACCGTGTGCGTCGCTTCCTCGCCGCGCTGACCTCTTCGTTCGAGGCCGACGACCTGGCCCAGGAGACCTATCTGCGGGCGATGCGCTCGCTGCCGTCGTTCGCTGCGCGCTCGTCGGCCCTGACGTGGCTGCTCGGTATCGCGCGGCGGGTCGCCGTCGACCATGTCCGGGCGGCGTCGGCCCGGCCCCGTACGGTGCCGATGTCGGACTCGTACGACACCCCCGACGCTTGGCGCAGTGGTTTCGACCGGCAGGTGGTGTTGGAGCGCTTGATCGCGGCGCTGCCTGCGGAGCGGCGAGAGGCGTTCGTCGCCACACAGATCCTTGGGCTGTCCTACGCCGAGGCGGCCGAGGTGTGCGGTTGTCCGGTCGGCACGATCCGCTCCCGGGTGGCCCGGGCCCGCGAGGACCTCGTTGCCGCCATGCATACCAAGCCGGCCAGGCGGCGGCAGAAACCGAGCGACGCCGCGGGCTGAACTGGGCCCGACCTACGGCGGCGTGACCAGGGACGCATTGCGTCCTGGAACCAATCCGGCCGTGGCAGCGACTACCGGTACATGGGGTGTGAGCAGTGGCGTGAGGTTCTGTCGGCGCAACTGGACGGTGAGGCGACCGCCGCCGAACAGGCCGGAGCCGACGCACACCTTGACGAGTGCGCCGGCTGCCGCACCTGGCTCGACCAGGCTGCGGCGATAACGCGGCGATCGCGGCTGAGGGCCACCGCCCCAGGACCAGACCTGGCCGAAACCATCCTGGCCGCGCTGCCCGCGCCTGCACCCTCCCACCACGGTCTCGGCAAGCGGGTCGTGCTCACCCTGCGGGGCCTGCTCGGACTCCTCGGCGCCCTGCAACTGGTACTGGGGTTGGCGCAAATCGGCCGGGGACCGGCTGGCGGGCACGACCACACCGGTGTGCTCGCCTCGGGGCATCTGTGGCACGAGTCGGCGGCGTGGAACGTCGCGGTCGGTGCCGGATTCCTGTTCGTGGCGGCGCGGCGTACCCGGCCGACCGGGCTGGTGCCCATGTTGAGCGCGTTCGTGGGCACGCTGGTGCTGCTGTCGGTCAACGACCTGGTCACCGGCCGGGTCGACACCGCCCGGCTGGTCAGCCACGGGTTCCTCCTCGCGGGATACGCGATCGTGGTGGCGCTGTCGCGGCCCCGCCTGCGCCCCGAGAGGCCACCGGCCCGGGGCCGCGGCGACCGGTCGAGCTGGCGCCTGAGCATCGACGACGCCGCGGAGCCGGCCGCGGCCCCGCTGCGGGTGGTCCCGCCGTACTCGGGCTCAGCGCAGACTCGCGGCTCCCGGGCGGCCTGACCCACACCAGCCGAAGACTGGTGACAATGGTCACTTTTGTGCTGGAACTTTCCTTTTGTCTCGCCCGACCAACATGTCGAACCCCCATCAGCGAAGGGAACCTTCCATGTCCCGCACCACCGTCGTCGGCGCGCCTCGTCGCCCGGTCATGCTGCTCGCCGCCGCCGCGGCATCCCTCACGGTCGGCGTCGCTGCCTGCGGCTCGTCTGACCAGCCGTCAGCGGAGTCGAGCCCGTCGGCGTCGGCGTCGGCGAGTGCCGCGACGGAGATGCTCGGCATCCGGGACCCGTGGGTGAAGGCCGCCGACCATGGCATGAGCGCGGCATTCGGCACCCTGGTGAACGACGGCGACACCGATGTGACGGTCACCGCGGTGGCCACCGACGTGTCGCCGATGGAGCTGCACGAGATGTCCATGAAGGACGGGAAGATGGTCATGCAGCCCAAGCAGGGCGGCATCGTGGTCAAGGCGAAGAGCACCCACGTGCTGGAGCCCGGTGGCGACCACCTGATGATGATGGACCTGAAGCAGCCGGTGAAGGCTGGCGACGAGCTGACCTTCACGCTCACCTTCGCTGACGGCCGCACGCAGGCGTTCACCGCCGTGGCCAAGCCGTTCACCGGCGCGCAGGAAACCTACGAGCCCGGCCACGGCCACGACCAGCCGACGCCGGACACGAGCCCGAGCCCGGCGGCATGACCAGTCGCCCCACCAGCCGCCCGGTGAGCAGGCGCGGCCTGCTCACCGGCGGTGCCCTCACCGCCGGTGCGCTCGCGGGCGCCGCCGCCGTCACCGCCGCCCGGACCGACGAACCCACCACGCGGCCGGGCGAAGCGGTCCCGGTCGCCGCGGTCGGCACCGCGGTCGAGCCGTTCCACGGCGCGCGGCAGGGCGGCGTGGCCACCGCCCCGCAGGCGCACGCGGCGTTCGTCGCGTTCACCCTCAAACCCGGCACCGACCGGGCCGCCTTGGGGCGGATGTTGCGCCTGCTCTCCGACGACGCCGCCCGCCTCACCCAGGGCCGCCCGGCGCTGGCCGACACCGAACCCGAACTCGGGCTGCTGCCCGCGCGGCTGACCGTCACCTTCGGCTTCGGCCCCGGCCTCTACACCGCCGCCGGCCTCAACGACCGGCGGCCACCATCGGTAGCCGACCTACCGTCGTTCCGGATCGACCGGCTGCAGGCTCGCTGGTCCGGTGGAGATCTGCTGCTGCAGATCTGCGCCGACGACCCGCTCACCGTCGCTCATGCCCAGCGGGTGCTGGTCAAGGACAGCCGTCCGTTCGCCACCGTCCGGTGGGTGCAGCAGGGCTTCCGCCGCGCTGCGGGCGCCGAACCCGGCCACACGCAGCGGAACCTGTTCGGCCAACTGGACGGCACCGCCAATCCCAAGCCGGGCGGGCCGCTGGAGACCGCCGTGTGGGTGCCCGACGGGCCGGCCTGGCTGCGGGACAGCACCACTCTGGTCGTCCGCCGCATCAGCATGAACCTAGAAACCTGGGACCTGCTCGGCCGGGCCGAGCGGGAACTCGCGATCGGCCGGCGCCTCGACACCGGCGCCCCGCTCACCGGCACCGCCGAACACGACCGGCCCGACTTCGCCGCAACCGGCCCGGACGGGCTCACCGTCATCCCCGACTTCTCCCACCTCACCCGCTCGCACGTCACCGACGACCGGCACATGATCCTGCGCCGCCCCTACAACTACGACGGCACACCGACTGCCGAGGGCCACGCCGACAGCGGACTGATCTTCGCCTCCTACCAGGCCGACATCACCCACCAGTTCCTGCCCATCCAACAGCGCCTGGCCGAACAGGACCTGCTCAACGAGTGGACCACCCCGATCGGCGCCGCCGTCTTCGCCATCCCACCCGGCTGCCAAGACGGCGGCTGGATCGGCCAGCAACTGCTCGACTGACCACCATCAACCAAAGGAAAGAACCACCAGTCATGCCCACTCGAATCCGCCGCCCGAGCGCGGCGGGCCTCGTCGCCGCCGTGCTGGCCGCCCTTGCGATGCTGCTGGCGCCGGCCTCGCCCGCCGCCGCCCACAACTCGCTACAAGCGGCCAATCCCGCACAGGACTCTCGACTGTCCACCCCGCCGACGCAGATCACCCTGAAGTTCCTGCAGAAGCTGGACCCCGCCTTCACCACCATCGTGCTCAGCGACGCCGACCAGCGGAAGGTCCCCACCAGTGAACCCGCCGTCACCGGAGCCACGGGCACAGTGACGATCACCCAGCCGCTGGCCAACGGCAACTACACCGTCGCCTACCGGGTCGTCTCAGCCGACGGGCACCCCGTGCAGGGCTCGTACTCCTTCACCCTGGCCGACCCCGCCGCCGCGACCGCAAGTGCCGCCCCGGACGTGGCCGCCTCTGCTGCCGCCAACACCGATGCCGTCTCCCCCGCATCTGCCAGCCCGGCGGCCTCGTCCCGCCGCTCCGACGGCTCTGGCCCAATTCTGCTGCTGGCCGGCGGTATCGCCGTCGTGGCCGTTGTTGCCGGGGTCGTGGTGCTGCGGCGACGCCGCGCCACCTCCTGACCGAGACCACACAGGCTCCGTGTATCGCGCCCGCCCGTCCTCCACCTGCCAGGGGCATTGACGTGCCAGAAACCCGTTCACGCCAGACTCACCCGCACCCCGTCCCGGACGGCTCTCGCGCCATTCGGACGTCGACCGGGCCCCACGGCCAATCCCGCCGGACGCCCCGAACAGGGATCCCCTCCACCGGCCGGAAGAGCTCTGTTGTGGTTCCGATCGTGGCCGCGGTGTCAGCGGGGGCGGCACTCCTGATCGCCCTGCGAGCCGGCGGGGCGCTCGCGGTCGCGATCCCCGGGCTGCCGAATCCCGGACCGGTCACGACCTGGGCGCTGCCGCTGGTACGGCTGCTCGCCGACGCGCTCGCCACGCTGACCGTCGGGATGCTCGTCGCGGCGGCGTTCCTGCTGCCCGGGGACGGGCCGAGCGTGTCCCCGCACGGCTGGCTGCTGCTGCGGCGCGCCGGCGCGCTGTCGATCGGATGGGCGTCCGCCGCCTCGGCGCTGATCGTGCTGACGGTCTCGGACCTGCTCGGCCTCCCGCCGGAGCGGCTCAGTACCACCGTTGTCGTCAGCTTCGCGTCCTCGATCTCGCAGGGACGGGCCCTGCTGCTACAGGTCGGCCTGGCCCTGGCCGTGGCGGTCCTCGCCCGGGTGGGCGTGTCGCGTGGGCTCGCCGCCATGGCGGCGGTGCTGGCACTGGTCGCGGTGACACCGCCGGCGTTCACCGGACACGCCGCCGGGGCGGGCAACCACCAGATCGCGGTCAGCAGCCTCGTCCTGCACGTGTTGGCCGCCGCGCTGTGGATCGGCGGCCTGGCTGCGCTGCTGACGGTCCGCCGCAGCCGGCACATCGCCGACGCCGTCGGCCGGTACAGCCGCCTCGCCCTGGGCTGCTTCGCGGCCGTCGCGGTCAGCGGGCTCGCCAACGCCGCCGTTCGCCTGGGCACCGTCGATCAGCTCTGGCAGTCCCGGTACGGGTGGCTGGTGGTCGGCAAGCTCATCGCGCTGCTGATCCTCGGCGCCGTGGGCGCAGCGCACCGGTCCCGGACCCTGCCGGCCGTACACGCCGGCCGGCGCGGGGCGTTCGCCCGGCTGGCCGCTGGGGAGTTGGTCGTGTTCGCCGCCACCCTGGGGCTGGCCGTGGCGCTGTCGCGCAGCCCCACACCGGCGGCGATCAATCCCACCGACGCCGACCCGCTGACCGATCTGCTCGGCTTCCCGATGCCCACCACCCCCACCCCGGGCAACATGCTCGGCCAACCCCTGCCGGACCTGTTCTTTCTCACTCTCACCGCCTGCGGGGCCGCCGCCTACCTGGCCGGGGTGCAACGGCTGCGCCGGGCCGGGCACCACTGGCCAATCGCTCGGACGGCCAGCTGGCTCACTGGTCTCCTGGTGCTCGCCGCGTTCACCGGCTCCGGCGTCGCCCGCTATGCGTACGTGCTGTTCAGCGCCCACATGGCGCAGCACATGGTGCTGTCCATGCTGGTGCCGATCCTGCTCGTCAGCGGCGCCCCGGTCACCCTCGCCCTACGCGCCCTGCGTCGCCCGGCCGACCCGCAGGTCCGCGGCCCCCGGGAATGGCTACTGTGCGCCCTGCACAGCCGACCCGCGAAGCTGCTCACCCACCCACTCGTCGCGCTCGGCATCTACACCGGCAGCCTCTTCGGCCTGTACTTCAGCGACCTGCTCGGCACAATGATGCGCTCCCACCTCGGCCACCTCGCCATGCTGGTCCACTTCGTGGCCTCCGGCTACCTACTGTTCTGGGTGCTCATCGGCGTCGACCCGGGCCGGCCGAGGATCCCCCACCCCCTCCTCGTGCTCATCCACCTGGCCGCGATGATGGCCCACGGCTTCTTCGGCCTGGTGCTCATGCAGACCACCACAATCATCGCCCCGGACTGGTACACCGCCGTCCACCCCACCTGGGCCTCTCCCCTTCCGGTGGACCAGAAGCTGGGCGCCGGCATCGCCTGGGCGTTCGGCGAGATCCCCGCCGCCGTCGTCATGATCCTCCTCGTACGTCAGTGGATCCGCGCCGACCAGCTAGAACAGGCCCGCCTCGACCGCGCCGCCGACCGCGCCGAAGCCACCGGCGAAGACGACGACCTGGCCCGATACAACGCCTTCCTCACCGCCGCCAACCTGCCTGCCCAAGACCAGCACCGGGGACAACGACCGTAGCCGATGGCATCGACCGCATCCGGGGTTTTCCATGACGCCACCGTCGCGCAGGCCAACGCGGACGCCCGGCCGACGGAACGGGACGCCCAGCCCATCCCAAACCTTCCAGGGCTGCTCGACGGCCAGGGGCTGCTAACCTCGCCGGCCGGAGCGGTGGACGAACTCTTCGGCGGCCAGCGGCACAGCACGGGTGTTCTGCGACCCGTGGAGGATCCCGCATCTACGGGCGGCGGATCGACAGGCGCTCGTGGTCACGCACGGCCCGCCAGGTGTCGCCGTCGCGGACCGCAGTGGTGCCCAATCCGGCGGGGTCGGAGCCGGCGACGCCCGGTTCGGTCACCGCGAAGCTCGAGCCGCCCACCCCGTCGAGCATCGGCAGGAGGAAGCCGTCACGGACGGCGGATGTGGCGTGCCGGTCGAGCATGGCGGCGTCGAGCAGCAAATCGGAGCCGAGCACGGCGGGCCCAAAGTCGGAGCGACCCTCCACTTCGGCAACTGGTGCGTACGTGGTCAGGTCCCCATGGCGACTCCCGAAGATCGCGGGAACCGCAGTCAAGCGCGCCCCGACTACTGATGCATGTGGGCGATCAACAAAGCGCACTCCGGGTTTGCCGGTGCGTAGCGATCTCGTGGTGGACAGCGGGGTGAACGGTCCGCCGCTGGACGGGGTGACCCTGACCGGCGGCGACGGCTCAGGAGCGGACGTGATCTGCGTCGCGCACCTCGCGGCGCTGGGGGCTCTGCTGCACAAACAGCTCACCGGCAGGGCCGACAGGTGACCGCCGCCTCCGTCATGTTCACCGCCGTCACCTGCCGCTACGGCCGGCGCACCGCGGTCGACGCGGTCGATCTCGACGTCGCCGCCGGCGAGCACGTCGCCCTGACCGGCGCCAACGGCTCCGGCAAGACGACCCTGCTGCGGGCCGCCCTGGGCCTGCATCCCCTCGCCGGCGGCACCGTCACCGTGGGCGGCGTCGGGGCGCGGCGCGGCGCCGAGTGGGCGCGTCGACGCCGCGACGTGGCCTGGGTGCCGCAACGCCTCACGCCGGGCCGGTTCCCGCTGCTGGTCGACGAACTGCTCGACAGCGGCCGCCACCCGGACGCCGCTCGCGACGCGGCCGCCCGGCTCGGCGTCGCCGGGCTGGGCCGCCGCCCGCTGCACACCCTTTCCGGTGGGCAGTTGCAACGGGTGTTCCTGGCCCGCGCTCTCGGGGCGGTCGCCGCCGGGGCCCGGGTGCTGTTCGCCGACGAGCCGACCGCAGCGTTGGACTTCGACGGCCAGGAGCAGGTCGCCACCCTGCTGGCGAAGCTGCCGGTCACCGTGGTCGTGGTGTCCCACGACCGGGCGATGTCGCGGGCCTGCGACCGAGTGGCGGAGATGGCCGCCGGAAGGCTGCGGGTGATCTGAGCCGTGGACCATCTGTTCGACCTGCTGACGCTGCCCGCGGTGCAGCGCTCCGGAATCGGCCTGCTGATCGCCGCCGTCGGCCTGCCGATCGTCGGGGTGTTCATCATCGGCCTGGACATCATCGCCGTGCGGTTCGCGATGATGCACGTGGCGCTGCTCGGCATCGCCGTCGGCCTGCTCACCGGTCTGGACCCGATGCTCTGCGGCCTGGCCGCCTGCGCTCTCGCCGGCGCGGGCGTGGCACCGCTGGCCCGGCGGCCCACCGGGCTGCCCGGGGCGATGGGCCTGCTGATGACCTTCGCCATCGCCGCCGCACTGCTCGTGCTGTCCGTGTCCGGGGTGAACGCCACCGGCGCGTTCGAGCTGCTGTGGGGCTCCATCCTCGCCACCCGCGAGATCGACCTCGTTGTCCTCGGCGTGCTCACCGTGCTCGTCCACGTGCTGTTCTGGCGCTGGCGGCGGCAGCTCGCGCTGCTGCTGTTCGACCGGGAACTCGCCCTGTGCTCCGGAGTCGCCGCCGGGCCGCTGCTGCTCGCCCTGCTCGTCGTCGTCGCCGTGGCCATCGGCGCGTCGATCCGGCTCACCGGGGCGCTGCTGGTCGACGCCCTGACCATCCTGCCCGCGCTGGGCGCCCGCAACCTCGGCCGTTCCCTGCGCTCGATGGTGCTGTGGGCCGTCGCGCTCGGCGTGCTTGGCAACGGCGGCGGCTTCGCCGTCGCGCTGCTGCTCGACCAGCCGCCCGGCCCCGTCCTCGTCCTCGTCGCGGGGACCTTGACCCTGCTCACCTATCTGATTCCCGAAGGAGCACATGATGCGATTGATACGGGCCGCCGCGCTGACCGCGGTGGCGACCCTGTCCCTATTGTCCAGCGGATGTGGCAGCACTGACGACCCGGCACCCGCCAGCAGCGGCGGCGCGTCGACGTCGGCGGCGAACGGGCCGAAGGTGGTCGCCTCCACCAGCTGGGTCGGCGCCTTGGCCAAGGCCGCCGGCGCGACCGACATCACGGTGATCGCGCCGCCCAACGTCCAGCACCCGCCGGACTACGACCCGAAGCCCAGCGATCTCGCCGCTGTCGCCAGCGCCGACTACATCCTCTACGCCGAGTTCGACGGCTTCGCCGCCAAGCTCAAGGACGCCGCCGGCGGCTCCGGCAAACTCGTCCCGGTAGAGCTGGAGAACACCCCGCCGAAGATCACCTCTGAGGTGCAGCGCCTCGCGGGGATGTTCGGTACCACGTCCGCCGCGGATACCTGGATCTCCACCTTCAACACGGAGTACACGACCCTGTCCGGGCAGGTGAAGGCTGCCCTGCCGGATCCGGCGCCAACGGCGGCGTCGCACCTGTTCATGGCGTACTGGGGCGACTTCGCCGGCATCAAGGTGGTGGGCAACTTCGGGCCCCAGCCGGTCACCCCAAGCCAGCTCGCCGAGCTGACCGCGAAGAAGCCGAACCTGGTACTGGCCAACGCGCACCTGAGCGGCGCCAACCCCGACATCCCCGGTGCCACCCGCGTTGACATCGTCAACTACCCCGGCGCCGACCTCGACCTGCTCGCTGTGTTCAAGACCAACACTGAACGGCTGACCGCCGCGCTCAAGCCCTGAGCGACATCCAATCAGCCCGGCCGGTGGGGGTCGGCTGCCGCACCCCCACCGGCCCTTTGTCGAGGAGCCCACATGATCCCCGTACTCGTCGTCGGGGGCGGACCGGTCGGACTCAGCCTGGCCATCCGCCTCGCCCAGCTCCGCGTCCCCGCGATGCTCGTCGAGCGACACCCCCGGACGGCCGCGTTTCCCAAGGGCCGGGCCCTGAGCATCCGCAGCATGGAGATCTACCGATCCTGGGGCTTGGAGGCGGAGATCACCGCCGCCGGGCTGCCCCGCGACCACCTGGCCTTCTACACCGGCCGCACCCTCACCGACCCGCAGGGCACCCGCATCGTCACCGGTCCCGACTCCCGACCGCCGGTGCCGAGCCCCACCTACACCCTGCTCTGCTCCCAGGACCGCCTCGAACCCCTGCTGCGCAACCACGCCGAACAGCTCAACCCGGGACGCGTCCACTTCGACACCGAACTGGTCGACCTGAGCATCGACGACGACCGGACCACCGCCACACTCAAGCGCGGCGGAGGGCACGAGAAGATCCACGCGCGTTGGCTGGTCGCCGCCGACGGCGCCCGCAGCGGCATCCGCCAACGGCTCGGCATACCCATGCCCGGCCCCACAGGGGTATCGCACAACCTGAACATCCTGTTCGACGCCGACCTCGGCCCGCACGTCGCCGACCGGCCCAGCGCTGTGTACACCATCACCCGGCCGAGCCTGCACGGTGCATTCCTCGCCGTCGACAACCAACGCCGGTGGCTGTTCAACCTCGTCGCCGACGGCGACGACCCCGGTTTCGCCGACCTCGACGACACCGCCTGCACCGATCTGATCCGCACCGCCGCCGGACTACCGGACCTGCCGATCACACTGGTCGACCGGCAGGTGTGGCACGCCGCTGCCCGCGTCGCCGACCGCTTCCGCGCCGGGCCCGTCTTCCTCGCCGGGGACGCCGCCCACGTCACCACCCCCTACGGCGGGTTCGGCATGAACTGCGGCATCGCCGACGCCGACAACCTCGCCTGGAAACTCGCCGCCGTCCACCACGGCTGGGCCAGCGCCGCCCTGCTCGACACCTACGACCCCGAACGCCGCCCGGTCGCTCAGGCCAGCGCCATCGAGTCCCACCGGCGCCTGACCGACGCGATCACCGCCCACCGCACCGGCGCTCCCCCGCGCGGCCGGCCCAGCGAAGGACTCGTCCTGGGTTACCACTACGCCTCGGCTGCCGTGGTGCCCGACGGCACCCCCGCTCCAGGCGGTAATCCGGTCGCCGACTTCAACCCCTCCGGCCGACCCGGCCACCGGCTCCCCCATGCCTGGCTGGACCGGAACCGCACCCGATCGACACTCGATATCCTGGACCGCGCCGGATTCACCCTGCTCACCGGCGGCGACCCCGGAGCCTGGCATGCGGCGGTGACCGGGGCCCGGGCGCACGGCATCCCCGTCGTCGTCCGCCCACTGCCCGACCTGCTGCCGCCGGCGAACCTCGCCGGCTACCTGGGCACCTGCGGCATCGACCACACCGGAGCGCTCCTCGTCCGACCGGACGGTCACGTCGCCTGGCGCGGCGGAGCAGCTCTGCTCGACAGCATCCTGAGCATCACCGGGACACCACGCGCAGCGCTCCCGGACCAGATCGTCCAGGACTGACCGGCCTGCGCGCGGACGAGCCCGAGGGCGAGGTCGGCGGGCAGGTAGAAGCCAAGGGCGCGGGCCTGCGCCGAGTCGAACGAAGTGAGGAGTGCCTCCGCGCTGGCGAGGTCACCGCGGCGCCTTACGGCAATGACCCCGGCGGCGCGTGGGACGAGGTCCGCCGCGATGGGAACCGGTCCCGTCTCGTCGGTCAGAGCTTCGGCGTGGCGGCGCGGGCGGCATCGAAACGCGCGGTGACGTCGGCCCAGTTCACCAGGTTCCACAGCCGGTCGACGTAGTCCGGGCGGACGTTGCGGTACTGCAGGTAGTAGGAGTGCTCCCAGGCGTCGAAGACCAGCAACGGGCCGCTGCCCTGCCCGACGTTGCCGTGGTGGTCGTACACCTGCTCCACGATGAGTCGCTGCCCGAGCGGCTCCCAGGCGAGCACGCCCCAGCCGGCGCCCTGCACGCTCTTCGTCGCCGCCGACAGCTGACCCGCGAAGCCTTCGAACGAGCCGAAGTGCTTCTCGATCGCCGCCGCCAGTTCCCCGACTGGGCGGTCGCCACCGTCGGGCGAGAGGTTGTTTCAGAAGGTCGAGTGGAGCACGTGCCCGGACAGGTTGAACGCGAAGCTCTTCTCCAGCCCGACGAGGGAGGCGAAGTTGCCCTGGTCGCGGGCCTCGGCCAGCTGTTCCAGAGCGTCGTTGCTGCCCTTGACGTACGCCGCCGGGCCGGACTGATCGCGGCGGTGTGCCGTCAGCGCGCAGACCTGGCGTCGTCTTGCGAGCACCACCATGCGGCGGGCCGGCAGCCGGTGTACGTCTGCCGGCCCGCGTCCGGTCGGCGGTCGGGTGCGCGTCCGCCGGGTCAGCCGCGCTGGGCGGCGCGGCGGTACGCGAGCAGCCCGGCGACGAGGCCGGCGAGGCCGAGCAGGATGCCCGCGATGCCGTAGGCGGTGCCGTTGCTGCTGTCCTTGTCGCTGTCGTTGCTCGTCGCGGCCACGGCCACGGGGTCGGCGGCGGCAGTGGCGGCGTCCTTCTTCGTCAGCTTCAGGACGGGCGCCGGGTGCTCCGGCTCAGCGCCACTGGTGGGTTCCTCGATCCACCGCACCACGTCACCGTCGGAGTAGGTCTGCAGGGCCTTGAACACGAGCTGATCGGTTTCCGGCAGCGGGCCGAGGGAGACGTCGAACTCCTGGAACTGACCCGGCTTGATCGCCGAGTTGGCGTCTGCGGTCCAGGTGATCTTCGTGACCGCCTCGGTCAGCTCCGAGTCGTGGACCTTGATCGGTGTGGCGAGCTTCGACGTCTCGGTCTGTCCGGTCCACCCGGCCATCGGCTTCAGCGACACCGACCCGATGGGCGAGCTGGCCGGGAGGCTCACCTCGACCTTGGTGGTGTTGGCGTTGTCCTTCTCGTTCGGCACACGGAAGGTGACCTTGGTGTAGCCGCCCTGCGTCGCCTCCTTGGGGTTGACGGTGACGTGCGCCGACGCCGGGCCAGCCACCCCGAGGGTGATGGCGGTGACAGCAGCGGCGATGGTGGCCGCTCTCGCGAGCAGGGACCGATTCATATCAGGGCGTCCTCTTCGTCTCTACCTAAGGCGGCCGGTGTGCCCGGCACCTTCTGCTAGTCGTCCGTCACGCGGGGATAGTTCCCGGCGTCCTTTAAACGGGTGAACCGAACGTGGTCACGGCGGCGCCAGCGGCCGCCCGGACGGAAGGCCACGGTCGGCGGCGGGACAGCAAGATCGGAATCTCACGTCGGGCGCCGCTGAGTGCTGCGGCGCGAGGGTCCAGCAGCAGCCGGGCGCATCTGGTTGGGCGCTGTTGGGCGCGGCACCAGTCCCCGACCTGGTTGACGGAGGTTGCGCGATGCGGGGCTGCCGTGCCGGGAACTTTCCGCCCCTGGCGATCGACTATTCAGCGGGCGCCGGCAGCCTGCCGCCGTCTGACAGCACGCCATGACATGGGGGACGCGGCGTGCAGTCGTGAGCAGGACCGAGCGTGGCCGCCAGTGGCCGACCCTGAGACCGAACGAGGAGCCATGTCCGTCACCGACGTTTCCGACCAGCCCGCCGAGGCACCAGCTGCCTCCCCACCCCCAACTCGGTCCACCAACCGCCGCTCATCGGGCCTGGGCGCGCTGCTGGTCCGGCTGCACTTCTACACCGGTGTGCTGGTCGCTCCGTTCCTGCTGGTGGCAGCGGTGACGGGGCTTTTGTACACGGCGACGCCGCAACTGGACCAGATCTTCTACGGCGACAAGCTGACGGTGGCGCACGCCGGCGCGACCGCCAAGCCCCTCGCGGAGCAGGTCGCCGCCGCCCGCGCCGCCCACCCCGACGGCAGCCTGATGAGTGTCATCGTCGGCGACGCCGACGCCACCACCCAGGTGGTGTTCTCCATGCCGGAGCTCGGAGAGAAGCAGCACACCATCTATGTCGACCCGTACACCGCCGAGGCGAAGGGCACCCTGACCACGTGGTGGGGCTCAACCCCGGCCACCACCTGGCTCGACGACCTGCACCGCAACCTGCACCTCGGCGACCTCGGCCGCTACTACTCAGAGTTCGCGGCGAGCTGGCTGTGGGTGCTGGCCCTCGGTGGGCTGGCATTGTGGTGGCGCCGCCAGCGCGGCGCGAACCAGAAAGCCCGCCGGCTGCTGCTGCCGGACCTGACCGCCAGGAAGGGCGTGCGTCGTACCCGGGGCTGGCATGCAGCCACCGGCGCGTGGATCGCCGTCGGGCTGCTGATCCTGTCAGCAACCGGGCTGACATGGTCCCGGTACGCGGGCGGCAACTTCGACAACGCCCTCACCGCGCTCGACGCGCACCAGCCGCAGCTGGCCACCGCCCTGACGGGCGGCGCGCCGGCGGCCGGGGGCGGCCACCACGGTGGCTCCGGCGTTGGCGAGGCCAGCGCCGTCGACCCGGCCGCAGCGGACACCGTGCTGCGCATCGCCCGCGACCACGGCCTGGCCGGGCCGGTCGAGATCGGCATCCCCGAGGACGCCACCAGCGCGTGGACGGTGACCCAGGTCGACAACACCTGGCCGGTGCACCTGGACCGCGCCGCCATCGACCCGGCCACCAGCACCGTCGTCGCCCGCAGCAACTTCGCAGACTGGCCGCTGCTGGCCCAGCTGTCCAAACTGGGCATCCAGGCGCACATGGGTCGACTGTTCGGCATCGCCAACCAGATCCTGCTCGCCGCGCTCGCGCTCGGGCTACTGTGCGTGATCGTGTGGGGATACCGAATGTGGTGGCAACGCCGCCCCACCCGCACCGACCGCCGCGCCACCGTCGGCACCCCACCAGAGCGCGGCGCCTGGCAGAAGCTGCCCGCCTGGGCCATCGCCATCGGCGTGCCGGTGGTGTTCGCGATCGGCTGGACGCTCCCCATGTTCGGCATCCCGCTGGCCGCGTTCCTCGTCATCGACGCCATCATCAGCACCGCCCGCGGCCGGCGAGACCAACCGGCACCCGTCTCCCCGGCACCCGTCTCCCCGGCACCAGCCGACCAGTGACCCACCAACCGCCCGTCGTCTCCCGGCACAGCCGTTAGCGTCACCCAGGCCAGGCATGCGAGGCAGTGCCAACGAGCGGGCTATGCCCATGCCCAGGACGAACCGACCGACCTGGGCATGGGCAGGCCGCGTAGTGCTTAAGCCTGGATCCACCAGAGCGTACTGGTGCCGCAGCTGATCATCCACACGCCCAGTGCCGGTATGCCTCGATCCACTGGACGCCGTCCGGTACGTACCTTCTACCCTGCGGGCGAGATTACGATAATGAATTCCGATTCGGATGTCACCGAGCATCGGCAGGGACTTGCATCCTTCATGCCGTGCTAGCGGCCACGCCTGCCCCGGTGAGGACGACCAGCGGTGACCACCTGGGGCGGGGGCAGGCGCTGATTGTTGACGTAGGCCTGGTGACGTGATGTGCTCGGACCGTAACGCTAACGGCAATCATGGTCGTTAAGGCCTGAGGAGGACCATGTCTCTCACCGTGCCGCCTGCCCTGCTCGAAGCCGCCGAGACCGGCCCCGTGGACGACGACGCCTTCGTCGCCTGCGTCCGGAACTCCCTCCCGTACGCCTGGGACACCGTCAGTCGTGTGGTCGCCGACCTGGAATCGTCTGACGCCGAATACGCCGACAACGTCGTACCGCCGCCCACTGAGGCGGAGCGGGGGCAGCTGCTGCGCGCGCTGGCCAGTGACGCCATCCGGGCGAGCCTGGAGCGCCACTTCGGGGTGAAGCTGACGTTCCAGAACTGCCACCGGGTCGCAGCGTTCCGGCTTCCCGCCGTCGGCTCCGACACGTACCGCTGGTTCGTCTCCCCCCGGGGACAACTGCTCAATCAGTCGCCAGAGCTGCGTGACTGCTGACCCGCCCGGTACCTCCCGGCCCGGCGAGCAGGTCCAATGGCACCTGTTCCTGCTCACCGGGCACCGCGCCGGCCGCACCCACGCGCAGGCCTTGCCGACGCGCACCGCTACGGCCTGGCTGCGGAGGCTGCCGGCACGCCGGCGTCTGGGTCGCCGAGGACCACTTCATCTCCTACGGCGTGTGCCCTTCCGCCATCACCTTCGCGGCGCACCTGCTCGGGGCGAACCCGCCGCACCACCGTCGGCACCGCCGCCTGCGTGCTGTGGGTCCGGCACCCGGTGAGCACGGCGGAGGAGGCGGTGCTGCTCGACGAGTTGTCTGGGGGCCGGTTTCGGTTGGGGGTTGCCCGTGGCGGGCCGTGAATAGACCTCGAGGTTTTCGGCGCCGGCCTGGATCGGTACACGCACGGCTTCGCCGACGCGGTGGAGATCGTGCTGCGGTGGTTGTCCGGCGCGGAGAGGGTCGCTGGCAACGGGAGGTTCCCCTTCCGGCCAGTGCAGGTGGTGCCCCGGCCCCTTCGGCGACAGCCGACGTGGGTCGCGGCGACCTCGCCCCGCCACCGTGGACCTCGCCGCCCGGCACGGCCTCCCGCTGCTGCTCGGGCTACATGCCGCCTGGCGCAGAAGCGGTCGTTGCTCGACCGGTACGCGCAGGTCGCCGGCGCGCACGGTCACGACAGACGCAGGTGCCGCATGCCAGCGCATCAGGCGCACGTCGAGGACACCGACGCGGATGCGGCCCGGACGGTGCGCGAGCGGCTCCCGGAGTTGCTGGCCAGCACCAGGGAGTACGTCCGTCTCGACGACGCCGCGGCCGGCCCGCCCGACATCGCGAGTACGTCCGGCGTCTGATCGCCATGCACCCGGTCGGGTCGCCGCAGCGGTGCCGGACGGCCGTGGACGCGGCCGCGACACTTCCCGGCGTGCGGCATCTGCTGTCTCTGGTCGAGGTGACCGGGGACCGCGCGACGGCCCTGCGCACCATATGGCAGCTCAGCGGCGAGGTGTTGCGCCAGCGATAACGGCGGGCCGAGAGGGTGGTGAACGGCCCGATGGCGAATCGTTGCGGTGACTCGCCCGGATACTGGCCGGTAAGCCCTACCCATCACGTACGCTCCCGCTCATGGAAACGGTTTCCAATAGAGTCGGAGGTTGTCAGCGGTGAAGGTCGCGTTCGTGGGCAAGGGCGGCAGCGGCAAGACAACTCTCGCCGCGCTGTTCGCCCGGCATCTCGCCGGCCAGTGCCTGCCGGTGCTGGCCATCGACGCCGACATCAACCAACACCTCGCTGCCGCCCTCGGCGGAGATACGGACACGCGGCCGCCGGTGAAGCCACTCGGTGAGCACCTGCCGGCAATCAAGGACTACCTGCACGGCGCCAACCTTCGCATCACTAGTGCGGATCAAATGGTCAAGACGACCCCGCCAGGGCGCGGTTCGCGGCTGCTGCGGGTGATGGAGGACAACCCGATCTACGCCGCCTGCATAAGGGAGGTCGATGGGGTGCGGCTGGCGGTCACCGGCGAGTTCGCCGCCGAGGATCTCGGCGTGGCCTGTTACCACTCGAAGGTGGGAGCAGTAGAGCTGCTGCTCAACCACATGCTCGACGGGCCCGGCGAATACGTCGTGGTGGACATGACCGCGGGCGCGGACTCGTTCGCCTCCGGGCTGTTCACCCGCTTCGACCGCACCATGCTGGTGTGCGAGCCGACCGTGCGCAGCGTCGGGGTCTACCGGCAGTACGCCGGCTATGCCCGCGACTACGGCGTGGCCCTGTCGGTGGTCGGGAACAAGGTCGAGGACGCCAGCGACGTGGAGTTCCTCCGCGAGCACGTCGGCGGCGACCTGTTGACCTGGTTCAGCAGATCCGGCTACGTGCGCCGAGCGGAGCGGGGCACGGTCGGGGCGCTGGCCGAGCTCGAGGCCGCCAACCAGGCAGCCCTCACCCAATTGACGGAGGCGGTGGACGACACCGCGCAGGACTGGGCGGCCTTCACACGGTGGGCGCACGAGTTCCACCGACGCAACGCCGCCGCATGGGCCAACGGACGCGCCGGGACGGATCTCACCGATCAGATCGACCCGGAGTTCCGGATGGGACCGCAGGCGGTCAGCGAGCCCGCGGCGGTGGGTCGCTGATCCAGACGGCCGCCGGTTAGGCGGCGCACTTACCGCAGGTACCGAAGATCTCCAGGGTATGGCCGACATCGGTGAAACCGTGCTGGCTCGCGACCTGGTCGGCCCACCGCTCCACGGCAGGGCCAGCGACCTCGACCGCGCGCCCGCACTCCCGGCACACCAAATGATGGTGGTGCCGGCTCTGGCTGCACCGCCGGTACAGGTAATCCCCGCCCGGCAGCCGCGTCGAATCGATCTCGCCGCCGTCCACCAGCATCTGCAACGTCCGGTAGACGGTGGTCAGGCCGACTCGCGCCTTGCGGTCGACAAGCATCTGGTGCAGCTGCTGCGCGCTGTGGAAGCCCTCCACCTCGCGTAGCAGCGCCAGCACCTCGGCGCGCTGCCGGGTATTGCGGGTCATACTGGGCATTGCCTCGGTCACCGTCCGCCGTCTCCGCTCGTCACAGCGCCTGTCTCGACGCCCGATTCCTTGTCCCGTTGCCGCTGGCGGTCACGTGACATCGGAACCCATTATGCATTGCGCATATGTTCACACCTCGCGCCGTCACCGACCGGACTCCAGTGGTCCAGCGAATAGCGGAGTCGCGGGCCGCGGCTCTAGGCGGTTGGCGAGGCGCCCGCCTGGATGCAGGTCGGCGGCTAGGCGCCGGCGGGCATCGCCGAGTTCGACTACCGAAACCCCCACCCTGGCCGCGCTCACCGCCCCGGGCAGGGTGGTTCTCTGGCCAACGATGCGAGCGCCACCGCCACCAGCGGTCACAGTGAATGCCGCGCCCGCTGCCGGCCGGCAGCTGTTCGGCGAGTTCGACCTGATCACTGACGAAGGCCGGATCGTAGGCTGCGGCGCAATCGGCGCCGTGGACAGATCCCCATTCACCCTGCCCGCCCCCGGCCCTCCAGGGGGCGGGCATTGCCCGTTTCGGATGCTCCGTGACGAGGCGATCACAGTAAGATGCTGTGGTTAATCGGAGAGGTGATCCGCCCTGAGCACGACTGACCCAGCAGCCCCCGTCACGCCGGCCGTCCCGGCCACCGCAGACGACCAGCCCGATGCCCCCGACCGAGAACGGGCGGTCGGCTCGACCGAGGTGCTGTGCTTCCTGCTCATCCTCATCGGCATCCTGCACCGACCGATCGGCGCGCTGGTGGCGGACCCGCGCCTGCAGACCTGGCTGACCGTCTTCGTGTCGGTGATGGTGCAGGCAACGCCGTTCCTCGTCTTCGGGGTGGTCCTGTCAGCGGTCATCGCGGTGTTCGTGCCCCGTTCGTTCTGGGCCCGGGCCCTGCCCCGCCACCCGGCGCTTGCCGTGCCGGTCGCCGGCATGGCGGGCGTGGTACTACCCGGTTGCGAGTGCGGCTCGGTGCCCATCGCCGGGTCGCTGATCCGCCGCGGCGTCACTCCCGCCGCGGCGCTGGCGTTCCTACTCGCCGCACCTGCGATCAACCCCATTGTGCTCACCGCCACCGCGGTCGCGTTCCCGCGCAACCCGGAGATGGTCGCCGCCCGGGGCGGCGCGAGTCTGGTGGTCGCCCTGTTGATGGGATGGTTGTGGCTGCGGCTGGGCCGCACCGAGTGGATTCGCCTGCCGCATCGCGCGCACCTCGACGGGCTGCCGCGGATGACGGCGTTCTGGACCGCCTGCCGGCACGACGTCATCCATGCCGGCGGGTTTCTCGTCGTGGGCGCTATGGCTGCGGCGACCATCAACGTCGCCGTACCCCAGCAGCTCCTGCACGACTTGGCCGCCCGACCGGTGCTGTCGGTGCTGGCGCTGGCGGCCCTGGCCGTGCTGCTGTCGATCTGCTCCGAGGCGGACGCCTTCGTCGCCGCGTCGCTGTCCCAGTTCTCCCTGACCGCCCGGCTGGCGTTCCTCGTGGTTGGCCCGATGGTCGATCTGAAGCTCGTGTCCATGCAGGCCGGAATGTTCGGCCGGCGGTTCGCCGTCCGGTTCGCTCCGGCCACCTTCGCTCTCGCCATGCTCGTCGCGGCCGGCGTCGGGACGGTGATCTGGTGAGTCGCGGAACTCAGGCCGTGGTGCTCGCCTTCCTCGGTGGCGCGATCCTGCGCGCCAGCATCACCGACCTGTACCTGCGCTACGTCAAGCAGGGGCTGCGGCCGTTCCTCATCGCCGCCGGAACGCTGCTGGTCATCACCGCGGTGGTGGCCACCGTGCAGGAGCTGCGACATCTCAACCGGCCCGGGGCCGGGCCGGAAGACGACGGGCACGGGCACGGCCGCTCGGGGCCGGGCGTCGGCTGGTTGCTGCTGTTGCCGGCGCTCGCTCTGCTCTTCGTCGTCCCGCCGGCACTCGGCGCCGACACCGCCGCACGTGCCGGCTCCGCCCTGACCGACAACCGGGAGGTCGCCTACTCGCCCCTGCCGCCCGGCGACCCGGCCGAGCTCACCCTCCTCGACTACGGCTACCGGGCCGTCTATGACCACGGTCGGACCCTGCAGGGCCGGCGCATCCAGTTGACCGGCTTTCTCGCCCCCGGGCCGGACGGCCACCCCATGCTCGCCCGCATCGTGCTGTCCTGCTGCGCCGCCGACGGCATCCCCATCAAGATCGGCCTGCGTGGCCAGGTTCCGCAGGCGCCGGCGAACACCTGGATACGGGCCACTGGCCGATGGATTCCGCACACCGCCAAGGACCCCGTCAACGACGCCGATGTTCCCTACTTCCAGGTGGAGGACTGGCAACACATGCCCGCGCCCGCCGAGCCCTACGAGTAGGACCGGCGATGGTTGCACGGGTGTTGATATGAGCAGGTGACAGCTAGACCCAGTTATTGGAAATGACTACCGTTCCACTCATCCAATGAGCAAGGAGCGGTTGTGACCCTATCCATCCGTACGCTCGGCACCGTCCTGGCGATAGCGACGATCGGCGCCACCGCCGGCTGCGCTGCCGACACCAACACCGGCACCGCGACCGCGGCGAAGAACGGCACCATCGCCGTGGTCGCCACGACGCCCGAGGTCGCGGACTTCACGCGCAACGTCGGCGGCAACGCCGTCAGCGTCACCCAGATCATCAAACCGAACGTCGACCCCCACGACTACGAGCCCACCCCCGCCGACATCCAGGCGATCGGGGCCGCCAAGCTCGTCATCAAGAACGGCGTCGGACTCGAGGAATGGCTCGATGACACCATCTCCTCGGCCGGCTTCAAGGGCACGGTCGTCGACACCTCGCAGGGAGTGGCGCTGCGCAAGGGCGACCTCGGCGACGAAGAGACGAAGGACGGCGATCCGCACATCTGGCACAACCCCCGCAACGCCAAGATCATGGCGGAGAACATCGAGAAGGCCCTCGTCACCGCCGACCCCGGCCACGCCGACACCTACCGGGCGAACTTCCAGGCGTACGCGGCGAAGCTGGACAAGCTCGACGCTGACAGCGAGCGCAAGTTCGCCGGCCTGCCGGCGGACGCCCGCAAGCTGGTCACCAACCACGACGCGTTCGGCTACTACATCGACCGCTACCAGCTGCAGTTCATCGGCGCGGTGATCCCCAGCCTGGACACCAGCGCCGAACTGTCCGCCACCCAGATCAACGACCTGGTGGCGAAGATCAAGGCCACCGGCACCAAGGCGATCTTCAGCGAGAGTTCCCTGCCGCCCAAGGCCGCCGAGGCGATCGCCCGCCAGGCAGGCGTGAAGGTGGTCGGCGGGGAGGACGCCCTCTACGGCGACAGCCTCGGCCCCGAAGGCACCCCCCAGGGCACCTACCTGGGCGCCGAGGAACACAACACCGACACCATCGTGGCAGCCCTCGGTGGCTGAGCCCACCCGCGCGCCGGTAGCCGACGCCGCCCTGCACCTCGCGCAGGCCGACGTCGGCTACCGGCGCCGCGCCGTCCTCACCGACGTGAACCTCACGGTGGAGCCCGGCCAGATCGTCGCCCTCGTCGGCGCCAACGGCGCCGGCAAGTCCACCCTCATCAAGGCCGTCGTCGGGCTCGCCGACGTCCTGGCCGGCACGATCACCCTCGCCGGACAGCCGGCGCGGCAGGCGCGCGGCGCTGCCGCCTACGTGCCGCAGGTCGACACCCTCGACGCCGACTTCCCCGTCACCGCCGCCGACGTCGTGCTCATGGGCCGCTACCATCCCACCCATTGGCTGCGGCAAATCCGCGCGACCGACCGCGCCATCGCTGCGGACGCGCTGGCCCGTGTCGGGCTGGCCGACCGCGCACGCACCCGCTTCGGGCTGCTGTCCGGAGGCCAACGCCAACGGGTCCTGCTCGCCCGCGCCATCGCCGCCCAGGCCCGACTGATGCTCATGGACGAGCCCTTCAACGGGCTCGACGTCACCAGCCAGGACGTCATCGTGACGCAACTGCGGGACCTTGCCGCCGCCGGCGCCGCCGTGCTGCTCAGCACCCACGACCTGCGCCTGGCCCGCGACCTCGCCGACACCGCCTGCCTCATCCACGGCGGCCGCGCCGTCACCGGCCCCACCGAACAGATCCTCGCGGAGCTTCCCGGCGCCTACGGCTACGCCAGCCCGGCCGCCGACCTGCACGCCGCGCCCCGGACGGTGACGGCATGAGTGGTCTCGTCGCGCCGTTCAGCGTGCCGTTCATGGGCCGCGCCCTCGCCGAGCTGCTCCTGCTCGCCGTGGTGTGCGGGCCGGTCAGCGTGCTGGTGTTCCTGCGCCGGCTGGCCTTCGTCGCCGACGCGCTGACCCACACCGTCTTCCCCGGCGTGGTCATCGGATTCCTCGTCGCCGGCTGGACCGGCATCGCCGGCGGCGCGCTCGTCGCCGCCCTGCTGACCGCGGTCGCGCTCACCGTGCTGACCCGCTGGGGGCGGCTTAGCGACGACACCACGGTGGCCGTGCTGCTGACCGCCATGTTCTCGCTCGGCGTGGTGCTCGTGTCCCGTCAACACTCCTACACCAGCGACCTGACCGCGTTCCTGTTCGGCCGGCTGCTCACCGTCACCCCCGCTCAGCTCGCGCAGACCGCCGTGCTGGCCGCGATCGTGCTCACCGGCCTCGCCGTCACCGCCCGGCCGCTGATCCTGCGGGCCTTCGACCCCATCGGCGCCGCCACCGCCGGGTACCGCCTCACCCTGCTGGATCTCGGGCTCAACACGGCCGTCGCGCTGGTTGTCGTCGCCGCCGTGCAGGCCGTCGGCACCATCCTGGTGATCGCCCTGCTGATCGTGCCCGCCGCCACCGCGCGCCTGCTGACCGACCGGCTCACCGCCATGGCAGTGATCGGCACCGCCGTCACCGGCCTTGCCGCCTACCTGGGCCTGCTGGCCAGCTGGACCGCTTCCGTCCGATACGGCGTCCGGCTCACCTCCGCCGCCGCGGTGGTGCTCACCCTCGTGGTCTGCTACCTGCTCGCCCTGCTCGCCGGCCGCCTCCGCCGCCGGCCGCACCCGCCCGCTGCGACGGTGGCCCGGTGAGCTGGCTGCTGCAGGACACCTTCGGCCGCGCCCTGGTCGAAGCCGTCGCCGTCGGGGTGCTCACCGGACTGGTCGGCGTGCACGTCGTGCTGCGCCGGCTGTCGTTCTTCACCATGACGATGGCCCACGCCACGTTTCCCGGCGTGGTCGCCGCGTCCATCCTCGGCATCAACATCTACCTCGGCGGCGTGGTCGCCGGGCTGCTGACCGCCGCCGCCGTCGCCGCGCTGGCGCGTACCCGCGGCCAAGAGGCCACCGCCGCGACCGGAGTGATCCTCTCCGCCGGCTTCGCGCTCGGCGTCGCGCTGGTTGCAACCCAGAACGGTTTCAGCCGGGACCTGTCCGCCTTCCTCGTGGGCTCGATCCTCACCGTCACCACCGAGAACCTGGTCGTGACCGTCGTCCTGCTGGCGCTCACCGCCGCCGCGCTCGCCATCGGCGGCCGGCACCTGCTGTACATCGGGTTCGATCCCGCCGGCGCCCGCGCCGCCGGGTACCGCCTCCGGCTGCTCGACCTCGCTCTCCTGCTGCTGGTCGACCTCGTCGTCGTCGCGATCGTGCCCGCCGTCGGCACCATCCTCGCCCTGGCTCTCATCGTCGCCCCCGCCGCGGCCGCCCGCGCCTGGACCGCCCGTCTCGCCCCCATGACCGCACTCGCCGCCACACTCGGCGCCGGCAGCGCCGCCGCGGGACTGTGGTTCTCCCGACTGTGGGATATCGCTGCCGGTGGCAGCATCTCGCTGACCGCCGCCGCCGTCCTGCTCGTCTCGCTGGCGGCGCACCGCCTGCGCGACGGGTTCCGCACGATCTTCCTCACCGCGCCGTGACCGCCGAACCCGCCTCGATCGAGGAAATCAGCGAGCTGCTCCGCACCATCGCCCACCCGGCGCGCATCCGCATCCTGCAGCAGCTCACACGAGCCGACACGTGCGTCACCGAACTCAGCAGCTCGCTGCAGCTACCCGCGCCGCACGTGTCGCACCAACTTCGACACCTGCGCCACGCCCGCCTCGTCCGCCGCTACCGCCAGCAGGGCCGGATGCACTACACACTCACCAGGGTCCCCGCCGTCTCTCTCGTCCTGGACGTGCTCAAGTACTGCACGTGAGCGCGCTGGGCGTCGACGGGCCCGACGCGGACTGTCGATACCGTTCGGGCTCCTCGCCGGGCCGGGCGAGGAAGCCACGCCGCGTCGGGTTGTCCCACCGGGCTCGCCTCGACCATGCCGAGTCGCCGCTGGGGCTCTGCCGGCGCCTCGATCCGCGCGTCCCCGCTAAGGAGTGACTGGTGCGACGGCCTGTCGCGGTTGCCGGCCGGGACGCTACTCACCAGGCTTCCTGCTGGCCTACCACGCTTGGGATGCGCGGCAGCCGCGAAGGACAAACGCCCGCAGCGATACCGGCGCGGGCGTTTACAAGATCCGGGGACAGCAACGCCCTTCCGGCGGTCGAGGCGGCCGCCGGCGCGAACACCACGCCGGCGGCCCCCTTCCAGTCGATGAAATCCGTCCGTGTCTCGCGGCCTACGGCCTGGTCATCCTCTTCTTTCACCCGCATCTGTCGGGGGCGCCGACGTCGTCGATCCGGATGTCAGCGCAGTGGTGGCGTCGTCACCAGGACGCCTTGCGAATCCCTGGCAGCTCGCCCCGCAGCGCCATTTCCCGGAACCGCACCCGTGACAATCCGAAGCGGGTCAGCACACCTCGCGGTCGGCCGTCGATGACGTCCTGGTTGCGCAGCCGAACTGGGCTGGAGTCGCGGGGCAGTTGCACCAGGTGGCGAATGGCGTCCTCCCGCACCGCCGGGTCGGTGTCCCGGTGGGCGATGGTCCGCTTCAACTCGGCGCGGCGCTGCGCGTGGCGCGTGACCAGGTCGGCGCGGCGGGCCTGTCGGTTTGCGAGACTCTTGCGGGCCATGTCAGCGCGCCTCCCGAAACTCGACGTGCCGGCGGACGACCGGGTCGTACTTGCGCAGCACCATCCGGTCGGGGTCGTTGCGGCGGTTCTTGCGGGTGACGTACGTGTAGCCGGTGCCGGCGGTGCTGCGCAGCCGGACGACCGGGCGGACATCGGTCTGCCGGGCCATCAGACCGCCACCCCCCGGGCGCGCAGCTCCGCAACGACCTTTTCGATGCCCTTGCCGTCCACGGTCTTCAGCGCCTTGGCGGTCAACGTCAGGCGAACCCAACGCCGCTCCGAGGGCAGCCAGTAGCGGTGGTTCTGCAGGTTGGGGTTCCACCGGCGGCGGGTGCGCCGGTGAGAGTGGGACACGGCGTTGCCGAAGCTCGGCTTCGCGCCGGTGACATCACAGCGACGGGACACAAGTACTCCTTCAGGAATGGCTCGCCGTAACGATAATGGTTTTCATTCTTACCGTGACCGACCGGGCGGCCTGCACTCGGGTCCGGAACAACCTCGACCGGCACCGACGAGCCGGGGCGATACCCGACGCCACGGCGCGGATCACCGCCAAGTCGACGCCGAGCTTCGCGCAGTCGGCGGACGCGGACGTCGACGCTGCGGGCGCCGACACAGGCCGCCAGGAGGTGGTCGAGCAACTGCGCTCGCGCGAAAACCCCAGGACTTTCAGGGCAGTGGCCCGAGAGCGGAGGCCGGCGGTGCCGCGGACCCGGAAGGCGAGTCGGCGCAGCAGCCGCAGCAGGCGGGCCACGTCGGTGTCGACCAGAGGCCGGGGGAAATGGCATCCGCACCCGCGCCCACCAACGCGGCCCGCGTCGCCGGGCCACCCCGGCACTTTCATGCGAGAAGACCTCGCGCGCCACTCGCTGTTGACCACGTGTCTATAATGACAATCGTTTTCAACTAAGTCGAGAGGACTGTGATGTCGACGTCCCCGCTCGCACCGGCCGACGCCGGAGTTCCGGCGTCCGACGCCCGACCGTCGTTGACCGTGCTCAGTGGCTTCTGGCCGTCCGCCACGTACGCCGTAGCCCGCAGCCTCCTCGCGGCGGACCCGTCGTTGCTGCTGATCCGGCACGACCTCGCCGGCCTCGGCACCGGCACCGTCCACCGCATCGTGCGCGACAGCGAGGGAATACTCGAGGACGAGCGCATCACGCTCGCACATGGCTGTGTCTCCTGCACCCTGCGCGAGGACGTGCTGCCGACCCTCGCCCGGCTGGCGCGCGCCCACCCGCACCGCGACCTGGTGCTGATGCTGCCGGAGGTGGTCGAGCCGGAAGCCGTCGCCGCCGTCTGCGCGCACTGCCTGGTCGACGGCGCGCCGATCACCGACCTGCTGCACGTCGACTCGTACGTCACCGTCGTCGACGCCGAGCACCTGCTCGATGGGCTGGCCAGCACCGACGACCTCAAGACCCTCGGCATCCACGCCGCCGACAACGACGACCGCGGGCTCGCCGACGTCATCGTCCGCCAGATCGAGTACGCCGACACCCTCGTCCTGTGGGGACAATCCCGGGATGGCGCATACGACACCAGCCGGCTGTCGGTGCTGCTGGAGCGCATGGTGCCGTGGGCAACACAGGTGCGGGTCGACGGTGACGTCATCGACGCCGCCGCGCTGACCCGCCAGCTGCGCGGCACCCGCCGGCACCGCCCCGAGACCCCCGGCGTCCTGACCCGCGGGTTGGCGGGCTACAACCTCGGCCGGCACGATCCGCACCCCGACTGCGGAGTGGTGTCCGTGGTCTTCCGCGCCCGCCGCCCCTTTCATCCACGACGGCTGCACGACGTCCTCGAGGAGGTCAACGACGAGGTGATCCGGTCCCGGGGGCACCTGTGGCTAGCCAGCCAACCGGACACCGTCATCGCCTGGGACTTCGCCGGCGGCGGCCTTAGCTTCGGCTCCCTCGGCCGCTGGCTGGCCGCCCTCCCCGACCCGCACTGGGACGAGGCGACCGACCACCGCCGGCTCGCCGCCGCCCTCGACTGGGACCCCTACTACGGCGACCGGCACCAGCACCTCGTCTTCATCGGCCTCGACCTCGACCCCGCCGCCCTGCACCGCACCCTCACCAGCTGCCTGCTCACCGACGCCGAACTCGCCGACGGCGAGGACACCTGGCGCCGCTACGACGACCCGTTCACCGGCTGCTTCCCGCTCGCCGACCTCGACCCCACCGACACCGACACCGACACCGACACGAAAGGAAAACCCGCATGAAGCCCGACATCCACCCCAGCTACAAGCCCGTCGTCTACCGCGACCGCGCCGCCGACTTCGCCTTCCTCACCCGCTCCACCGCCACCAGCGACCAGACGATCGAGTGGACCGACGGCAACACCTACCCCGTCATCGACGTGCAGATCTCCTCCGCCAGCCACCCCTTCTGGACCGGCAAGCAACGCCTGCTCGACACCGAGGGCCGGGTGGAGAAGTTCCGCGCCAAGTACGCCCGCCACGGTCGGCAGCGACCACGCTGAACGCCGCTTTCGCCTGCCTCGCTCCGCCGGCGCGCTCGGACGGCCCCGCCCAGGGGCACTGTCGCCGCGGCGTCAACCGACAGCTTCACGGCGACGACTGGGATCGGCGGACGGCAGGATGACCGAGGGACGGTGGGCCGAACAGATCAATGTCGTGACCGCCCGGGTGCTCTTGCCCGCTGGCCTCGGCGGAGGTTCACGACCGGCGGGGCTTTTACTCGATGAAGATCAATGACTACCGTCCTGGATGGACCGGCGCCAGCAACGGCGTCGGTTACCCATCCGGAAGGATCAGACATGATCATTGGGCAAGGTCGGCGGGGTGGTGCCAGACGCGCCGCGGTCGCCGGGGTCGCGGCGCTGGTCACGGTGGTGGCGGCCGCACCGGCGTACGCGGACGATCGGCCGGTCAAGCGACCGAAGCCGGTGGCCGGGGTGCACGCCGGTCAGGCGGGAATCAAGACCTTCGCCTCCCAGGAGGCGGCGGCGCGGATGGCGCCGTACGGGTCGGTGGCGGCGGGCGAGTACAGCGACGCCCTGGCGGACCTGAAGGGCCTGCGCGGCACGGACTCGCGCTGGTACGAGGTGACCGACAAGGCGTACGACGCCGACGACCCGAACTACCGGGACCCGGAGTTCTCCAACTCCGGCGGCGGCGCGGGACTGGTGGCGGGCCGGGTCACCGGCCTGGCGGCCGGTAATGGCCGGATGTTCGCCGGTGGGGCGAACGGGGGCGTGTTCCGCAAGAAGCTCGGCAAGGGCGCAAGTTGGGAGCCGATCTCCGACGGCATCCTCGCCCTCTCCACCGGCGACCTCGTCTACGACGACAAGGCGGACAGCCTGTGGTACGCGACGGGTGAGGCGAACACCGGCGCCACCAGCTACGCCGGCGCCGGGGTGTACCGGCTGCGCAAGGCCAGCACCGCACGCGGCTTCTCGCAGGCAGACCGGGTCGGCGGGGACGAGCTGGAGTCACGCAGCATCAACCAGCTGAAGTTCGACGGCGCCGGATGGGTGTACGCGGCGACCAGCCGAGGCCTGTGGCGGCACTCGACCGACCCGAAGCGGCACAGCGAACGGTGGCAGCTGCTGTTCCTGCCCAACCCCGCCTCCGACACGGACATCACCAAGCCGTACGACAACATCATCAACGACGTACTCATCCAGCCCGGCACGCACGGCAAGACCGTGCTGGCCAACGCCGCATGGCGCTCGGGCGCCGCCTACAACGGCTACTACCTGTCCACCAGTGGCGGCCAGCCGGGCAGCTTCACCCGGGTCACCCTGACCGGCGACATCAATAACGCCGACGTCGGCAACGCCGAGTTCGCCACGTCGGCCGACGGCAAGCACCTCTACGTGGTGCAGTCGAGCCCGGCCGGGCTCGCCGCCGGCGGCAGCGCGTTGGCCGGCGTCTACCACTCCACCAACGGTGTCCTCGGTCCGTGGACCCGCGTCGCCGACTCGGTCAAGCTGGAGAACTCCGGATCGGCGATCGGCGCCTTCATGGACTACCCGGTGGGTGTGCAGGCCTGGTACAACAACTTCATCGAGGTCGACCCGACCAACCCCCGGCACGTCTACGTGGGGCTGGAAGAGGTCTACGAGACCGAGGACGCCGGCGCGACGTGGAAGACGATCGGCCCGTACTGGAACTTCGGGTTCCCCTGCTTCGACCCGTCGATCCCGTCGGGCGGTTGCCCGTCCACCACCCACTCCGACCAGCACTCCATCGCGATCTCCGGCGGCACCGTCATCGTCGGCAACGACGGCGGCGTCTACTCCCGCCCCCTGGCACCGGCAGCCAGCAAGGAGGACGCGTACGGCCACGCCACCGACTGGACCAACCACAACGCCACCCTGCGTACCCTGCAGTACTACTCCGTCGGCACCGGACGTGACCCCAACGGTCGCGGCTGGGCCGTGGCAGGCGGCCTACAGGACAACGGCGGCTCGCTGCTGCGCGGTGGGGCCCGCAAGATGGTCAGCCCGTTCGGCGGCGACGGCGGTGACATCATCGTCAACCCACGCAACAGCTGCCAGATCCTCGACGAGTACGTCTACCTCGCGCTATGGATGACCACCAACTGCGGTCAGAGCAACGGCTCCACCAGCGCCATCTTCGACGTCACCGTGCCGGACATCAACGCCCGCTTCACCGCGCCGTTCCGCGCCATCCGCGGCTCAAAGAACATCCGCGACGGGGCGAACGAGCGATGGGTGGCTGGCGGCAACTCCTTCTGGCGGCACGACCTCGCCTTCGCCTACACCCCGGCCGAAGCCGCCGCCGACGACGCCAACGGCTGGCAGCAGCTCCACACGCTGGACAGCACCGGCGCCCGGCTCATCGTCGGCATGGACGCCGTCGCCGACCCCGCCGCCCCGGCCGACCCGTCCAAGGACACCTACCTCGCCTCCTGGTGCGGCCAGTCCAACTGCAACAGCGCCGGCTTCACCCGCGGCGTAGCCACCAACTGGGGCGGCAGCTGGACCGAACTGGACATGACCGGCCTGCCCAACCGCTACCCCAACGCGGTGACCTTCGACCCGAACGACCCCACCAACTCCACCATCTACCTGGTGTTCAACGGCTTCAACCGGCGCTTCATCGAAGGACCGGGCGCAGGCGTCAAGCACGTCTACCGGGGCCAGCTCACCAAGACCGCCACCGGTGTCTCGGTCGCCTGGACCGACCTTTCCGTCGGGTTCCCGGACGTGCCCGCAACGGACGTGGTCGTGGTCGGCGACAAGCTCGTCGTCGGCACCGACCTCGGCGTCCTCGTCGCCGACCGACGCGCCACCCCCGACCGCATCACCTGGCGGCGCATCGGCGCGAACTCCGGCACCTCCAAGTACGCCCTGCCGCTGACCGCCGTGTTCGACCTGCACATCAGCGGCGACGGCAACCTCTACGCCGCCACCCACGGACGCGGCATCTGGAAGACCCCGCTGAAGTCGCTGTAACGACGCCACCGGACAGGCCCGCCCGACCCGGTCGGGCGGGCCTGTCCCCGCCCGGAACCACTCCTGCAGGCGTACCGTCGAAACACCATGACCCGCGTGCAGGCCCTGCTTACCGCGGCCGTCGCGGCCACCGCGCTCACCGTCGCCGGCTGCACCGACGACCGCACCGGCGGCAGCGGGGAGGCGTCGGCCACGGGCACCTCCCCGAGCGCAACCATCACAACGAGCGCCCCGCAAGCCCCGTCGACGAGCCAACCGTCGACCCCGAGCAGCGAGACTTCCCGGCCGGGCCGCACGAGGAAGGCCAGCCCGACGAACCCGCCTCCCGACGACCGGACCGGTGACCTGGTCCCCGGACGCCGAACCATCACCGGCACCGTGGAACAGACCGGCGACTGGATCGTGCTGCGCACCGACGACGCCACCTGGGCACTGCTCGGGCGGCGGGCGCAGGCGCTGCGCGCCGGCAGCACGGCAACCGTCACCGGGATCGCCGCCCGGCGTCCCGCCGGCTGCCCAGCCGATCACGCCCTGTCGGTATACCGCGCGCGCTGATCACCCTAGGTCACCGGCCGGAATGTCACTTCCCGCACCAAGCTTCAGGCGCGATCCCCGCCGTGAAATGGCGACGATCACCCCATAGGGTTCCCCAAAAGATCTACCAAAGTGGATCAATGGGAGGACTACGTGATCGACGGAAGTCAACGACGACGAATCCGACGCCTCGCAGCCCTGGGAGTCGGCGTGCTCCTGGCCAGCCTGCTAACGCCCACCCACACCGCCCAGGCGCAACCGGACCCGGCGCCCGCGGCTGGCAAGGCGACCTTCAGCAAGCCCGCCGCCTTCGACGTCACCGCACCCCTGCGCGACGTCGCTCGCACCGCCCGGCGCTCGCTGGCGACCACGCCGCCACAGTTGCCCGAGGAACGCGGCCCGCGACTGAACGACCGCGGCCACTCCCCCGACAAGGCGGTCCAGGCCAAGAAGCCGCCAAGCACGATCGGTGGCACCATCGCGAACTTCGAGGGCCTGAGCAACCAGGACAACTTCAACGTTCTCGGCGGCCGGGTCAACCCGCCCGATCCAGCCGGTGACGTCGGCCCGAACCATTACGTCGAGATGGTCAACCTCGTCTTCGGCGTCTACTCCAAGACCGGCCGCCTGCTGCTCGGTCCCCTCGCGGTCGGGGACCTGTGGGCCGGCTTCCCGGTCGACGAGTGCACCGAGAACTCCGGCGACCCGGTCGTCCTCTACGACCAGCGGGCCGACCGGTGGATCCTCACCCAGTTCACCACCCGCGGCTCGGACTACCCGAACGAGCCAGCCAACCTCTTCTACAACTGCATCGCCATCTCCACCACCGGCGACCCGACCGGCTCCTACTACCGGTACGCCTTCAACACCGGCTACAACTTCCCCGACTACCCGAAGTACGGGATCTGGGGCGACTCCTACCTGATCACCACCCGCGAGTTCGGCACCATCGACGAGTCGATCTACGGCATCGGCGTCTACGGACTCGAGCGGAACCGGATGCTCGCCGGCGACCCGAACGCCCGGGCGGTGAGCTTCCTGCTCCAGGAGGGCAAGGTTCCGCTCAACCTCATCGGCGACGGCCTGCTCCCCGCCGACGTCGACGGACCCAAGGCACCCCCGGCCGGCACCCCCGCGCCGATCGTCGGCACCCAGGACGACGACGCCGACTACGGCGCCACCTTCGACGCCGTCAACGTCTGGGAGTTCGCCGTCACCTGGAACGCCGCCCCCAGCGCCTCCATCGGGCTCAAGACCCAACTGCCGACCGCACAGTTCGACTCCGTCTTCCCCTGCCAGCCCACCGCCCGCGACTGCCTGCCCCAGCCCGGCATCACCAACCCCGACCAGTACCTCGACATACTCTCCTACCGGCAACGGCCCACCTGGCGACTGGCCTACCGCACGTTCGGCTCCTACGAGTCCATGGTCACCAACCAGTCCGTCGAGGCGCTGCCCGGACAGGCCGGCATCCGCTGGTGGGAGCTGCGCCGCGACAAGCGCGGCAACTACACCATCCACCAGGAAGGCACCTTCGCGCCCAACGACACGGTCAACCGGTGGATGGGCAGCATCGCGCAGGACCGCAAGGGCAACATCGCCCTCGGCTACAGCGTAGTCAACGGCACCGACGTTTACCCCGGCATCCGCTACACCGGCCGCCTCGCCGGCGACCGGCCCGGGCAGCTCACCCTCGGCGAGGGGACCATCGTCAACGGCACCGCCGCGCAGACCAGCCTCAACTCCCGATGGGGCGACTACAGTTCCATGACCGTCGACCCCGTTGACGACTGCACCTTCTGGTACGTCAACGAGTACTACACCCAGGCCGGCGCAGCCCAGGCACCCAACGGCAACGGCTGGCAGACCCGCATCGCCAGCTTCCGCCTACCGCACTGCTGACCAACACCATTGGGCGGGCGGCCAGCTGGCCGCCCGCCCAATGCCCTGAAAGGCTGCCCGGCCGGCAAGTAGACGGCGACAGCGGCACAGAAAGCCCAATGGGCTCCCGCACCGCCGGCGCCCCGGGCTCCCCGGGCTTCGGCCATAAAACCTTGCGGCCTTGCCGTGGCGGTGCCAATCCTGTGGCCTGG
>NZ_JBLROB010000032.1:0-67249 GCF_047921475.1 Micromonospora sp. SL4-19
CGGATGAGTTGGAGGGCACGGGGTCGGCAGGTTTGGACGCCAGTACCGACCCCGCGCCAGCTCTTACGGGGTGTGACCACCGGTCGTGGTCACCAGGCCGAGAACGTTGGACGCCAGAGCCATCCTCGGACTGCTTCTTCACTTGGATCGATCAGCGGACCTCAGGCCGCTACAGGTGAGACACCACGAGGCTTCACACAGCACGCTGTGCGAAGGACTACTTAGCCGCCGAACCAGCCTTCGGCTTCAGCGAGATCGCACGGAACGCGACGCCGTTACGCCCGTTGGTCGCCCACGGAATGGCCTCCAACTGCTCGACCTCGATGAGCTGCCCCACCATCACGCCCGGCTTCTCACCCGCCGTGGTGATGGTGATGACCTCACCGCCCGTCTCGTCGAGAACGAAGACCTGAGTCGACCACATGAGCCGGCCCGTTCCCTTCTCCGACCGCTGATTGCCGTTCTGGTCGTTCTTCGGCTCCGGGTCCTTCGACACCGTCACCTGCTTCGCCTTGGTGTCCACGTACAGCTTCACAACAGACCTCCTGTGTCTGAGCGCGTCCCCTGTGGACGACTGCTCTTATGCGGCTTGTCGCTCGCACTTCAAGGAGACATCGGCACGGGTGACGTCGGAACGCCTTTGCACGGACGCTTGGGACGTTTATAGTGATAAAAACGTCCCCTCGGGAGGAGCGACGATGGCAAACGATCGCTTGCGAGATGCGCTTGAGCGGTCCCGGGTCTCGCCAGCTGAACTTGCGCTTCTTACGGAATGCGACGTCAAGACCGTGAGCCGTTGGCTAGCTGGCAGGGTTCCGCATCCCCGGACTCGCTTTAAGATCGCGAAGCGGCTAAAGGAGGATGAAGACTACCTGTGGCCCGGAGCCCATCGAGCTGTAGCTGAGGCATCAGACTCCGCCGGGATGGTGCACCTCTATCCGACGCGAGGAGCAGTGCCACCAAACCTCTGGGATCGCCTGCTCGACGGAGCGACAGCAGAAGTCGGCATCCTCGTGTACGTCGGGATGTTCCTTACTGAGAAGCCAGACCTCCTGGACCGCTTGCGCAGAAAGTCGGCCTCTGGTGCGAGGATTCGCATACTGCTCGGCGACCGTGAGAGCAGCGCGGTCAAGCAGCGGAGTGCCGAGGAGGGAATCGGTCGAGAGACGATCTCGGCGAAGATCGATCAGGCCAATGCCTTCTTCGGCCTGCTAAGCGGTGTGCCGAACATCGAGGTGCGCAGCCACTCGACGGTGCTCTACAACTCGATCTATCGCTTCGACAACGACATGATCGTGAACCCGCATGTCTATGGCAAGACAGCACCTATGGCGCCCGCCATGCATCTTCGCAAGACCGCGACGTACGGCCTCTTCGACACGTACTCGGACAGCTTTGAAGCAGTCTGGGGATCGACAACACCAGGTGAAAGTAGGAGCTAGTAGATGCCCAAGACTGACTACCTGAACGATCCATGTGCACCTCAGGCCAACTCTCTCGTCGTGGCTGTCACGGTCTTCGTCCAGGACGAAGGAGGGCGCGTCCTGCTCATCAGGCGATCCGACAACAGTCTGTGGGCCTTGCCCGGAGGTGCCCAGGATGTTGGGGAGTCCACCGTCCAAGCGGCCGTGCGAGAGGTCGAGGAGGAGACAGGGCTTCACGTCGAAGTAACCGGGATCTCTGGTATCTACTCGGATCCTGCTCACGTGATTGCCTACGACAACGGCGAGGTACGACAGGAGTTCTCGATCTGTCTGCGCGCCCGCGTGGTCGACGGCATGGTGCGAACTAGCAGCGAATCGTCAGAGGTGAAGTGGGTCGAACCAGAGAGCATCCAGGCCCTTCCGATCCACCCATCCATGCGTCTACGAATCAAGCACGGCTTCGAGCATGACGCGCCTTACCTGGGTTAGCCGGCGAGCTCACGAAGTCGGCTTGTGGTCCGGGCTATGGCATCGGCCAGATCCTGCTGAGCACTGTCAATGAAGATGGTAACCAAGTCATTCGGGCCGTACCGTTCCTTGATCTCGGCAACCCTGCTCGCAAATTCCGTAGGCTCTCCGTCAGGCGTTGTGGTGAGGTCACACATCCACAAGGCGTCTCTCACCGGCCCCTCTTCGTCGCGAAAGTCGGCCAGCTGCCCTTCTAGACCTCGGAGACGGGCCTCTCTGACCGCACATGAGTGATGCGCGACGAGATGGACGAGACGATCGGGTGCATCTACACCCTTCAGATAGAGAGCACCATCAAGCGGATGGAATCCTGTCTTGACCAGGTGAGGCGCGTAGCCGACATCATGGAGGATCGCGGCGGCTTCTAGCAGAGAAGCATCATCACCAACAGCCGTGGCGAGGGTGCGCGCTTTCGCGGCAACGCCCTGCACGTGAGCCCAGCGGCGAGGCAGGGTGCCCGACAGGTTTTGGCGGGAGACCTCGTAGGCCCACGAAACCAGCGACATGCATCGACCATAACGCTGCTACTCGCCTGCCAGTATTAACCGTCCGGACGGCTGACCGACACGGCTGCCAGCTGCTGGCGCTAGCTGGGAAAGCCATGTGAGGCATATGTTGCCCTGATGGGACCAGGGGAGGGACCAGCTCTGCCGGGCCGCCGGACCGCGCCCGGAAGGCCGCTGGTGCGGTCACCGCGCCACTGGCCGTGGGTTGTGCTCTCGGTTGTCGCTGTGCTGTGCGCCGGGGTTGTTGCTGTGCCCGTGTCGTGGGCTGTTCGGAAGCAGGCGGAGGCAGACCGAGGCGAGGCGACTCCAGACGCTGCGGTGAACGTGTACGTGCTCAAGATGAGCAGCGGCGAGGAGATCGGCCTGTCGCGGGTGCTGGCCGGCAGGCGTCATGATGAGCTGCGGCGGCAGTGGCGTGAGTACCGCGGCGAGATGGAACGCGGCAATGTTCCGTCGAAGCTTGAAGTGGTCGGACCGATCGAGGTCGAGGACCAGGCCGACGACCGGGCGACGGTGACCGCCCAGGTCCATGCGGTCTGGTGGAACGAACAGGTCAACCTCAGCGGCACAGCTCACCCGTGGCGGTTCGAGACTCGGCGAGACGCCGGCGGTTGGCGGGTGTGGGCAGCCGACCTGCCGCCGTGGTGCGGTGTGCACGTCCGGGCAGACGCCTGCCACTGAGCGCTGTCGGGCGCGTCCAGTGGCAGATCGCTAGAGAGGCTCGCCGCAACTCTGGCAGGTGTCCTCGCCGTCCTCGTACATCATTCCGCAGCAGTACGACGGCCCACCGCTGACCTCGAAGCAGGCTTCGTGCCAGTCCTCCCCATTGAAGTCGATGTGACTGCCGTCGTCCTCGATCGGGTCATCGCAACCCTCGCATGTGAGCGTTGTCATGTTCTCGCTCTCCCCTCACACCGGCTCCGCAGCGTCCCAGCCCCAACAATCGGGGTACGTGAACGGCGAGCAATAGTCGCTGTCGTGGCGCTCGGAGTAGTCGTTCATGTTGGCTGTGGGCCTGCCGCAGTTGGGACAAGTAGGGTGCTCGCCCGGACAGGTGCGGCTGTTGTGCCCGCCGAGCCCACAAACTGTGCATGCCACGCGGCGGATCCTAGCCCGAGTTTCCGGGATAAGTTGACCTTCAGGGTTGGGTGTCTTGGGCCGACGGGGGCAACCCATCCAGCTAGTGAGTCGGCCAGCGGTTGGACTCCTGCCGGATAGCCTCCGTGAGATCCCGCCAGGTGCCGGCCGAGGTCTTCATCATCCGTTCGACCATCGCGCAGGCGGATGCCTCGTCGGTGAAGTCGTACGACACCTCCTGCCCTCCGTCACCGCCGAGACGGCCACGAACCCGCCAGAGCTCGCCGTCGGAGACCAGCCAGATGTCGCGCCTGGCCATGCGGCCCCAGCTTCCGTTCCACCAGCGTCCGCGTACCTCCACCCGCAGCAGCCTAGTCGAACGTACGTACGAACCGGCCGGCTGCCGGGCGATGTTGTTCAAAGTTTCTGTACGTCTTCAAGGCGGCCCTGAACGGGCCGCACGCGCCGCCGCCTGGGCGCGCGCCGGCCGCTGCCGCTGTCGCTCTGCGGCCGTCACGCCGGATGCCCGGCGGCTGGCGCGGAGAGCGGGAAGCCCGGTGGGCCGCCGCAGAACGACAGGGGCTTTGACCGGGGTGTGGTGGGCCGTCAGCCGGCCGGGCCGCGCGGCCACGAGCCCGCGCGGCGTAGGGAGCGCACGCCGGGCCGCGTCGGCGAGCTGGCGTCGGTCGCGGGGTTGCGGCTACTGCGCCTCCGGCGGGGGCGCTCCGGCTCCAGGATGGCCGGGGCACCGTCGGCGGGTCACGGTCGTGGGTGGTTGCGGTAGGCCATCCCGCCTGCCACCGACCCGGGCGAGCCGAGCAGACCACCGCCCGACCCGCCAGCGTCCGTACGAGCCGTCAAGGACCGCTTGACATGGCGGGCCGGGCGGCGGCCCGCTCCCCAGGAGGGCGGGTCGACGGCGACGGGATGGCAGCTCGGCGTGACGTCTAGACGATGAAGCATGGCCCTCCACACCTCGCCGATGACGTCTACCCCGGCGGCGAGGGCTTGTTCAGCCGCGTTACCGGACCGAAATAGGGCTCAGGCGCCCCGAACAGGCCGAGCACTCCTGCATCCCACAGCTCGTGGTGCACGAAGCGACTCGGCTCGGTGACCACAAGACGGGTACCGACAGCCTCGGCAACCTGGAACGCAGCGACCAGTGCCGAGATGCCAGCGGCATCAACGAAACTGACAGCCCGCATATTCACCTCGATTCGCCTTGGCCTCCCCTTCGTCAGGATCTCCGCGATCCCTTCCCGTACTAGGTATGCGCCATCGCTGTCGAGTTCGCCGTGCAGCGCCAACTCCACGCTGCCGCCAGGCACCGCCTGAATCTTCATCTTCAGATTGGGGACGGAAGTAGCGCTCGAACCGCTGTCCGTGGTGTCCCGCCTACGCCCAGCGTCAGGCGGCTCCGACTTCCTTAGGTTGACGTTGAGTGCTGCGCTGACCTCGCTTACGGCGTGCAACGCTTGGGAGTTGATCCAATCTTCGTCGGCGTCGGGGTAGGCCGCAGCCAGCAGGCTCCGGCTCAGAGCATGGAAACTTATGCGCCCGCTCTGCCCGTCCGTCCGTGTCATACCTTTGCCCCCTTCCGCGCGCTCTTGATACACAACGGGCAGCGGTTCCTCAGGTCGGTTCGGTCCAACAGGAGTGCCGCCGCAGTCACCGCCTGCCGGATCGCGCGTGCTCCAGACGACTCCGGGTCTACGGCGTCGGTGTCAAGGACCAGCTCCACAATCTGCTCCCAGTGGCGCTGCGCGGCGCGCCAATCTTCTCCGTGAAGCTTCACAAACGCGTGTGCGAAGCCCTCGGGAACCTGGTGGCCGTTGCGGCTGAAGCACAAATCGCGCAGATGCGGGATCAACTCACCCATCGGCATGTTCCCGGAACAAGTTGTCGATCCGCTTCCTCCGTCGAGATCGGATCGAGGAGCTAACCACGTAGCCGGCGACCGCCCCGGCGATGCCCGGAGCGACAAGCCACCCGGCTATGGATAGTGGCCACGCGAGGGCTGGCGAGGCCGTTGCCGCCGGCGACGTGATGCCGATGTTGACGTCGTACGCAGACCGCCAGCCAATGATCAAGCCGTTCAGGACGAAGAGTAGGCCGTAAGCGACGAGTGCGGGAGCGCCGCGGAACAAAAGCCAGTAACGGAGCCCTTCACGCTGGCCCCGTGAGCGCCACCAACGCCGCAGCCGTTCAGAGGGTCGGTCCGGCGGAGCCGGAGGGAGATCGAGGCTCACACGCGAGAGGGAGGATTCGACGTCGGATCTGCTCACCAAGCGGCCTCCTAACCCCGCAACGTTGCCACCAGTATGGATCCTCGGCAGTAGACGGTCGAGGGCCACACGAACGATGCACCGCCAACTAGTCGCCGGTTACCAAGGCGCGCTTCGGGCCGCCGGCTACCACCGACCAGCAGCAACGCGCGTCGCGGCGGGATGGCCCTGCGGGCCGCCTGTACCCTGAGTCTCTGCTACCCCTCGGGCCGCGTTGCCGACCGGCCAGGGGCCTGCTCTGGGGTACACGCGCCGCATCCCCACCACGGCCTCGTCGCGCCTTCCCGCGTTTCTCATCGAGAGCCCGTCAAGCCGTTATTGACGGAGCAACGCCTAGTTGCAGGTGAGAGGGAGGACTATCTAGCCCCGACTCATGGAGACATATCTGCTGCCCAAGACATTAGAAGCTCGAATATGTGTTCCAGCCAAGTGCCGGTGCCCGAACTTGGCCTTGCAGCGAGGAATTCCCCTATCGTGTTGTAGACCCTGAGTGGCTCGTAGGAGAGCATGGCTGCCTTGGCCTGTAACGTGGCATGCTGTGTACCGTGAGCAACACCGTGCCGAAGGTGAAGCACCCGCTCAATATCTTGCGCATGCCCTGCAAAGACCCTAGCGACGGGGCTGTTCTCAAGCCAATAGTCAGCGACCGCTGCCACCATTAGTGGTCGATGAAGTAACAAGTAGTTGGCGGGCGAATTCTTAAGAGTGACCCTGGCTTGGGCAGCGTTGTAACTCGTCCTGAGTAGCTCTCGTCGAGCCGTTTGTCGATTGGCGATGGAGTTGCGGCAGATGACCCCTGAACCGTTTCTATGTGCGGTCTCAGCGCCTGCCATCAAGTCGACCAAGACTTCCTTGATGAACCACTCCCAGCGGCGCATTGCACCGGCAAATGCACCCTCAACCGCTATATGGCAGCCAAAGCAGTTCCTATCAATCCGCCCAGCGTGATGACAGACCGCCACCTCAAACGCATCAGCTAATGCCGGCCCGAAGGCGGCAGTCGCCGAAGTGGCCTTCACCGCTCAGACAAGGCCGCAAGGTTCCAGACGTTATGGAACCTTGTTAGGCGGGGACGAATGTTATCCGTCTGCTGGCTGCAGGCCGCAAAGAAGTCGGCGAGGGCTCCATCTGAGTCGGGGTTCTCAAGCAGAGACGACAGGATCTCAATCGTGTTCCGAAGATTGTCTGCCTTTCTCTCCGTCAAGGCGGTTCGAGGGGAGAGAGGGAGGGGTTCCACTCTTTCCGGCACGCGCTGGCTATCGATTCCGAACAGGCGGTGATAGACAACCGCATACAGCGTGTAGAAAAGAGGAACGCGGCGGAACTTCGTTTGCTTCAGAACCTCGCCAACGCATCCCCTGATGCTGTCCATCGTTGCTCGAAATCGCTCCTCATGCTCAAGGCGGTCCGACCAAGTCGTGTCAAACTTTGTGTAAAACGAGTCGATGGTCTTCTTCTTGTCCTGCATGCCCGCGAGCTGCAGGACCAATGCTTCCGATACGAACTGTGCGTCAAGCATGCGAGCGATCGCCTGCTCGGAGAACAAGCTCGTCGCCTTCCAGAATGCGGAGTACTCCCGTGACAGCAAATAGACCGACTGCTTGAACTCGCCAAAGAACTTGCCGTTGCGGAGCTCCTGGTCACTTAGGGGGATGCTGTGAATGTTGATCCTGGAAAAGATCTCATGCACCAGCGCGTCGGCGATGTTCCCCTTGTAGACCTCGCAGCGGAACGAGTAGTTGTGGATCCTCTGTTGGTAGGCCTCGTCCAAGTCCTCGAACTTCAGCCCCGCCCAGGGGGCGAGGGAGCCGAAAGCGGTTGGTCGAGCGGGTAAGGTGAAGTCACCGCGAACGTACTGCAAGACCGCATTGAGCCGCTGCTGGCCGTCAATTACTTCCCTGACCATCCCCTTCCCTGGCCGAGACACAAGGCGGATATGGAGCGGCGGAATTGGAAAGTTTCTCAAGATTGTATCGATAAGAAACGCCTTGGCTGGTGTCCGCCATACCTCGCCTCGTTGAAATGCAGGGCTAAGCTCCAGCTTGCCAGCTTCGTCCCACTCAACGAACTCGACCACCGCGTAGCTACTACGTTCGATGTCCAGATTCTCTGGCGCCCACTCGTCGTCAATCATGACCATACCTCTGTCAAGGGAAGTCCTGCGGAATCGAAGGCTGGCGGAGGTGCAAGTAAATGAGGAGTCATCATATGCGAGAGAAGACCGTGTCGTATTCGTTGGCCATGCGGACGATCATGTTCGAGTAGTGGAACTGCTCTCCTGGCTGAGGTGCCGGAGGTGCCTCGACGATCTCAACATATCCGCCGTCATTCTTGAAGTCCATAACCGTCACGCCAATGCCGTCAAATCCCACCTCAGACGATGCTGAGCGACGCGGAATCTCTGCCACTTTCTGGATGACCCGGAGCGTGTCCCGTGGTTGGTTGTGGGTACTCACGACCGGGCCCGACGGGGGGATTGGGCCATTATTTATCACGGGTGACACGAAGCTCTCGGAGGCATTCACTTGAACATAGCCAATTGCTAACGCCTGCTTCGATGCCCCGTGTACGCAGAGATGGGACGAGTTCAGCTCGTCGTAGAGTCTGGGTAACGCCTTGACGTGCGACGTCATCGCCGCCTTCGCCTCAAGCGCTACCAGCACTGCGCCAACCGGGGCAATTGGAAAGACAGGGAAGGCGTCCAGAACGCCCTGTTCCTCGTTTGTCAGGCCAATGTCGTACTTACGGGCCAGGCTTTCGAAGGTCTGAAGCTTTCCCATGGGCTGCCCCGCTGGACGGGCAATCACCAGGTCCAGCACCTTCTTGCGCCCAGTCGCAAAGTCCGTCATCTTGTGGTTGACGCCGAGGACGACCTTCCCTTGCGCCACATGCCCGCGCAGGAGCGACGACGTTGCAAGGAGATCAAGAGCCACGCCCCAGCAACCAACCTTGGAATGCCGATCAGAGCGAGAGTGGTACTGCCATGGGTTCCCGTACTTGTCGAGCTCGGAGGAGCCCTGCAGGTACCTGACGAGGATGTGGGGTCCATACATAATGCCGCTGACCCTAGCTGTCTAGAGCGATCGTCGCGGTGTCGTAGATCAGACAGCGACGAGTGCGGGGGGTGCTGTCAGCTCAACGTGCTCCGCGATGTCCGCCCGAAAGCCGGGGTGCCTACCGAGGTTGCCTTCCTGGAGGCGACGCCAGAAGCCACTTGCTGCGCGGTGTGATAGAGGGACTGCCTGTTGAATGGTCAGCAGCTCCCGTAGGTGCGTGTACGGCTTGAGCTGCGGGAACTCCGATGCCTCTACCTTCCACACCTTGTCACCCTCGCCCCACGCAGCGAGGGGCCAGGCTCCCTTGCCAGACCACTCCGCGAACGGTGCGACGATCTCGCCCGGGGACAGGATCCGCTCCCCGGCCCATTGAGCCACTCCAACAGTCACGGCGTTGCCTACTAGCTTCCACCGCGGGCCGTTTCGGCGGCCGAGGTCTGCTGGTGCGGTCCAGCCCCTGTCAAAACCTTGTAGGGCTTCACCGTCCTCTACCGACGGTACGAGGATCTTCCGCCCCGGTTCCTCGGTCGGAAGCCACACTGCAGGCGGGGAGGGGATCCCGAGCGCCGAGCCTCCTTTGAAGGTAGGCGTGGCGTCCTGGGCCCAGCCTAGGCCACCCCTGCCCTCGGTCCAGTAGAAGCCAAACGCGTCATCGCGTAGCTCGCCCTCATCTAGAGAGCCTGCATCGTCGGCGAAGAGCACTGCTCGTGGATCCTCAGCTTGAGAAGCAAGGAGTAGGACTCGGCGTCTCCGCTGTGGCACTCCAGTGAATCGCGAATCAACTACCCTGTACGCCCACCGATAGCCCAGGTTGCCGAGCTCCTTGACCAAGTAGGCCATGGCAAGGCCTCGATCGAGCACGAGCATATTGGGGACGTTCTCGATGAGAAGCCAAGGCAGTCGGCGGCCACGTTCGGACGCGAGTCGAAGGACCTCGAAGACGTGGGCAACGAGACCTGACTCTCTTCCCCGAATCCCGGCAGTCCTGCCGGCCTGTGACAAGTCAGTGCACGGGAAGCCTGCTGCAACGAGATCAAGTCTCGCTGGCAGTGACCTCAAGGTCGCGACATCGTCGTGTAGATCGACATCGGGGAAGTGGGCAGCCAACACCTGCTGGGCAGGCGACCATGACTCGCACAGGAGCGACGTCTCTAGCTTCTCGCCGGCGGCACGCTTGAGCCCGAGCTCGATACCACCAATTCCGGCAAACAGGCCAGCCACCCTGAACGAGCCCTGCACTTGCCCTCCTCCCGCCAAAGATCTACTCGACACTACAAGGGTTGGCCGCAAAACTCGAGCACCGCCCGCACGCGATCGTCTCCCTTGACAGCCTGCTGGGGCTGATGGGTCGGGCAGGACCGCCAGCAGCCCGTGCCGAGGCGATGGCCACGGGCAACGGGGTCGCCGGCCGGAGCTATCGACAGCAGCGCTGACAGCAACCGCGCCGGACGGTGGCACCTTGGCGAGAGCCGGCACGGACGAGGCTCCGAGCGTGCAGCCGTTCACGGACGTTTGCGGACAGGCTGCACAGAGCTTGTAAGCGAGACATCACGGGGCGGTCCGGGGTTGCCTGTTGCGGCTCCGGCCGGAGAGCGTCAGCGGCGTCAAGACTGAGGTCGGGGCTAGCAACAGGGCACGGGTAGTGCCCCAGGCGACGGAGTAGCGGGGGCCACGACGGAAAAGCCGGCGTCCATCGTGCGATGAACGCCGGCCGTCGCGCGGTGCCCCCTCAGAAGAGGTGAATCTCCCGCTCTTTGCCGTCGGGACCAACCAGCTTGAGGACATGTCCGCTTTGGACCGATTTTTGGAAAAATGCGTAGAGCTGGAGCGCGCGGTTGACTGCGTCCGTCTTACTCTCGCCAGTAAGCCGACAAGAATCCTCCAGGGCAGCCCAGGCGCGGGCGATCAAGTTGACCGTAAGCTTGATCGGCTTGCCGCGACCACCGCGACCGCCTGATTCAGGCAGTGTCGGCGAATCATCCGCAACACCAGTTGACACATCTTGCTGGGACAGTTCCTCGTCGGCTGACCCAGCCCTCGGAATTGTCGCTGCGCGTGTCACACCTGCTCCTTCCACCAGAGGACCCTGCCCGCCTCCCCTACGGACAAGAGCTGGTCATCGCACGGTCAGTCTCCAAAATGATCATGCTGCAACCAGGCCCTTACTATGTCTCTTGCTGTCCACACTGACAACCCCACGTACTAACAGAGTCCGGTCTTTGGGCCTAGATCACAACCCAGCGTGAGCTAAAAATAGCCGAAAGTGGCCGCTTTGCCGCCCTGGAATCGGCCTGACGCCGCATCTGGTTACGGGTGTCGGACATTTTGTGATGTGCGTCACACTCGGCCCGTATGGCGGGAAGCTGGCGCTGGTACGGGGATAGACCGGCGCTTGGATGGGTCGGACGGGCACGGGGTATGCTACGCCGACTGGTACTTCCTCCGGGCACGAGCGGCAAAACCGCGATTGTCCGCAACCTCCTGGGAGGTCACCCCTCCGCCGGATCATCCGGTACCAGCCCTGGGCCTTGGTGCCCAACGGATGGATCTAGAAAGGCGCACGATGGAAGCACCGGACCGCAACGATCCGGCGTCAACCGAGATCGACCTGACCAAGACAGAGGGGTACCCCACGGGCAAGGCCGAGCTCCAGATCACCCTCCCGGTGGTCGGGCTCAAGCTGTCGGGGAACGCCCGGCTGTCGAACCCGGTCATGGCGTTGGCGATCGGAGTTGTTGCAGCGGTGGTGATCACGCTGGTGGCGGTTATCGTCGCCAGCTCCTCCCCTTACGCGCTGGGGATGGTCATCGTCGCGGGGGTGATGGCGGTCATCTGCCTGGGGATCTCCGGCTGGCTGGCGTTCCAGCTGAACAAGTCGGGAGCCCGCTCGGCGGGCACCAGCGCCGGGGGGGCGCCCCCGGAGGACCGCAACTAGGGCGGGCTGCCGGACACGCGACAAGTGTGCGGCAGCCCCCGGTCCCTGGTCGCTGTTCCTCGACATCGACGGCTGCGGGTAGCTGGGTAGTTCGTCATGAGCATGGGGGGCACAGATCCGGCACAACGGAGCGCGAGTAACGGCGGAAGGTGCCGGAAATCGCCGGAAGGCGTTTCGGCAGGTCAGGAGCCACGACGGAGGTCGCGTGCGAGGCCGGGGGGCCGGGGCTCTTACTTCCAGCGGAAGTGGACGAAGAGGCGGCCGAAGTTCTTCGAGTCCTTCTCGACCCGGTGGTAGAGCTGCTTGACGTCCTTCTGGTCGAGGAAGCGCAGCACCCGCTTCTTGAGCTGGCCGGAGCCCTTGCCAGGGATGATCTCCACCAGGGTGGCCTTCTTCGCGACCGCCTCGTCCATGATCCCGCGCAGCGCGCGGTCGATGTCGTGGCCCTTGTTGAAGATGTCGTGGAGATCGAGCTTGAGCTTCACCAGTCCATGGTAGGCGGGCCGGGTTGCCGGATCCGGAGACGGCGGAGGGCAGCCCGCTGGGCTGCCCTCCGCGTTTCCTGCTGTTAGCCGGTCACCGACCGCCGCTGACCCGGCTCTCCACCCGGCGCAGCGCCGCGGCGTAGTCGGCGTTGGTCGAGTGCATGGCCGCCGCGATGCGCAGGTGCCGCAGCGCGTCGGCGGGCCGGTTCAGCCGCTCCAGGGTCCGACCCAGCACGTGGTGCGCGTAGTGGTCGCTCGGGTCCCGGTCGACCAGCTCCCGGAGCTGCTCCTCGGCCCGGGCGAGCTGGGCCGACTGGAAGTACGCCCGGGCCAGCAGCTGCCGTACCGAGGAGTTGCCGGGCTCCGCCTCGACGATCGGCTCGAGCAGTCGGGCCGCTCCGGTCGGGTCACCCGCTTCGAAGAACATGGTCGCCCGCCGGTACTCCGCCAGAAGATCCATTCGACCCACCTCCTCGTCTCGCCCCGCCCTTTGTTCGACGCTGGCACAACAACAGTCGTGCCGCGAGTGTTCCTGAGGCGGAAGTTGCGCCTCAGGTGGTCGGGTCGTACCGGTCGCCCACCAGGTCCCAGGCCCGGACACCGCCCACGATCCCGGCCGTGTTCGGGACGACCACGACGTCGTCACCCATCCGGGCCAGTTGTTCCGGCCGGATCAGCCGAGAGTTGCCCCCGCCCAGATAGAGCCGGTCCCAGCGGAAGACCGGGCGCAGCCCGTCCACCACCTGCCGGATCCGCCGGGACCAGAACGCGTCGCCGAGGCGCCGCCGCTCCGGCTCGCCGACATAGGTGTCGTAGGTGGTGCTCCAGCGCAACGGCGCGTGCGACAGCTCCAGGTGCGGGGCCAGCACCCCGCCGTCGAAGAGCGCGCTGCCCAGCCCGGTGCCGAGGGTCAGCACCAGCTCGCAGCCGGTCCCGGCGACCACGCCCGCGCCGTGCACCTCGGCGTCGTTGAGCACCAGCGCCGGGATCCCGAACGCCTCGCCCAGCGCGCTGCGCGCGTCGTACCCGGACCATTCGGCCACCAGCGCGGGATCGACCTTGCTGCGTGGGCCGGAGCGGGTGACGTAGTGCGGGGTGGCCACCACCACGCCGTGCCGGATCATGCCGGGCATCCCGACCGTGAGCCGGTCCGCCGCCGGCAGCCGCGCCCCCAACTCCAGCAGCGTCTTGACGAAGAGCGCGGGCGACAACGGGTACGGCGTGGGGACGCGCAGCGGGCGGGCCCGCATCGTCCCCGCGGCATCCAGCACGGAGGCCTTGATCCCGCCGCCGCCACAGTCGATCGCCAGAGTGGTCACCACGGCAGTGAGTCTCCCTCAGTTCGATCACGCCCGCGCACCGGTTCAGCCGCCCGACGGTAGGCTCGGTCCCTCATGAGCGCCACGTTGATCGCCAAGGACCTCGCCACCGGGCACGCCGATCGGCTGCTCTTCGCCGATCTCGACCTGGTCGTCGCCCCCGGCGACGTGGTCGGGCTGGTCGGAGTCAACGGCGCCGGCAAGTCGACGCTGCTGCGTACGCTCGCCGGGCTCCAGCCGCTGGAGCAGGGCTCGGTGGCGCTGAACCCGCCCACCGCCACCGTCGGCTACCTGCCCCAGGAGCCGGAGCGCCGACCGGGCGAGACGGTCCGCGACTTCCTGGCCCGGCGCACCGGGGTGGCGGGGGCGCAGACGGCGCTGGACGCGGCCACCGAGGCGCTCACCGCCGGGGCCGCAGGCGCCGACGACGCGTACGCGGTGGCGCTGGAACGCTGGCTCGACCTCGGTGGCGCGGACCTGGACGAGCGCGCCGAGCAGGTGGCCGCCGAGCTGGGGCTGACCGTCGACCTGGACCACCCGATGACCGGTCTGTCCGGCGGTCAGGCGGCCCGGGCCGGGCTGGCCTCGCTGCTGCTCAGCCGGTACGACATCTTCCTGCTCGACGAGCCCACCAACGACCTGGACCTGGCCGGGCTGGACCGGCTGGAACGGTTCGTCACCGGGCTGCGCGCCGGGACCGTGCTGGTCAGCCACGACCGGGAGTTCCTGACCCGGACGGTGACCCGGGTGCTGGAGCTGGACCTGCACCAGCGGCAGGTCCGGCACTACGGCGGCGGCTACGCGGCGTACCTGGAGGAGCGGGAGGTGGCCCGCCGGCACGCCCGCGAGGAGTACGAGGAGTACGCCGACACCCGGGGCGAGCTGGAGGCACGGGCCCGGATGCAACGGGCCTGGATGGAGAAGGGCGTGAAGAACGCCCGACGCAAGGCCACCGACAACGACAAGATCGGCCGCAAGTTCCGTACCGAGGCCACCGAGAAGCAGGCGGCGAAGGCCAAGCAGACCGCGCGGCTGATCGAGCGGCTGGAGGTGGTCGAGGAGCCGCGCAAGGAGTGGGAACTGCGGATGGAGATCGCCGCCGCGCCCCGCGCCGGCGCCGTGGTGGCCTCGCTCCGGGGTGCCGTCGTACGCCGGGGCGGCTTCACCCTCGGCCCGGTGGATCTTCAGATCGACTGGGCCGACCGGGTGGCGATCACCGGGGCGAACGGCTCCGGCAAGAGCACCCTGCTAGCGGCGCTGCTGGGCCGGCTGCCGCTGGACGAGGGCCACGCGGCGCTCGGCCCGGGCGTGGTGGTGGGCGAGGTCGACCAGGCCCGGGGACTCTTCCTCGGCGACCAGCCCCTGGTGGACGCCTTCGGCGCCGCCGTACCGGAGCTGAACCCGGCGGACGTGCGGACGCTGCTGGCCAAGTTCGGCCTGCGCGCGGACCACGTCCTGCGGCCGGCGGCGACCCTCTCCCCCGGCGAACGGACCCGGGCCGCGCTGGCGCTGCTCCAGGGGCGCGGGGTGAACCTGCTGGTGCTGGACGAACCGACCAACCACCTGGACCTGCCGGCGATCGAGCAGCTGGAGTCGGCCCTGGCCACGTACCCGGGAACGCTGCTGTTGGTCACCCACGACCGGCGGATGCTGGACGCGGTGAGCGTCAGCCGGCGGCTGCGGGTGGAGGCCGGACAGATCGCCGAGAACTGACCCGTGCCGACCTGGTCGCACCGGGTGACAATGACCCCATGCTCAAGTGGGAGTACGCGCTGCTGGTCCGCCGCCGCCAGGCCGCCGCCACCGACATCGGGTGGGAGGTGGTCTTCATCTGGTACGGCCCGGACGGCTCGATGATCGATGTCACGCCGTACGGCGACACCGCGCTGGCCCACCTGAACCGGGCCGGCGACCAGGGTTGGGAGCTGGTCGCGATGAGCGAGGACCCATCCCTGCCCGGCAACAACGAGCTGCACCGCTACCACCTCAAGCGGCCCAAGCCGGCCGCCCCGCAGCCCCGGCAACGGATGCGCGGCGCCGGCCGGACCACCCGCCGCACGATCGCCGGCTGAGCCCTGGGCCAGCGAAACGGCCGCGCCCGGTGACCGCGCGGCGCACGACCACCCCCGGGATCAGGCATACCGGGCGGCGATGCGGGTAACGGGCCGCCCGGAGGTGGCGCATGGTGGCGATGGCGCAGTCCGCACCCTCGGCCGAGCGGCTGAGGATGATCGACGGGTTCCTCGTCGAGGCGTGGGCCGACCTGTCCCGGCACGACGAGCGGCTGCGCGGGCTGACCGTGGAAGTCCGCTTCGACCGGGGTGTGGCCCACCTGGACGGCACGGTCACCGACCCGGCCGAACTCCGGCTGGTCCGGGACCTGGTCGGTCGCCTCGACGGGGTGCTCGGCGTCTGGTGCCGGGTGGCCGTCGGCGGCCGGGCGCCGGTGGTGGTCGACCTGGGGTGTGGGGCGACCAAGCAGTGGCCGGGCAACCTGGGGCTGGACATCTATCCGGCGCCGGGGGTGAACGCGGTGGCCGACCTCTCCGGCTCGCTGCCGCTCGCCGACGACTCGGTGGACGTGTTCTTCGCGGTGCACATCATGGAGCACCTGATCGACTTCCTGCCACTGCTGGACGAATGCCACCGGGCGCTGCGGCCGGGGGGCGTCCTGCACGTGATGAGCCCCTGGTGGCGGCACGTGAACGCGGTGGCCGACCCGACCCACGTACGGTTGCTGGACGTGCAGACCTTCAAGGGCATCTGCGGTCAGCGCCCACCCGGCACCCCGCGCTGGTACCCGCTGCACGTCGCCTGCGACGGCGCCTCCATCTTCGCCGACCTCACTCCCCTCGCCCCCGACGCCCCACCCCCACCCCCCACCCACCTCGCCCGCTTCTTCGACTGACCCCCCGCCCCACCCACCCCACTCCCACCCGCCCACCAAGATCCGCGCAATTCACGGGGCCGGTCAGGGGCGGGCGATGATGCTTTCGCGCAGGGCCAGGCGGTGGGGGCAACCAGGCGCTCGTCGTAGCTGGTAGCCGTTGACCACGTTGGACATCGTCGTCACCGACACGCCGGCCCGTTCCGCGACCTCCTTGAGCCTGTGCACCCTTCACCCGGGCTGCCCCGAGGGTCACGAACCGGTGGTTGCGCCGGCTCGTCCTCGACGATTCGCCGCCCACCTGCGCATCGATCCGTCCTGAGGTCTTGCGCCGCATGAGGATAGATGAAAGTTTTCTACCGGCGGCAGATGCCCTACGGCGAATCTTGCCGGACACGCCGGGTGTCCGCCGCCACCCGACACTGCCCGGGAGCCCAACGAAGGGACCGCACCGTATGAAGGCAACTCGGCTCAGAGCCGCCGGGCTGGCCGTGGCGCTGCTCGGCGCGCTCGTCGCCGGCACGCCCGCGAGCGCCGCGGCGGCCGACCCCACCTCCACCACCTGCACCACCAACCCGGCCACGCCGAAGCGACAGTTCCGGGCCATGTGGATCGCCTCGGTGACGAACATCGACTGGCCCAGCAAGGCCTCCCAGACCGCGCCGGACCAGGTCGCCAAGCAGAAGGCGGAATACCTGGGCTGGCTCGACCTGGCTCAGCAGCTCAACCACAACGCCGTCGTGGTCCAGGTCCGCCCGACCGCCGACGCGTTCTGGCCGTCGCCGTACGAGCCGTGGTCGGAGTATCTGACCGGGGTGCGCGGCCAGGACCCGGGCTGGGACCCGCTGGCCTTCCTCGTCGAGGAGTCGCACAAGCGGAACCTGGAGTTCCACGCCTGGCTGAACCCGTACCGGGTCTCGATGCCGGCCCCGGGCGCCGGCGCGGACCTGTCGAAGCTGGCGCCCAACCACCCCGCCCGGCAGCACCCGGACTGGGTGTTCGCGTACCCGCCGGCCGGGGTCGCCGGCAGCCGGCTCTACTACAACCCCGGCATTCCAGAGGTACGCGAGTTCGTCGAGACCGCGATGATGGACGCGGTCAACCGGTACGACATCGACGGCGTGCACTTCGACGACTACTTCTACCCGTACCCGAGCGGCACGTACCAGTACCCGGACGACGCCACGTTCGCCCAGTACAACCGGGGCTTCACCGACCGGACCGACTGGCGGCGGGACAACATCAACCTGCTGATCCAGGAGATGAACGCCAAGATCAAGGCGGTCAAGCCCTGGGTCAAGTTCGGGGTCAGCCCGTTCGGCATCTGGCGCAACAAGTCGGCCGACCCGGCCGGCTCGGACACCACCGGCTCGCAGTCGTACGACATCATCTCCGCCGACACCCGTAAGTGGATCAAGGAGGAGTGGATCGACTACGTGGTGCCGCAGCTCTACTGGTACATCGGCCAGTACCCGGCCGCCGACTACGCCCGGCTGGTGCCGTGGTGGGCCGAGCAGGTGCGCGGCACCAGGGTCCAGCTCTACATCGGCCAAGCCGACTACAAGAGCGGTGACCCGGCGTACGGGTCGTTCTGGATGAACCCGCGCGAGCTGTCGGACCACCTGACGCTCAACCGGTCGTACCCGGAGGTGCTCGGCAACGTGCACTTCTCCGCCGTGCAGGTGCGGGCGAACCGGCTCGGCGCCACCGACATCTACGCCGCCGACCACTACTCCCGCCCGGCGCTGGTGCCGGCCATGGCGCAACTGCCGGCCAAGCCGCTGCAGCACCCCGTGATCACGAAGGTCGACCGGCAGACCGACGGGGTACACCTGAGCTGGCGGCAGCCGGCGAACGGCAAGGATGAGTTCGGCACCGCCACCTCGTACGCGATCTACCGGTTCGACGGCACGGGCCACGCCGACGCGTGCGGCCTGGCCGACGCCTCCCAACTGGTCGCCACCGTGCGCAGCACGGACGGCGACGTCCAGTCCTGGCTGGACGCCGACACGGAGGCCGGGAAGGCGTACACCTACCAGGTGACCGCCCTCGACCGGGTCTGGAACGAGAGCCCGGCCAGCCCCGCGCGCTCCGTGCGCTGACCCCACCCCGGATGCCCCCGGTCGCCCCGGCGATCGGGGGCATTCGTCTGTTTCGACGTATGTCATCAACTCGTCGCCGACATGATCGCTTTCCGCCGCCACACCAATCGATACTGGTCAACGTCGATGATCATCGGCAGCCCAGTCCCGATGCCCACCCCCGCGGAGGTTCCCGTGTCCCGACGCCTCGCCACCGTTCTCACCGCCGGCACGTTCGCGCTGCTCACCGCCCTCGGCGTCGCCGCGCCCGCACAGGCCGCGGTGAGCCGAGACCAGAAGCTCAGCGTGCTCTCCAGCTGGACCCAGACCAGCGCCGCGAGCTACAACGCCTGGAACGCCGGCCGGCTGAACAAGGCCGCCTGGTCCGCGTACGCGTTCGACTGGTCGACCGACTACTGCTCGTCCAGCCCGGACAACCCGCTCGGCTTCAACTTCAGCCTGTCCTGCCACCGGCACGACTTCGGCTACCGGAACCACAAGGCGATGGGCATCTTCCCCGCCAACAAGTCCCGGCTGGACAGCGCCTTCTACGAGGACCTGAAGCGGGTCTGCGCCACGTACAACGTGGTGGTGCGCCCCGCCTGCTACAGCCTGGCCTGGACGTACTACGAGGCGGTCAGCATCTTCGGCTCGGTGGCCGCAGTGAAGCAGACCGACATCGACCGCGCGGCCCGCATCAAGGCCGACGCCGAACGCCGCGCCGCCGCCCGGTCCTGACCCCAGCCCGGCCGATCGGCCGAGGAGGTTTGCGCCGGTGCCCGCCGGCGCAAACCTCCCGGGTCAGCCCCCGCCTGCCGGGCGGGGGACGGGACTGGTGAAGCGGGGAGAATCGGCGGCGAGATCGGGGTGCTCGACGCCGAGGGCCAGCGCCGCCGCGTCCTCCAGGGCCAGCTCGCCGCCCTCGCCGTACGCGGCGTCGAACGCCGCGTCGCCGAGCTCCTGGCGCAGCTCCGCCTGCTGCTTCAGCCAGTACGGCTCGTAGATGCCGGGGATCGCGCGCAGGTGGGACCGGGTGGCCTGGGCCGCGCCGAAGAGTCGGGCCGCGGTCGCCGCCTCCCCGCCGAGCGCGCAGCGCACCGCGATCGCGTTCACCGTGTCGCAGGCCCCGCCCAGGTAGCCGTGGCTCATCCGGGAGCGCAGCGCGACCAGCAGGTGCTCGTGCGCGGCGACCAGGTCTCCCCGGCCCAGCGCGACCATGCCGAGCAACATGTCCACCGAGCGGCGGCCCCGTTCGACGGGGCGGCCCGCCTCGACCGGGCGCGCCGTGCCGAGCAGCTCGGCCGCCTCGTCCAGCGCGCCCCGCCGCCAGAGCAGCTCGGCCAGGTTGTAGACGGCGAGCAACGCGTCGGAGACCACGTCCTGCGCGTGCGCCCAGTCGATCACCTCGCGGCAGACCCGTTCCGCCTCGGCGAACTGTCCCATGTCGACCAGCGGCGCGGCCCGGCCCGCCAGCACCCGGGCGAGCAACCCCAGGTCGCCGGCCTGCCGGGCGGCCGCCTCGGCGCGCTGCGAGTAGCGCAGCTCCTCGGCGAACTCGCCGTCCGCGCCGGCGTGCAACGAGTGCATGTGGTACGCCGCCGCCAGCTCCGCCTCGGGGATCGACTCGCCGGTCTCGGCGATCCTGCCGTACAGCCGGAACAGCCAGAGCCGCCCCTCCCGGGCCCGCCCCCGCTCCCGCCACCACTGGTCCAACCCGCCGGCCAGCCGCAGCCCGGAGCGGGCGCAGCCGCCGGTCGCGCACCAGCGCAGGGCGGCCCGCAACTCCCCGGCGAGCGGGTCGAGCGCGTACAGGGAGAGGGTGACCGGGCGACCGTCCGGGCCCAGATGGGCGCGTTCCAGGGCGTGCCGGGACCAGGCGACGTGCCGGTCCCGGGCGGTCCGCTCCTCGCCGGTCTCGATCAGCCGGCGCGCCGCGTACGCCCGGATCGGGTCGAGCATCCGGTAGGTGCTGCCCGAGGCGTGCGGCTCGGCCAGCACCATGGACTTGTCGATCAGCACGGAGAGCGGGTCGAGCGGGTCGTCGTCGAGCAGCCACTGCACGGTCGGCAGGTCCACCGGGCCGGCGAAGACCGCCAGCCAGCGCAGCAGCCGGGCCGAGCGCGGCCCGAGCGTCCGGTACGACCAGGTGACCGTGGCCTGCATGGTCAGGTGCCGTTCATTGGCCGACCGCTGCACCGCCCGGGTCGCCGGGGTACGCGGGCTGGCCCCGGTCGCGGCGGCCACCAGGTCGACGGTGTCCTGCTGGTTGCCGCTCCACCCGGCGTCCGCCGGGAGCGGCTCGGGCTCCGCCCGCCCGGCGTCCAGCGTGCCGAGCATGTCGTCGAGGCGCTCGGCCAACTGCCCGGCCGAGAGCACCCGCAACCGGGCCGCGGCCAGCTCGATGGCGAGCGGCAGCCCGTCCAGCCGGCGGACCACCCGGCGCAGGTCGGCCTGCTCGGCGGGGTCCGGCGCCCGGCCGCCCCGCGCCGCCGCCGTCCGGTCCAGCAGCAGCGCCACCGCGTCGCTCTCCCCGCCGTCCGGGCGGGGGTCGACCGAGAGCGGCGGGATCCGCCACACCACCTCACCGGGAAGGCCGAACGACTCCCGGCTGGTGGCGAGCACCCGGAGGCCCCGGCCGCCGGCCAGCAGGCGAGAGATCACCTCGGCCGAGGCCGCCGGCTGGGCGTCGCAGGTGTCCAGCACGACCAGCATGCGGCGGGCCGCCGCGTACTCGACCAGGGTGTCCACCATCGGGCGGCCGGGCTCCGGACGGAGCCCGAGCACCGCGGCGATCTCGAACGCGACCAGGCCCGGGTCGGTCACCGCGGCGATGTCGACGAACCACACCCCGTCCGGATACGCCTCGACGATCCCGCAGGCCAGCTCCACCGCCAGCCGCGTCTTGCCGGCGCCGCCCGCGCCCAGCACGGTCACCAGGCGGTACGCCTCGACCAGCCGCCGCAGCTCGGCCCGTTCCGCCTCCCGCCCGACGAACGAGGTGACCTGGGTGGGCAGGTTGTGCGGCACCGCGTCGGCGGTACGTGGTCGCGGAAAGCGCCGCTCCAGGCCGGGCGCCACCAGCTGGAACAGCCGTTCCCGGTCGTCGAAGCCGCGCAGCCGGTGCAGCCCGAGGTCCAACAGGGACGCCCCGTCCGGCAGCGACTCGGCGTGCCGGGCGGTCGCCGCCGAACAGATCACCTGTCCACCGTGGGCGGCGGCGGCCACCCGGGCCGCGCGGTGCACCTCGGGGCTGGCGTACTCGCCGTCACGGGGTTCGGCGTAGCCGGTGTGCAGGCCCATCCGGACCCGGGGCGTGGCCTCGGGAGTGGGCCAGTCGTGGCTGGCCAGCGCGCGTTGGGCGGTCAGGCAGGCGTCGAGTGCCGCGGCCGCGTCCGGGAAGGCGAGGAAGAAGGAGTCGCCCTCGGTCAGCAGCTCTGCCCCGTCGGTGCCGGCCAGCGTGCGGCGCAGCAGCCGACGGTGTTCCCGCAGCACCGGGGGGTAACCGGAACCGAGCAGCTGGGCCAGCCGCGTGGAGCCTTCGATGTCGGTGAACACGAAGGTCACCCATCCGCTCGGGAGGTGGATCCGTGGCGACATGCGTGGAACCTCCGCCCCTGACGTCGGCTTCATGCTGCCCTATGGTCACGCCGTCACGCATCGTGAGAACGGCCGGGCAGCTTACGACTCAAGGTGTCAAAGATCACACCTGCGGCATGCGCGGATGACCGGGGAGACGAGGCCGCTGGGAATGTCAGCAGCCGCAGCCACCCCCGCAGCAGCCGCCGGCCGGGGCGGTCCCACCGGCCGGGCCGGCGCCGCCCCGGCCGGTGACCGCGACGGTGGAGAGCAGCTTCACGGTGTCGGTGTGCCCCTGCGGGCAGGACGCGGGCTGGCCGGCCTCGGCCATCGGCCGGTTGACCTCAAAGGTGTCGCCGCAGGCGCGGCAGCGGAACTCGTACCGGGGCATGCCCCCAAGCGTACGGCCGGGGCCGGACACCTCGGCGGGCATGGGTGATACTCGACGGGTGGTGGACGGCGAGGAGCGATCAACGATTCGGCCCCTGCGACCGGCCGTGCCACCCGACGGCGCCGCCCGACCGGCGCCGGTACCCCGTCCCCGTCCGGCCCCGGCGCCCACCGCGGCCGGCCGCGCCGCGACCACTTCGGAGTCGGCGACGACCACCGCCCCGACGCCGACGGAGGCCGCCGGCGCGGGGCCGGAGGAAAGCGGGCCGGAAGGCAGCGGGCCGGCGGAGGCGGGTCGGCGGCGGCGGGTGCCGTTCGCGCACGCGGTCCGGGGGCCAGCGCACCGGCGGCTCGCCGGCGGCGCGGCCCGCGCCGTCCGGGACTGGTCACGCCGTCCCAGCGGGCGGACCACCCTGCCCGGCCTCTTCCTGCTCGCTCTCGTCGCGGTGACCGCGGTGGCCGGCGCGCTGCTGGTACCGGCGGTCGTCCGCAAGCCGCAGCCGGTGGCCGCCGAGGCCACCGCGACCAGCTCGGTGAACGGGGTGCCCGAGGGCGGCGTGGTGCCCGGGGCCACCGGCGCGCCGTCGGGAGTGCCCGGCGCGACCGACCTGGCGACCGCAACGGCGCCGCCCGGTGCCGGGCAGCCCACCGGGCCGATCGTGGGGCTGACGCCGGCCAGCCGACCGGCCGACGCGCTGGCCGGGTGGGCGCAGCAGGTCAGCCAGAAGACCGACATCCCGGTGATCGCCATGCAGGCGTACGGCTACGCCGAACTGGTGCTCGGCCAGACGCACCGGAGCTGCCAGCTCAGCTGGACCACGCTCGCCGCGATCGGATACGTCGAGTCCCGGCACGGGTCGGCCAACGGCGCCAGCCTGGGCCCGGACGGCGTCGCCCGACCGGAGATCGTCGGCGACCCGCTGGACGGGCAGGGCGGTCGCGCCCGCATCCTCGACACCGACCAGGGCCGGCTCGACCACGACACCGTCTACGACCGCGCGCTCGGCCCGATGCAGTTCATCCCGAGCACCTGGCAGGAGATCGGCGCGGACGCCGACAACGACGGCGTCAAGAACCCCCACGACATCGACGACGCCGCCCTGGCCGCCGGGCAATACCTCTGCAAGGGCGGCCGGAACATGACCATCCCGAACGACTGGTGGACGGCCATCCTCTCCTACAACGACGTACGGCGATACGCCCAGGACGTCTTCAACAAGGCGGACGAGTACGGGCGCCTGAGCCGGACGAACCGTACGTGACGTGACCGCTCGCGCACATTTCGAGACCTGAACCCTTCCCCCGGGCAATCCTTGCCGGCAAGCTAGACGGGTGATGGTGCGCGAGTGGGACCCTCGGAACGCGTCGTCCGCCGAGATCGCGTCGCTGCTGGACACGCTCAACGCGGTGCTGGCGGCCGACCTGCCGCAGGATCCGCCCTGGCGGGAGAGCTCGCTGCGTGAATACCTCTCCGAGGTGATGCCCGGTGAGCGGCGGATCTCCTGGGTCGCCCAGGCCGAGCCGGCCCCGGACGACGCTCCGGACGCGCTCCTGGGGCACGTCAACGTGCTGCTCCTCGGCGGCATCGGGGTGCTGGAGGTGCTGGTGCATCCCACGGTCCGGCGCACCGGGCTCGGCCGCGAACTGATCCGGGTGGCCGCCCGCCGGGTCTGGGAGGAGGGCTTCCAGTCGATCGGCGTGGAGGTGGTCGGCAACACGCCGGCCGTCGCTTTCTACGAGTCCCTCGGCTTCACCCGCGAGTACGTCGAGACCCGCAGCGTGCTCGACCTCAACGCGGTGGACTGGCCGGCGCTGGCCGAGATGGCCACCGGCGTCGGCGCCGGCTACCACCTGGAGTTCTGCCCGGGTGGCCCACCGGACGACCTGATCGAGGCGTACGCGCGGACCAAGGCCGAGGTACGCGACGTCGACGACGGCGAGCTGCGGCCCAGCTCCTACGACCCGCAACGGCTGCGGGACAGCCTGGACACGCTGCACCGGCGGGGCATGAAGCCGTACATCGTGCTGGCCCTGCACGAACAGACCGGCGAGGTGGCCGGGCTGACCGAGGTGGTGGTGCCGGCGCAGCACCCGACCCGGGCCGACCAGTACGACACCATCGTCGTCCGCGACCACCGCGGCTACGGCATCGACCGGGCCATCAAGGCGCGGATGCTGCTGGAGCTTCGCTCGGCCGAGCCGGAGCTGGCCGAGGTGCAGACCTGGAACGCGCAGGCCAACGAGGCGATGTTGAAGGTCAACGCGGAGCTGGGCTATCGCCCCGACCGGGACTGGTGCGAATACAGCGTGGACGTGGCCGAGCTGGTGCACCGCCTCGATCCCCATCGCTGAGGGATATTCATCAAACGGCTGCCCCGGGGCTGGACGCCGGACCGGTGCGGCCCTTAGCGTGCGTTTGTTCCACCCACCCATCGTGGAGGCTCCATGCCGCGCCGCACGTTCGCCGCGTTCGCGATCACCGCCGCCGTCTCCGTCGCGGCCGTCGGTGTGGCACCCCCCGCGGCCAGCGCCGCCCCCACCGACCTGTTCATCTCCGAGTACGTCGAGGGCCTGTCCAACAACAAGGCCATCGAGCTCTACAACGGCACCGGAGCCCCGGTCGACCTGGCCGCCGGCGGCTACCAGCTCCAGCTCTACTTCAACGGCGCGACCACGTCGACGAACATCGCCCTGAGCGGCACCGTCGCCGCCGGTGCCGTCTTCGTCTTCGCCGCCGCCTCGGCCGGGCCCGCGATCCTCGCCGAGGCCGACCAGACGTACAGCGGTTCGCTCTTCAACGGCGACGACGCGATCGTGCTGCGCAAGGGCGGGACCGTGGTCGACTCGATCGGGCAGGTCGGCGTCGACCCGGGCACCGAGTGGGGCACCGGGCTCACCAGCACCGCCGACAACACCCTGCGCCGGCTCCCGTCGGTGACCGCCGGCGACACCGACCCGTCGGACCCGTTCGATCCGGCCGCGCAGTGGGCCGGCTACCCCACCGACACCTTCGACGGGCTGGGCAGCCACACGATCGACGGCGGCGGCCCGGTCGACCAGCCGGCCACGCTGAACTGCGGCGGCACGCTCACCGTCGAGGCGGGCGGCACCGCGACCCGCCAGGTCACCGCCACCGACGCCGACGACAGGATCGCCGACCTCGCGGTCAGCGCGGTCAGACCGGCGCCGGCGAGCGGCTCGATCAGCCGCACCGCGTTCACCCCGTCCGCCGGGGTCGGTGGCACGGCCACCGCGACGCTCACCGCGACCGGCCTCCCGGCCGGCTCGTACGCGGTCACCGTGACCGCGAGGGACGCCGACGGCGGCACCGCGGCCTGCACGCTCACCGTGCAGGCCAACGCCCTGCTGTCCGTCGGCGAGGTGCAGGGCCGCACCGGCGACGACGAGGACGGCCGCACCGGCCGGTCGCCCCTCGCCCCGGCCAGCGGCAACGGCACCAGCGCCGCGCTGTACGACGTACGCGGCGTGATCACCCAGCTGTCGCTCACCCGCAGCAGCGCCGGCGCCGACCAGTACGGCTTCTACCTGCAGAGCCGCAAAGGCACCGAGGACGGTGATCCGCTCACCTCGGACGGCATCTTCGTCTTCATGGGCTCGTTCACCACGCTTATCGGTGGCTACGCCCCGACGGTCGGCGACGAGGTGGTGCTGCGCGCCCGGGTGTCGGAATACTTCAACCAGACCCAGCTCTCCAGCGCCTCGCTGGTGCGCAGGATCGACTCCGGGCTCGACGTCGACGCCGCCGTGCAGGTCGACGACGCCGTGCCGCCGGCCGACGCGGCCGCCGCCGACCGCTTCTGGGAGCGGCACGAGGGCGCGCGGATGCGGGTCCGCTCGGGCAGCGGTGTCTCCGCCCCGCGGCACGTCTACGCCTCCACTGCGGACTCGGAGATCTACGTGGTGGACCGCGAGGACCCGATCATGAAGCGGGCCGACCCGTACGCCCGCCGGGTGTTCCGGGACGCGCACCCGCTGGACGACGTCCCGGGCACCCTGTTCGACAACGACAACAACCAGCGGATCCTGCTGGCTGCCGGTGGCGTGAAGGCCACCGCCGGGGACTCCGCCGCGCTGTTGCCGGAGGCCCGCACCTACGACACGCTCACCGAGGACGCCTACGGCGCCGTCTCCTACGCCTTCAGCAAGTACAGCGTGCAGCCGGAGCAGCTCACGCTGACCGGCGGCGCCGACCCGGCGGGGAACAACCCGCCGCAGCCCGCGGACCGGAACTCCGAGGTCGCGGTCGCCACCTTCAACCTCGAGAACCTGTACGACTACCGGGACGACCCGTTCGACGGCTGCGACTTCGCCGACAACTCGGGCTGCACCGGGGTCGACCCGCCGTTCGACTACGTGCCGGCCAGCGAGGAGGCGTACACCGCCCGGCTGAACGTGGAGGCCCGGCAGATCGTCAACAACCTGCACAGCCCGGACCTGCTGCTGGTGCAGGAGGCCGAGGACCAGGACATCTGCTCGGTGGTCTACGGCCAACTGGTCTGCGGCACCACGAACAACGCCGACGGCGCGCCGGACACCGTCCAGGAGCTGGCGCTGGCCATCGCGGCCAACGGCGGCCCGGCCTACGCCACGTCGTACGACCGCAGCGGCGCGGACGCCCGGGGCATCACCTCGGCGTTCCTCTACCGCACCGACCGGCTCACGCTGGCCGAGGCGACCGCCGCCGACCCGCTGCTGGGCACCGCCCCGACCGTGGACTACCGCTCAGCCGGGCTGCCGGCCAACGCGGACGTGCAGAACCCCAAGGCGTTCAACGCGGTGCTGCCGGCCGACGTGGACCGGTCGACCGGTGTGGACGGTGCCAACGTCTACACAAGGGCGGCGCAGCTGGCCAAGTTCACCGTGGCGGCGGCACCCGGCTCGTCCGAGCGCTACCCGCTCTGGGCGGTCAGCAACCACTACTCGTCCGGACCGGACACCCGGGTCGGACAGCGCCGGGAGCAGGCCACGTACGGGGCCGCGCTGGTGCGGGCCATCGAGGCGGCCGACCCCGACGCCCGGGTCGTCTACGGCGGTGACCTGAACGTCTTCCCGCGCCCGGACGACCCGATCGCCACCGCGGAGAACCCGACCCCCTCGGACCAGCTCGGGCCGCTGTACCAGGCCGGGATGCACAACCTCTGGGACGACCTGGCGGCGGAGGTGCCGGCGGCGGCCTACTCGTACACCTACAGCGGACAGGCGCAGACGCTGGACAACCTCTTCGTCAACGACAACCTGCACGGCGACCTCGTGCAGATCCGCTCGGCGCACGTCAACGCCGACTACCCGGCCGACGCCGAGGGCCTCGGTGACCGGGGTGCCAGCGACCACGACCCGCAGGTGGCCCGATTCCGCTCCCGCCCGTCGCTGAGCGTGGCCGACACCTCGGTGCTGGAGGGCAACAAGGGCGACACCACCATGACGTTCACGGTGACCGTCTCCCGGCCGCTCTCCGGGTCGGCCCTGATCTGCGCCAGCACCTACGGCACCACCGCACAGGCCGGGTCGGATTACGACCCGTACGTCGGCTGCCGGACGCTGGCCGCGGGCCGGACGTCGCTGGTCTTCCCGGTGACCGTCCACGGTGACCGGAAACGCGAGGCGGACGAGCAGCTCAGGCTCTACGTGGCGGGCGTGCCGGGGATCCGGCTCGCCGACCCGATGGCGGTCGGCACCATCCTGAACGACGACTGACAGGCGTACACACGGAACAGACCCGCCGTTGGGCTCACCGGCCGGACGACGGGCCGTTCCGGTATCCGCACCGCTGCGGGTCGGCGGGGGGCGGAACGCCACGGTACTTCGCCACCCGCACCTCCCACTGGCTGCGTCGACGCAGGGCGTCCCGGAGCCCCCGATCGCGGTAGAAGGTCTCCGGTGGACGGGCCAGGCCGTACAGGTCGGCCCACCACTCCCCTGGCTCGGGGTCGGCGATGACGTCGAGGTGGGACGGGTAGCGGCGTTCGGCGCCGTCACGCAGGTCGTCCCGGTCGCGCATGGGCTGGAGCACCCGACCGAACTCGTCGACCACGGCGAGGCGGAAGCCGGCCACGCCGATGACGCGACGCAGCATGGCGATGCTCGGGGTCAGGGTGCCCGCCTCGATCCGGCCGATGGTGGTCGGATGCACCTGGGCGAACCGGGCCAGCTCACGCTGGCTGGCGTCGGCCCGGCGGCGGACCGCCCGGACGATCCCGGCGGCGGGCCACGGGATGTCGAAGGGATCGGTCAGCATTGCGGGTGGCTCCGGAGCGTCCTCGGGCCTTGCGGAGACGGTCACAGAGGAACGGTCGCGCGTCGGGCGGCGCCGCGACAACCCCGACCGGTCCGGCTGTGGACAACCGGGCCTCGTGTGGAAGACCCGTCGGCGTCGCGGACCCGCCCTCCCTGGCCCGACACTGCTCCGAGCGGGGCACAGTTCGTGACGGAGCGCATCCTTCACGCCGAGTCACCGATGCCAAGGCCAACAATCGGCAAGTCCGGCCGACCTCGCTAGAAGTCCCCCGAAAACGGGCTATTCACCCCGTCGAGAGGGTGCGGTGCTGGCACCCCCCGCCCACCTTTGCTCTGCAGCCGCATACGCATCGAGCACGGAGCGTAGGCGCTGCGTATGTGGCTGCAGAGCAAAGCGAATGCGGGAGAGAGGTGCTGGGATCGTCGCAGCCACGCAGAGTGACGGTTGGCCGGCACTGCCGGCCCTCGTCGAAGCGGCTGCCGGCCCTCGACGCAGCGGCAGGCGCCAGCCCGGGGCGGGAAAGACGCCCCGGGACGACGACAGCTCAGTAGCGCTCGCGGAGCAGGTGGGCGGCCTCGACCGCCCAGTAGGTGAGGATGATCTGCGCGCCGGCCCGGCGGATCGAGGTGAGCGTCTCCAACATCACCCGCTCCCGGTCGATCCAGCCGTTCGCGGCGGCCGCCTCGACCATCGCGTACTCGCCGGAGACCTGGTAGGCGGCGACCGGGACGTCCACCGCGGCCCGGACCGCCGAGACCACGTCGAGGTACGGCAGGGCCGGCTTGACCATCACCAGGTCGGCGCCCTCGGCGACGTCCAGCTCGACCTCGCGCAGCGACTCCCGCAGGTTCGCCGGGTCCTGCTGGTAGGTGCGCCGGTCGCCCTCCAGCGCCGACTCGACGGCGTCCCGGAACGGGCCGTAGAAGGCCGAGGCGTACTTGGCCGCGTACGCGAGCACCGCCACGTCCTGGTGTCCGGCGGCGTCCAGGGCCCGGCGGACCACGCCGACCTGGCCGTCCATCATCCCGGACGCGCCGACCATGTGGACCCCGGCGTCGGCCTGGGCGACCGCCATCCGGGCGTACGCCGCCAGCGTGGCGTCGTTGTCCACGGCACCGTCCGGGTTGAGCAGGCCGCAGTGCCCGTGCGAGGTGAACTCGTCCAGGCAGAGGTCGCTCATCACCACGGTGGCGTCGCCCACCTCGGCGACGACGTCGCGGATGGCGACGTTGAGGATGCCGTCCGGGTCGAGGCCGCCCGACCCGGACTCGTCCCGCGTCGCCGGCACCCCGAAGAGCATGATCCCGCCCACCCCGGCCTGGACCGCCTCGACGGCGGCCTTGCGCAGCGAGTCCCGGGAGTGCTGGAGCACTCCCGGGAGCGACGCGACGGCCCGTGGCTCGGTCAGCCCCTCCTTGACGAACATCGGCACGACCAGCTCGGCCGGGTCGAGGCGGGTCTCGGACACCAGCCGCCGCACGGCCGCGTTACGACGCAGCCGGCGGGGCCGGATCTCGGGGTACGGCATGGGAATCTCCCTAGCGACTACCGGAACCTGAGGGCGGTGGGCCCCTGCACCTTCGAACCGCGGCGCTGCTTGGCCGGCATGGCGGCCAGCTTCTCGCGCAGCTCGACGGCGTAGGCGGCGAGCGCCTCCACCAGGTCGGGCACCGAGGCGTGCTGGGGCTGCACGTCGACCCGCAGGCCGAACTCCGTCGCGGTCTCGGCCGTCTTGGGCCCGATGACAGCGACAACGGTACGCGCGTGTGGCTTACCGGCGATGCCGACCAGGTTCCGGACGGTGGAGGACGAGGTGAAGAGCACCGCGTCGAACCCGCCCGACTTGATCGCGTCGCGGATCTCGGCCGGCGGCGGCGCCGCCCGGACGGTCCGGTACGCGGTCACGTCGTCGACCTCCCAGCCCCGCTCGGTGAGCCCGGCGGCCAGGGTCTCGGTGGCGATGTCGGCGCGCGGCAGCAGCACCCGGCCGACCGGGTCGAGGATCTCGTCGTGCGGCGAGAACTCGGCCAGCAGGCCCTCCGAGGTCTGCTCGCCCGAGGGCACCAGCTCCGGCTGGATGCCGAACGCCCGGACCGCGTCCGCGGTGGCCTCACCGATGCAGGCGATCTTCACGCCGCCGAAGTGGCGGGCATCCAGGCCGTGCTCGGCGAACTTCTCCCAGACCGCCCGCACCGCGTTCACCGAGGTGAAGATCACCCAGGCGTACCGGCCGTCGACCAGGCCCTTGATCGCCCGCTCCATCTGGGCGGGGGTACGCGGCGGCTCGACCGCGATGGTCGGCACCTCGCACGGGATCGCGCCGTACGCGCGCAGCCGGGCGCTCATCGCGCCGGCCTGCTCCTTGGTCCGGGGGACGAGCACCTTCCAGCCGTACAGCGGTCGGTTCTCCCACCAGCTCAGCTTGTCGCGCTGGCCGACGCCCTCACCGAGGGTGAGCACGACCCGGCCGGTGAAGCCGAGCGCCGCCGCGACGAAGGAGTCCACGGTCGACGTGGTGGTGTACTGCGTCTCGCCGGTGCCGTCGCCGGTCACCCCGACGCCGGTGGTGCCGTCCACCCCGGCGGCCAGCAGGCCGTCCCGGATGGCGGCCAGGTCGCCGGCGTCCACAGCCAGTGCCAGCGAGCCCCGGTTGACGGCCGCGGCCAGCGCGTCGAAGTCGAGAGCGGTGACGTCCTCGACGTCGGCGGCGGTCCGCACCCCCGGCAGCGGCACACCCGCGTAGGTGGCCACCCCCTCGGCCTGGCCGACGCCCGGGACCACCTCGAAGTGCGCGGCGGTACGCGCCACCGCCTGCACCTCCTTGACCACCGACTCGTGGCCGAACGGGTCACCGGCGACCAGGTGCACCGCGTTCTGCCCGGAGCGGGCCGCGGAGATCAGCACCTTCGCCACGTCCCCCGGTACGCCCTCGGCGGGGCTGAACTGGGCGTCGGCTCGGGCGTGGGCACGGACGTGCTCGAGCAGCGACTCGGGGATTCCCCGGTCGTACACCACCTGATCGGCGTCGACCAGGGCGTCGTGCGCCCGGCGGGTCAGCAGGCCCGGGTCGCCGGGACCGGCCCCGACGAACGCGATACGGCCTACGGGCTTACGGGTGCGGGTCATTCTGTGCTCCCAAATTGCTGGGTCCCCGGGCCGGCGTGTCCTTCTTGGCCGAGGATCGAGTCGGCGCCGAGTTCGAGGAGTTCGGCGGCGAGTGCCTTGCCGATCTCCGCCGCGTCGGCGGGCGTTCCGGTGCGGGACAGCCGGAGGTCACGGGTACCGTCCGGGCTGATCACCGCCCCGCGCAGGTAGATCTCCTCGCCGGTGTCACCCTCGGCGAGTTCGCCGTAGGCGGCGACGGGCGCGCTGCACCCGGCCTCCAGGGTGGCCAGCAGTGCCCGCTCCGCGGTGACCGCGGCGCGGGACGGTGCGTGGTCGAGCACCGCGAGGAGCTCGACCAGGTCCTGGTCGTCGACCCGGCACTCCACCGCCAGCGCGCCCTGTGCGGGCGCCGGCAGCATCAGCATCGGGTCGAGCGTCTCGGTGATCACGCCGGCCCGGCCGAGGCGGGCGAGCCCGGCCCGGGCCAGCACGACGGCGTCGAGGTCGGCGTCCGGGCCGAGCACCCGGCCGAGACGGGTGTCCACGTTGCCCCGGATCGGGGTGACCTCCAGCTGCATCCCGAGCGCGTGCAGCTGGGCGATGCGGCGCAGCGCGCCGGTGCCGACCCGGGCGCCGGGTGGCAGCTCGGCGAGCGTACGGCCGTCCCGGGCGACCAGCGCGTCGCGCGGATCCTGCCGGGGCGGTACGGCCGCGAGGTGCAGGCCGGGGGCGTCCGCCGTGGGCAGGTCCTTGTACGAGTGGACGGCGAAGTCGATGGTGCCGGCGGTCAGCGCGTCCCGCAGCGCGGAGACGAAGACGCCGACACCGAGCCGGTGCACCGGGGCCGACGAGCGGTCCCCGGCGGTCACCACCTCGACCAGCTCGACCGCGCGGCCGGTGGCCGCGGTGAGGGCCTCGGCGACGTGGCCGGACTGGGCCATCGCCAGGGCGCTGCCCCGGGTGCCGAGGCGCAGGGGGGCGGTCATCGCGCACCTCCGGTGGACGGGATGTCGAAATCACTCACCGGCACGCCCATTACCTCGAACGACGGCCGGACGGTCGGGTCGGCCTCCACCACGTCGGGAACGGTGTCGACCGGGGAGGTCTGCGGCACCTCCAGGTCGAACAGCTCGCGCAGCAGGGCGGCGTACTGGTCGCCGCCGGGCTCGGCGGCGAGCTGGCGGACCCGTACGGTCGGCTGGTGCAGCAGCCGCTGCACCACGCGGTGCACGGTGCGGGCGACCTCGGCGCGCTGGTCGTCGGTGAGGTCGGGGCGGCGTTGGGCGAGCCGGCGCAGCTCGGCGGTGACCACCTCGTCGGCGCGTCCCCGCAGGGCGGCCACGGTGGGCGCCACGTCGGCGCCGCGCAGCCAGCTGAGGAACGCCTCGACCTCACCGGTGACGATCCGGGCCACCTCGGCGGCATCGGCGGCGGCCGAGCCGTCGGCGAGGATCGCCGCCATCCGGTCGATGTCGATCACCTCGACGCCGGGCAGCTCGGCGACCCCCGCCTCGACGTCGCGCGGGACGGCGAGGTCGAGCAGGACCAGCGGGCCGCGGCCGGCGACCCGCCGGGCCAGTGCCCGGGTCACCACGTCGCGGGTGAGGACCGGTTCGGTGGCCGCGGTGGCGGCCACTACGATGTCCACTGTGGAAAGCGCGTCGACCAGCCCGGCCAGCGGCACGGCTTTCGCGCCGTACGATTCGGCCAGCCGGACGGCCCGGTCGGCGCCGCGGTTGGTGACGGTGAGCGGGCCGGCGCCCAGCCGGGAGAGGGTGGCCACGCCGAGCGAACCCATCGCGCCGGCGCCCACCACCATGGCGGGCCGGCCGGCCAGCTCGCCGTCGAGCAGGCCGGCAGCCAGGTCGAGGGCGGCGGTGACCACGCTCTGACCGGCCCGGTCGATGTTGGTCTCGGCGTGCGCGCGCTTGCCCACCCGCAGCGCCTGCTGCATCAGCTCGTGCAGCAGCCGACCGGCGGAATCGGCGCCGCTGGCCGAGTGGTACGCGTCCCGGAGCTGGCCGAGGATCTGCGCCTCGCCGACCACCATCGAGTCCAGCCCGGCGGCGACCCGGAAGGCGTGGTCGACGGCGGCGGCGTCGTAGTGCACGTAGAGGTGGTTGGCGAGCGCGGCCGGCGGGCAGCCGGCCTGGTCGGCCAGGACCGCGCAGATGTCACCGAGGCCGCCGTGGAAGCCGGAGACGGCCGCGTACACCTCCACCCGGTTGCAGGTGGAGACGAGCACGGCCTCGGCGACGTACGGCTGCGCGACCAGCCGGTCCAGGGTGCGGGTGAGGTCGGCGGGGGCGACCGCCAACTGCTCCAGCGTGGCGACCGGGGCGGTGCGGTAGGACGCGCCGACAACGAGCAGTTTCACGTGCCGATCGCCTCCTGGGTGTCGGTCGCCGCGAGCCCGCCGGGCAGGGCGGTGAGGGCGGACCCGCCGGTGGCGGGGAGCGCGGTCAGCGACGCCTTGCGGTGCTCGTGGAAGGACAGGATCTGCAGCTCGATCGCGAGGTCGACCTTGCGCACGTCGACCCCCTCCGGAACCGAGAGTACGCACGGAGCGAAGTTGAGGATGCTCGTCACGCCGACGGCGACGAGCTGATCGGCCACCCGCTGGGCGGCCGGCGCCGGGGTGGCGATCACGCCGATCGAGATCGACTCCTCGGCGGCCACCCCGGGCAGCTCGTCGATGTGCCGGACGACCAGCCCGTTGATCTCCTCGCCGATCCGGGACGGGTTGGCGTCGAAGAGCGCGGCGATGCGGAAGCCGCGGCTGGCGAAGCCGTCGTAGCCGGCCAGAGCGTGACCGAGATTACCCACGCCGACCAGGGCGACCGAGCGGCACTGGGTGAGCCCGAGCACCGACTCGATCTGGTCGATCAGCAGGGTGACGTCGTAGCCGACGCCCCGGGTCCCGTACGAGCCGAGGTGGGAGAGGTCCTTGCGGAGCTTCGCCGAGTTGACCCCGGCGGCGTTGGCCAGCCCCTCGCTGGAGACGGTCTCGTGGCCGGCCTCGGCGAGGGCGTGCAGGGCACGGAGGTATTCCGGGAGCCGCGCGACGGTCGCCTCGGGCAGGTCCGGGAGCGCCGGTACGGCACCGGCGCGGCCGGGCGCGCCTGGGTGACGGTGCTGACTCATGAGACTCCGTGCGGTGCGATCCTCGACCAGCGTCGACGGCCGGTCGTTTCGGGACTCCCGCTGGCGACCGATGTTGCCGGCTGTGCTAGCAGGGCGCGTCGGAACTACAGAGTAGGCGCTTGTGAAGGGGTGCACAAATCGCGATCTTGCTGGCCCGCGACGCGCGTCCACCTGCCCCTCCATCCCACAAGATCGATAAACCGCACGCCATCGGCGCCAGTCGCAGATTATTGCTCAATCCCGACTTCTCTGACCAATCGCACGCGCCCGATCGCGGTGTGTCACCGGATACTGCGAGGCAGGTCTCACCCAGGGTAGGGAGAACCCCACCCCGGAGAGGCCGGTTCACGGGATGGGCCGAGCGGGCGACGGCCCATAGCCTCAGGACATGACCGGCGTACCACTGGCCACCGCGCCCACCCCCACCGCACCCGCCCCCGGCCTGGGCCGGCAGCTCCTGCGCGACTCCGGCTACGTGCTGGCCGGCCTGCCGCTGGCGGTGGTCGGCTTCACGCTGGCCGTGACGGGAATCGCGCTCACCGCCGGGCTGCTGGTCACCACCCTCGGCCTGCCCGTCCTCGCCGGCACCGTGTACGCGGCCCGCCTGCTGGCCGATCTCGAACGGTTCCGGCTGCCGGCCGTGCTCCGCCAACCCCGGGTCCGCCCCGTCTACCTGGCGCCCGAGCCGGGGTCGGGCTACTGGCGCCGGATCCTGGTGCCGATGCGCGACCCGCAGTCCTGGCTCGACCTGCTGCACGCCTTCATCAAGCTGCTGGTGACGGTGCCCACCTTCGCGGTGCTGCTGTCCTGGTGGGTGGTGGCCGCCGTCGGCACCCTCTACGTCACGTACGACTGGGCGCTCCCGCACGGCCCGGGCCAGCAGGACCTCAGCGAACTGCTCGGGATGGGCGTGGGACCCCTCCCACGAATCGCGTTGAACACCTCGTTCGGGCTGTTCTGCCTGTTCACCCTTCCGCTGGTGGCCCGGGGCTGCGCCCGACTCCAGGCCGGCCTGGCCCGCACCCTGCTGACCGGGGTGGCCGAGATGCGCCACCGGATCAGCACGCTGGAGGAGCAGAAGCAGGCCGCCGCCTCCGCCGAGGCGTCCGCCCTGCGCCGGCTGGAGCGGGACATCCACGACGGCCCTCAGCAGCGCCTGGTCCGCCTCGCCATGGACCTCAGCCGGGCCCGCCAACAGCTCGCCGCCGACCCGGAGGCGGCCCGGCGGACCCTGGACGAGGCGGTCGCCCAGACCCGGGAGACCCTTGACGAGCTGCGGGCCCTGTCCCGGGGCATCGCCCCGCCGATCCTGGTCGACCGGGGCCTGCCGAGCGCCCTGGCCGCCCTCGCCGCCCGCGCCCTGGTCCCCACCGAGCTGGCGATCGACGACGACCTGGGTACGCCCGGGGGCCGGCTGGACGCGGCGCTGGAGAGCACCGCGTACTTCGTGGTGGCCGAGGCGCTGACCAACGTCGCCAAGCACAGCCGGGCCACCGCCTGCCGGGTCGAGGTGACCCGCCGGGTCGGCCGGCTGGAGATCGGCGTACGGGACAACGGGGTCGGCGGCGCCCACCTGGCCAAGGGGCACGGCTTGAGCGGAATCGCCGACCGGGTACGCGCCGCCGGGGGTGTCCTCGACGTGGTCAGCCCGGCCGGCGGCCCGACCCGGATCCACGCCGAGCTGCCCCGATGAGCGGGTCGTCCGGCCCGGACGACCGGGAAACCGCCCGATCCGTTCCCGGCGCACGGTCGGACGGCGAGGACGGCGACGTGGTAGACACCGGACCCATGCGGGTGGTGATCGCGGATGACGCCGTACTGCTCCGGGAGGGGCTGGTCCGGCTGCTCACCGAGTCGGGGCACGAGGTGGTGGCGGCCGTCGGGGACGGGGACGCCCTGGTCGAGGCGGTGGTGACCCACCGGCCGGACGTGTCGGTGGTGGACGTGCGCATGCCGCCGTCGCACACCGACGAGGGGCTGCGGGCGGCGGTGGAGGCCCGCCGGCTGGTCCCGCGTACGCCGGTCCTGGTGCTCTCCCAGTACGTCGAGGTGTCGTACGCGGACGATTTGCTCGCCACCACCGGCGGGGCCGGCGGGGGCGGGATCGGCTACCTGCTGAAGGACCGGGTGGCCGCGATCGACGAGTTCCTGGAGGCGCTGAGCCGGGTGGCCGCCGGCGGGACGGTGCTCGATCCGGAGGTGATCGGCCAGCTACTGGTCCGGCGCCGGCGCGACGACCCGCTGGCCGAGCTGACCCCGCGCGAGCGGGAGGTGCTGGCCCTGATGGCCGAGGGCCGCTCGAACACCGCCATCGCACGGGCGCTGGTGGTGAGCGACGGCGCGGTCGAGAAGCACGTCCGCAACATCTTCACCAAGCTCAACCTCCCCGCCGACGCGACCAACCACCACCGCCGCGTCCTGGCCGTCCTCACCCATCTCCGCGCCTGACCCTCGCCGTGCGTCAGGGGAGGTTGCGGGCGACGGCGACCGCGGCGCTGAGCGTGTCGGCGACGGGGTGGCCGGAGGCGCGGAGGACGGTGGGGTCGGAGAGGCCGCCGGTGTAGAGGACGCAGCGGGCGCCGACCGAGAGCGCGGCGTCGGCGTCGTCGAGCGAGTCACCGATCAGCACCACCTCGTGGCCGCCCAGCCCCAGCTCGGCCAGGTGCTTCGCCAGCCACTCGGCCTTGTGCCCCCCACCCACCGCACCCGGCAGCCCGTCAACCCGGGTGAAGTGCGGGGTCAGCCCGTACGTGCGGACCGTCGGCACCAGCTCGTTGTGGAACCACATGGACAACAGCGACTGGCTGCCCGGCCAGGCGGCGATCGCCGCGGTCGCGTCGGCGGCCAGGGCGCAGTTGGTCAACCCGGCCCGGTAGGCGTCGTGGAAGATCCGGTCGAGCCGGCCGAACGCCTCCTCGTCGATCGCCCGGCCGAGCATCTCGGCGTAGTAGTCGGCGATCGGCCGGCGGAACCGCACCCGGTGCTCCTCGGCGGTGACCGCTGGGCCGCCGGCGCTGGCGAAGGCGACGTTGGTGGCCCGCACCACCAGGTCGAGGTCGTCGAGGAGCGTTCCGTTCCAGTCCCACACCAGGTGGCGGCGAGCAGTGGTCATCGCTGCACCATAAGGGGCGGGTCAGAGCTGCGGGGTGGTCAGGTCCCGCAGCAGCCGGTCCTCCTCGACCCGCCAGTAGCCGTGCTCCTTGCCGTCCAGCAGCACCACCGGCAGCCGGTCGCCGTAATCGCGCTCCAGCTCGATGTCTTCGGTGACGTCCTTCTCGATCCAGCGGTCGCCGGTGACCGCCACCACCCGGTCGAGCGCCGCCTTCGCGTCCTCGCACAGGTGGCAGCCGGGCCGGGTGATCAGGGTGAGCCGGGGATCAGTGGACATCGGGTACCTCCGTGCGGATCTCGTTCGGCGCCTCCGGTGCCGGCACCGGCGGTGCCCCCGGGCGGAGCTCGGTCTTGCGTACCTTGCCGATCGCCGAGTGCGGCAGGCTGTCGACGAACTCGACGGCGGTGGGGCACTTGAACCGGGCCAGGTTACGCGCGCAGTGCCCGAGCAGCTCCTCCGCCGTCACCGGCGAGTCGGCCGCCCGCACCACGTACGCCCGCACAGTCTCGCCGGTCCGCGGGTGCGGCACCCCCAGGACGGCCGACTCGGCCACCCCGGGGTGCGCCTGGAGCACCAGCTCCACCTCGTGCGGGTAGACGTTGAAGCCGTTGACCAGGATCAGCTCGCCGAGCCGGTCGACCAGGAAGAGATCACCGTCGTCGTCGGCGTACGCCACGTCGCCGGTGGCCCACCAGCCGTCCGCGTCCGGCCCGCCCCGCCCGGCCGGCCAGTAGCCGGCGAAGAGGTTGTCGCCCCGTACCACGATCTGCCCCGGGTCGGTGCCCGGCGGGTCGTCGGAGAGGTCCAGCTCGTCGGCGTCCTCCTCGACCACGGGCCCGCCGTCCCGCCACAGGTCGGCGCCGTCCGCCCCGACCAGGCGCAGCTCGACCCCGGGCAGCGGGCGGCCGATCGAGCCGGGTTTCGGCTCCCCGCCGACCAGGGTGGAGGTGAGCACCGGGGCGGTCTCGGTGAGCCCGTACCCGACGTGCACCGCGAGCCCGGTGGCCGCGGTGAAACGCGTCGCGACCACGGGCGGCAGCGGCGCCGCGCCGCATACCGCCAGCCGTACCGAGGCCAGCGCCGCCGGGACGTCGCCGTCCGCGTCGGCCCAGATCAGGAACATCGACGGTACGCCGACCAGCACGCTGACCCGGTGCCGGGCGAGTTCGGCGAGCGCCCCGGTCGGGCCCGGCTCGTCGACGAGCACTCCGGTCGCGCCGTGGTGCACCACGGCCCCCAGCCCGGAGTTCAACCCGTACGCGTGGAAGAGCGGCAGGGCGAGCAGCACGGTGTCGTCGGGGCCGACGACCGGCGGGCTGATCCGGCCGATCTGCTCGTGGTTGGCGGCCAGGGCGCGGTGCGACAGCATGGCGCCCTTGGGCCGGCCCTCGGTGCCCGAGGTGTAGAGCAGGACGGCGAGGTCGTCCCCGCCCCTGATGGCGAAGCCGGTCGGGATGTCGCCGTCGGCGACCGGCGGGGTGGTGTGCACGGCGGCCAGGGCGGGCAGCTCGTCGGTCGCGACCCGGTGGCACACCTCCTCGGCGCCGACCAGGACGGCGGCCCCGGAGTCGGCCAGCACGTGCCGCAGTTCCCGGGCGGTGAAGCCCGGGTTGACCGGCACCGCCACCAGCCCGGCGCGCAGCACGGCGAGGTACGTGACCACGAAGTCCGGGGTGTTGCCGAAGGCGATCGCGACCCGGGGCGGGTGGGCGTCCCCGGCCGACGACGCCGCGCCGGCCAGCGCGCGGGCCGTGGCGGTGACCGCGGCGTCCAGTTCGGACCAGGTCAGGACCTGGTCGCGCCAGTGCAGCGCGGGGCGGTCACCGTGGGCGACGGCCGCCCGGCGGAGCCGGTCGGCGAGGTTCGGCGCGGAGCTGTCGGCTGCGTCCTGCACGGTGGCTGAGTCTGGCACAGCCGCGACCGCCCGGCCACGCCCGAGCGTGGTCACCCGGGCCGGGGCACTCGGAACCGACCCTCCGGACCGCCACCGCGACACGCCGAGGGCGGTACGGAATCGCTCCGACCAGGAGTTTCACAACGGACCAGGATCCGACGTGAAAGTCAACCGCACACGACGGACAACGGGTCCGCCATCGGTGCGACCGAACGGGAAATACTTCCGCCCTGTGTAACGGACTTGCCACGCGAGGGTGACGTTGGCCCCTATCATCACTCGGGTCGGCTCACCCCATTTGCCGTGAGTCGACACCCCTCAGCCCGAGGAGGCCCCCGTGCCTGTGAGCGCATTGGACCAGCACCTCAAGGGGATCTGCCGCCGGTCGGCACCTCCCGGAGCGGCGCTGCCCGATCGAGGCGTACCCGGTCCCGCCGCGACGCCGCGGCGGCCGGTGCGGCCGTGCCCCGCGTGGATCGGGGAGGCGCGGTGACCACCTTCGGATACGCGGAACGACCGGCCGGAGTGACCGGCCCGACCCAGCGGACGCCGGTCAACGAACGGCTGGAGCCCCGCACCTCCACCGAGGGCATGTGGAGCCTCGCGGTGCGGGGCGAGGGGGCTCGGCGGGTCCGCAACCGCTCGCACCACAACGAGGCGCCGCCGCGTCCCGTGGCGCCCGGCGGCAACGCGAAGCCTGCCGCCAGCCGGCTCGGCGCCCCGTCCCGGCCGGCCATGCCGGCACAGGGTCGGCGCGCCGGCGAGAGTCTGGCCGCCGCCGACCCGTCGGCCACCGAGACCGCCGTGTTGCCGGCGGTGCCGGCCGCCGACACCGCCGTCCTGCCGGTGGTGCCCGCCGCCGCGACCCCGGCCACCGGCTACCCGAGCCGCCCCGACCCGTCCGACCCGGCCACCGAGGTCTGGGCGCTGGTCGAGCGGGCGCAGGCCGGCGAGGCCGAGGCGTTCGGCCTGATCTACGACCGGTACGTCGACACGGTCTTCCGCTTCGTCTACTTCCGGGTCGGCAACCGCCAGCTCGCCGAGGACCTCACCTCCGACACCTTCCTCCGCGCGCTCAAGCGGATCGGCAGCTTCACCTGGCAGGGGCGGGACCTGGGTGCCTGGCTGGTCACCATCGCCCGCAACCTGGTCGCCGACCACTTCAAGTCCGGCCGGTACCGGCTGGAGGTCACCACCGGGGACGTGCTCGACGCCGACCGGGAGGACCGCGGGCCGGAGGGCAGCCCGGAGGCGGCGGTGGTCGAGCACATCACCAACGTCGCGCTGCTCACCGCGGTCAAGCAGCTCAACCCGGAGCAGCAGGAGTGCATCGTGCTCCGCTTCCTCCAGGGCTTCTCGGTAGCCGAGACGGCCCGCGCGATGGGCAAGAACGAGGGAGCGATCAAGGCCCTGCAATACCGGGCGGTCCGCGCCCTGGCCCGGTTGCTGCCCGACGGCTTCCAAGCCTGATTCCCACCTCCCGCACCGGCTCGGCATGGAACACATGTGCGGGGCGGCAGCAGTGACGGTCATCACTCATCGTGATTTCACCGCCGCCGGCCCCGTAACCGGCGACCGGCGCGGGCCGTTTTTCCGGGTGCGACCATTGGTAGTCCCGGCATCCGCCGGACAATCGTCCGGCGGGCGATGGTCGGCCGTTGCGGTCGACCATCGGCGTCACGCTGCCACCGGTCGCTGGTGACGATGACGGCCGAGGAGGCCGTGACCAGCGAGAGGGGGTGCTTGCGGTGGAGAGCAACCTCTTCTCCCGTCGGCGTTCCGAGCGCTTCGCACAGCTCCTCGAAGAGGCCAACGGCGGCCGGCGGCACCACGCCCGGTCCCCGGCCGACGACGAACTCGCCGCGCTCGTCGCGGTCGGTCAGCGGCTCGCCGCCGACCGGCCGGCCGTCGAGGTCGACGCGGAGTTCCGCACCGGGCTGCGCGCGATGCTGGTCGCCACCGCGGAGCGGGAGGGCATCGGCGCGCCGGCCAAGCCGAAGATCACCGCGGCGGGCGCCGGCGCACGCGGATCGCTGCTGCCGGCGGTCACCGGCCGGCGGGTCCGGGCCCGGGGCGCGATCCTGGTCGGGGTGGCCGCCGGGGCGATCGCCCTCTCCGGCATCTCCGCCGCCAGCGAGAACGCCCTGCCCGGCGACGCCCTCTACGGGATGAAGCGGTCCACCGAGCGCGCCCAGCTGGCACTGACCAGTTCGGACATCAGCCGGGGCCAGCTCTTCCTCGACTTCGCCCGGACCCGGCTCGACGAGGCGGCCACGGTCCGCGCCGACCGGATGGGATTCAGCGCCGTCCTGGACGACATGGACGCCGACGTCCGGCAGGGCGTGCGCCTGCTGACCACCGTGGCCGCGCAGCGCTCCGACCCGGCCGGGCTGGACACGATCGACGCGTTCCTCACCGGCCAGCGGCAGGCGGTCGGCAGGCTGCTCGACCGGTCGGACCACGCCGAGCGGGACCGTACACACCGGTCACTGAGCCTGCTCGATGCCGTCGGCACGCGCGCCGACGGGCTCCGCGCCGCGATCGCCTGCGGGCTGCCGGCACCGGTGGCCAGCGACGCGCTCGGCCCGACCCCGGGCACCTGCACCGACCGCTGACCGCCGATCCGGCCCGGTCGGCGGGACAGCCGACCACGCCACACTTCTCTCCACGGTCATCCGTCCACCACCCACCGCCGGATAGGCTCGCGGTGGCGAAGGTAGGCGGTCGTCGAGGGGAGGAGGTCGCCTTGACCCGGACCCGGAAGGTGACGGTCAGCACCGATATCGACGGCCACACCACCGGTTGGTCGGAGACCTCGGAAGCGTCGTCGGTGGCCCCGGCACCCGACCCCACCGCCGCCGCGCTCTTCGATGTGGACAACACGATGATGCAGGGCGCGTCGATCTACTGGTTCGCCCGCGGGCTGGCCGCCCGGAACTACTTCACCACCGGCGACCTGGTCCGGTTCGCCTGGCAGCAGGCGAAGTTCCGGCTGCTCGCCACCGAGCATGCCGGGGACATGTCGCAGGCCAAGGAGGCCGCGCTCGCCTTCATCCACGGCTGGCGGGTGGAGGACGTGGAACGGCTCACCGAGGAGATCTTCGACGAGCTGATGGCCCCGCGGATCTGGGCCGGCACCCGCAACCTGGCGCAGCGGCACCTGGACGCGGGCCAGCGGGTGTGGCTGGTCAGCGCCGCTCTGGTGGAGATCGGGCGGGTGATCGCGGCCCGGCTCGGGCTGACCGGGGCGATCGGCACCGTCGCCGAGGTGGTTGACGGGGCGTACACCGGCCGGCTGGTCGGCGACCTGATGCACGGACGGGCCAAGGCCGGGGCGGTGACCCACCTCGCCGCAGTCGAGGGGCTGGACCTGAGCCGCTGCGCCGCCTACAGCGACTCCGCCAACGACCTGCCGATGCTCTCCACCGTGGGCCACCCGGTGGCGGTCAACCCCGACCCGGCGCTGCTGCGGCAGGCCCGCGAGCGCGGTTGGGACGTCCGCGACTTCCGCACCGGCCGCCGGGCGGTGAAGATCGCCGTGCCGTCGACGGCCGCCGTCGGGCTGCTCGCCGGCGCGGTCACCGCCGGCCTGGCGCTGCACCGCCGCCGCCACCGCGCCGGCTGACACCGGCGTGCGACCCCGCCGCGACTCAGGGGCCGAACGGGTCGGGGCGACGCTCGAGCAGCTGGTGCAGGGTCTGCTGGATGGTCTCCCGCACCTGGTCGGCGAGGTTGAACACGACCAGCGGGTCGTCCGCCGAGTCGCGCAGGTGCGCCGTGGGGATGGGCGGGCAGAACTCGATCAGCCACTTGCTGGGCAGCGGCAGCATGCCCAACGGCCCGAGCCAGGGGAAGGTCGGCGTGATCGGGAAGTATGGCAGCTTGAGCAGCCGGGCGAGCGGCTTGATGTCGGCGAGGATCGGATAGATCTCCTCGCCGCCGACGATCGCCACCGGCACGATCGGCGTGCCGGTACGCAGTGCCGCCGAGACGAAACCGCCCCGACCGAACCGTTGGAGCTTGTAGCGGTCGGCGTAGAGCTTGCCGACGCCCTTGAACCCCTCCGGGAAGACACCGACCAGCTCACCGTTGCCGAGCAACCGCTCCGCGTCCGGGTTGCAGGCCACCGTCCCGCCGGTCTTGCGGGCGAGCTCGGAGACCACCGGCATCCGGAAGACCAGGTCGGCGCCGAGCAGCCGCAGGTAGCGGTGCGCCGGGTGCTGGTCGTGCAGCACGGCGGAGAGAACCAGGGCATCCAGCGCCACCGTGCCGGAGTGGTTGCCGACCACCAGCCCGGGCCCGAACTCCGGCACGTGCTCCACGCCGCTGACCTCGGTGCGGAACCAGTCCCGGTAGAGCAGCCGGACCAGCGGGTGGAAGACGGCGTCGGTCAGCTCCGGGTCGAAGCCGAACTCGTCCACCTCGTAGTCGCCGGAGAGCCGCCGACGCAGGAACGCGAGCCCCTTGGCGACCTTGCGGTCCCAGGGATCCCCGGGCCGGTCCGCCACTGCAGCCCCGGCCGGGGCCGGCACGGTGCCGCCGCCGGGCTCGCCCGCCGCCGGCTCGTCCACGGACGTGTCCGGCTCGTCGACCGGCAGCGGGTCCGCGGCGGCCGTCGTCGTGCGCCGGTGTCCGTTGCGCCGCGCCGGCTCCGCCTCCGGTCCGGGCACGATCAGCGGTACGTCGTAACGGGCCTCGCCCCGCTCCTCGGCGCCGCTCACGGCCGCTCCCGTACGGCGGACCGCACCTGCCGGATGCCCTCCAGCACCAACTGCTCGGCCACGGCGAGGTGGTCCCGGGTCACCACGACGCCACCGTGGTGGGCGTGGATGAAGTCGTCGAAGGCCGCGGCGGTCGAGCGGGGCGTGAAGTCGTACTCCTGCTCCAGTCTGCTGGTGTCCACCACCCGACCGTGCACGAAGAGGTCGACCTGGTCCAATCCGTACCGCCCGAAGCCGAGGCTGCGGGCGATCGCGGCGGCCCCGGAGAGCCCCGGCTCCAGCACCGGTACGGCCACCCGGCCGGCCCGGCGGATCGCCTGCGACAGGGAGAGCACCCCCGGCCCGGCGACGTTGTAGGTCCCCGGGTGCTCCTCGGCGACCGACCGGTGCAGCACCTCCAGGGCGTCGTCGATGTGGACGAACTGGAGCCGTGGGTCCCGGCCGAAGACGGTGGGCACGACCGGCTGAGAGAAGTAGCGGGTGAGCGTGGTGTCCGCGGTGGAGCCGATGAACGGAGCGAAGCGCAGCACGGTCGCGGTGACGTCCGGGCGCCGGCGGCGGAACCCGCGAACGTACCCCTCGATGTCGAGGATGTCCCGGCCGAAACCGCCGCGCGGCACCTCGCGCGGCTCGGTCTCCTCGGTGAAGACGGCGGGGTCGCGGAACGAGACCCCGTACGCGGCGGTCGACGAGCGGACCACGAGCTTGCGCAGCCGGGGCACCCGCTGACAGGCGGCGAGCAGCTGCATGGTGCCGATGATGTTCTGTTCCTTCATCGCCGCCCGGCCGCCGTGCTGGGGATCGGGGGCGGTGACCAGCGCCAGGTGCACCACCGCGTCGACGTCGAGGTCGACGAGCAGGCCGCCGATCGAGTCGAGGTCGAGGCGGACCCGCTCGACCCCGTCGAGCAGGTCGGCGAACTCGGGGACCGGCGCGCCCGGGTCGACCCCGATGACGCGGTCGATGCGGGGGTCGGCGGCGAGGCGGGCGGCGACGTGGGCACCGAGGTAGCGGCCGACCCCGGTCACGACGACGACCCCCGGAGCACCGGAGGTGCCACCGGGGGTCATGTCGTGCGCCTTGCGCGGCAGGCGGGATCGAGCCGGGACATCCACGGCCTGATCACCTGAGCCTCCGAGGGTCGACAGTTGGCAAGCGCTGTCGAGTGCCGGGCCGGGGCCCGGCCCCGGTCACTTGCCGAGACGGCGACGCTGGACGCGGGTCTTGCGCAGCAGCTTGCGGTGCTTCTTCTTAGCCATGCGCTTGCGGCGCTTCTTGACCACCGAGCCCATACGACAGCCTTTCGATGCAACGTGCGGGGCGGACCGGGTGACACCACCGCGGGTGGCGTCGGTGACCGCTTGCGGACAATGGACCGGACCAGCGTGGTGGGCAGGGCGCACCGGGGTGCGGTCACGATCGGGATCCAGGGTAGCCGGAGTGCATCAGCAGGACCAACGCGCCCCCGTCGATGCCCGTTACGTCGCACTCGACGGCCTGGCCGGACGCGCGTCAGGCGGTCTCCTGGAACGCACCCCGGAGATATTCGTGCACGGCGTGCTCGGGCACCCGGAACGACCGGCCGACCCGCACAGCGGTCAGCTCACCGCTGTGCACGAGACGATAGACCGTCATCTTGGATACCCGCATGACCGCCGCCACCTCGGCGACGGTCAGGAACCTGACATCCGACAGTCGAGCGTCGGACTGCGACCCGGCCATGGCTCACCGACCCATTCCCATGCCCGGCGCGTGCCGCCGGGCAGGTTGGCCCGGCCACGACGAGCAACGCGCGTGTTACCAGTACGGTAGCGGGGCGGCTGTGACCGGCGCGATCCCTTCCTGCGATTGATCATGGAATGCCCGCCGTTTTCCCGCCTCTGACCTGCCGTTTTCCGCCCGGAAGTCCGGCGCATCCCGTTCCCGGGAGCGCGCCCAGGGGTCCTGCGGTGCTCGGAGCGTCACTCGGCCCGCAGCGCCACCACCGGATCGAGCCGGCCGGCCCGCTGCGCCGGGACCACCCCGAAGACGATGCCGACCGCGGCCGAGACGCCGAAGGAGAGCGCCAGCGACCACCAGGTGATCGCGGCCGGAATCGGCGAGACCGCGTCGACCAGCAGCGCGGTGCCTACGCCGAGCGCCATCCCGGTCAGCCCACCGATCGACGTGAGCAGCACCGCCTCCAGCAGAAACTGCACCCCGATGTCCCGAGGCCGGGCACCGACCGCCTTGCGCAGGCCGATCTCGCGGGTCCGCTCGCGTACCGAGACGAGCATGATGTTGGAGACCCCGACCCCGCCGACCAGCAGCGAGATACCGGCGATGGCGGCCAGTACGCCGGTCAGCACGCCGAGGATGTCACCGAGCACGCCGAGGATCTGCTGCTGGGTCACGGCGCTGAACTCGGTGTCCGGATGCCGGCGGGACAGTTCCGCGACGATCCGCTCGCCGAGTTGGTCGATCCGCTCCCGGTCGGGGGCCTTGACCGCGATGCCGTCGATCCGCTGGGTGCCCCAGAGCCGCTGCGCGGCGGTCACCGGGACGTGCACCTCGTCGTCCCGGTCCACGCCGAGGCTCTGGCCGAGCGGGGCGAACACGCCGATCACCCGGAACCGGACCCCGGCCAGGGCGATCTGCTGGCCGAGCGGATCCCGGTCCGGGAAGAGCGCCCGCGCCACGGACGCCCCGAGCACCGCGACCCGCCGGCTGGTGTCCACGTCGGTGCCGGTGAGGTAGCGGCCCCGGGCGAGCGATCGGGTGAAGACCGCCGGGGTGGTTTCCAGCACGCCCTGCACGGTGGTGAAGTCGGAGCGGGTGCCGGCCCGGGCGGTCGCGCCGGAGGCGATGGTGACGGCCACCCGCCCCGGGTCGCCCACCACCCGGGAGACCGCGTCCGCGTCCCTGAGATCCAGCGGCGAGACCACCGGGGCGTTGCCCACGTCGATCTTGCCGGGGACCACCAGGAGCAGATTCGAGCCGAGCCCCTCCACCTGCTGCTCGACCTTCTGTTTGGTGCCGGTGCCGATGGCCACCAGCACCACCACCGAGGCGACCCCGATGATCACCCCGAGCATGGTCAGCGCGCTGCGCATCCGGTTGGCCCGCAGCGCGTCCAGCGCCACCCGCCAGGCCTCGACGAGCCTCACGACCCACCCCCGGTGTGCGGAGAACGTCCGGTGGCTCCGGTGGCGCCACCGGAGCCACCGGACGGGCGCCCCGGGCCGCTTCCGGAAACGGACCGGGGCTCCGCGCTGGGAGCGTCGTCCAGTGTCTCAGGTCGCTCGGAAACGCCGGACAGCGGTCGATCATGAGCCGTGTCGGACCGGATCAGGCCATCGCGTACGGCGATCCGACGGCGGGCCCGGGCGGCCACCTCCTGGTCGTGGGTCACCATCACCAGGGCCACCCCGGACTCGACGTTCAACCGTTCCAGCAACGTCAGCACCGCCTCGCCGGTGGCGCTGTCCAGGTTGCCGGTGGGCTCGTCGGCGAGCAGCACCGCCGGATCGGTGACCAGGGCGCGGGCGATGGCGACCCGCTGCTGCTCGCCGCCGGAGAGCTGGTTGGGCCGGTGGTCCAGCCGGTGCCCGAGCCCGACCCGGCCGAGCATCGCCGCCGCCCGTTCCCGCCGCTGGCGCGCCCCGACCCCCCGGTAGACCAGGGGCAGCGCCACGTTGTCCACCGCAGACGTCCGGGGCAGCAGGTGGAAGGCCTGGAAGACGAAGCCGATGGTCTCGTTGCGCAGCGTCGCCAGCTCCGGCGCGGAGAGGGTGGCCACATCCCGGCCACCGATCACCAGCCGGCCGCCGGTCGGCCGGTCCAGGCCGCCGAGCAGGTGCATCAGCGTGGACTTGCCCGAGCCGGACGGCCCGATCACCGCCACGTACTCACCGGGAGCGATGGTGAGCGACACCCCACGCAGGGCCGGCACCGACACCCCGTCCAACTCGTACGTCCGGGACACGTCGACCGCCTCGATCGCCGGCACTCCGGCGGGCAGGGCGCTCCCCGGCCGGCCCCGCGTCGGGACCGCGGCGCTCACTTCAGTTCCTGGCCGTCGTGGACCTGGTCGGTGCCGCGCACCACGATCCGGTCGCCGGCCCGCACCCCGCTGACGATCTCCACCAGGTCCTGCCCCTGCACCCCGACGGTGACCGGCACCCGGCCGGCCCTCCCGTCCCGGAGCACCCAGACCGCGTCCCGCCCGTCGTCGGAGAAGACCGCCGAGGCGGGTACGGCCACCGCGTCGGAAGCCTCGCGCACCCGGAGGTGGACCACGGCGTTCATGCCCGGGCGCGGGGTCGGGGCGGCCTCGCCCTCGCCGATCCGCCCGGTGCCGAGACTGAGGCGGACCCGGTAGGTGACGCCGCCACGGGCGGAGCTGGTGGGAAGGACGTCCACCGAGCGGACCGCGGCGTCGTACGTCGCACCGGTCACCGCGTCCAGCTCCACCGAGGCGGTGACGCCGGCCTGGACCAGCAGCACGTCGGTCTCGTCGACCTCGGCGAGCAGGCCGAGCTGACCGGTGTCCACGATGGTGAGCACGGGGGTGCCGGCGGTGACCCGGCCGCCCGGCGGCACCGCGTCGTCCACCCCCGGCGGCGGCCCGCCCTGGCCACCGGCCCCGAGGACGGACGGGTCGATCCCCGGCACACCGCCGCCGGCCGAGCCCAGCAACCCCGCCAGATCCGTCGACCCGGCGGTACGCGTGCCCCCGGGCTGCACCACCCCGCCGATCGGGGCGCGCAGGGTCAGCGCGTCGACGGTCGCCTTCGCCAGGTCGTACGCCTGCTGGGCCTGGAGGCGCTGCGCGGCCGACATCGCGCCGACGGCGCTGTTCAGCCCGGCCACCCCGCGCTGCACCGCGGCGACCGCGCGGTCGGCGGCGCGGGCGGCCGACTCGTACTGTTTCTGCGCGGACTCGACCTGGAGCAGCAGCGCGGACCGCAGCTGCGGGTCGCCGACCTTCGCGGCGGCCTGACGCGCGGCGTCGAACGCCTCGGCGGCGGCCTTGTCGGTGCCGCGCCGGTGCCCGCCCAGGTCACCGACGCCGACGCCCCGCCCGGCCCGCTTCGCCGCGCGCAACGCCTCGCGGGCCTGCCGGAGCCGGTCCTGCGCGGACGGCGAGTCGATCACCGCGAGCACCTGGCCGCGGGCGACCCGCTGCCCGGGTTGGACGCGCAGGCTGGCCAGGGTGCCGTCGGCGGGCGCGGTGAGGGTGGCGGCGGCCCGGGCGGTCACCGTGGCCGGGGCGTCGATCACCTCGGCGACCGCCGACCGACCCACCTGGGCCACGCTGATCGGGGACGTGTCGTCGCCGCACGAGGCGGCGGTGGTGCCGGTCAGGGCGACGACGGCGAGGAGGGCGGTGAGCAGGCGGGGGCGGGTGGCCGCGGGCAGCCGCGGCGGGTGGGGGCGGCGCACCCGCCGATCGTACGAGCACGCCGCACCCGCCTCGGAACGGCCGTGCCCGGGGTCACCCCGCCACGGCTCGGAGGTAGCTCACGCAGTCGTCGTGCAGGCTGGACCACTGCTCGTCGAACACCTGATCGGCGGCGGTGTCCATGGACCTGTGCTCGTGCACCACCGCGCGGAAGAAGTCGAGCACCCGCTGCTCGCCGTACCGGTCGACCAGGTGGCGTACGGCCAGGTAGCCGACGCCGTAGCTGCCGCCGACCCGGTCGTCGGTCGCGTCGTCGCCGGGTGCCAGCGAGTCGAGCCGGCCGTTCCAGCCGCCGTGGACGAGCTTGCGCACCTCGGCCCGGCCCTCGTAGCGCGCCACCGGCTGGCCGTCCGCCCCCGCGTACTCGGCCAGCCCCTCCACCAGCCACCAGCTGGACCGGTCGGAGTAGCCCCGGTCGGGCAGCGACGCGGCGTGGGTCAGCTCGTGCCGGAGCAGGTCGTCGACGCCGGTCGGCGAGAGGCTCTGCGCGTTCAGCACGACGTCGTGGTGGCCGCCGCCGACGCCGACTGCGTACCCGGCGGTCCACTTCGGGCGGCCGCCGCCGTACCACCGTTGCCACTCGGCGCGGCCGGCGTAGAAGACCAGGTAGCGGTCCGGCGGGGCGCCGGCGACGGCGTAGCGGTCGGCGACCTTGGCGGCGGCGTCGGCCTGGGCGAGCAGGCCGGGCAGCTTGGCCCGCAGCGCGGGTGTGGTGGCCACGACGACCCGCTTCCCCACCGTCACGACCAGGTCGCTCACCTCCCAGGGCCGGGCACCGGCGGGCTTCGCCCGGGACTCCTCGACGGCGATCAGGCGGGGCTCCTCCCCCACCAGCCGCCACCGGGTGCCGATCTCCGCCGTGCTCGGCGTGCAGCCCGGGACGACGAAGCAGTAGCCCACGGTCACCGCCAGCCGCCACTCGCCCGGCTGCCCGTCGACCTTCGTCGGCACGCCGCCCGCCTCCGGTCGCCACACGGTGACCCGCAGCGCCCGCAGCGCGGCGTAGCGGCGGGTGAGGGCGGGGCGGGCGGCCGGCTCGGCGACGGCGAGGAAGCCGGCCCGGTCGCCACCGAGCAGCGCGGCTGCCTGGCGGTCGAGCTGGGCGGTCATCCGCTGGCCGAGGCGGCGCGCGACCGGGTCGTCGGCCGGCCCCTCGGCCGGGCGGCCCGCCGCGTCCCGGACCAGGCCGGGCAGGAGTACGCCGGACACACCGCACGCCACCAGGGCGAGTACCAGCGCGGCTGCGGTCCAGAGCGGCCAGCACCGGAGGGCTCGTGGGCGCGCCGGCAGCGTCACCGACTGTGCGCCGGCCTCCGCTGCCGGCCCACCGGGCTGTTCAGCGATGCTCGACGTCGGGTGGGTGGCCGGGTCGATGCCGCCCACGGTCGCGGTGGCGGGCTGTTCGCCGCCGCTCCCCGCCGGGCCCGGGGGCTGCTCGTCACCGTCGGTCACCGGCGAAGGGTACGACCAACCGGGCGATCCGGCCAGAGCCCCAGCGCGCCGGCGAGGTCCCGCCCCGATCCGTCCGCCCCGCATGAAGTTTTCCCGCTCGACCGCTTCCTCCCCGCTCCACCGGCGGCGGGCGAGCAGCACCCGGACCGCCAGACGCGAGGCCAACCACCCCGGACGCGGAGCGCGTAACGCGAGGCGCGAAGAGCAGACGCACAGCGCGGTGTGCGCGGGCTCAGACCGGGTCGCCGGAATGCGTGAGCAGGGCCTTGTCCAGCGCCCAGAGGGCCACCAGCAGGGCCCCGGGAACGGGCTTCCCGGCCAGCGCGAGCAACAGCCCACCGGTGACGAAGCAGGCGGCCTGCGCGGTGAGCTTGGCGGGCGCGGGCAGCGGCACGCTGGCCCTCGGCGAGCAGAACAGGCCCCACCCGACGGCGATCAGCAACGGCGCGCCGAGCCCGGCGAGCAGGCGCACCGGCAGACCGGCCTGGAGGGTGAACCCCCACCAGCCGACGGCGACGAGCAGCGCCAATTCCAGCAGGAAGGCGAGCGCCAGCAGTACGGGCTTCATCACGACCGCCAGTTGCGGAAGGCGATGTCCAGCGCCGCCACCATCTGGTCGAAGGAGCGGTCGATGTCGCGGGGCAGCCCGAACCCGCCGGCCGCCTCGAGGGAGATGAAGCCGTGGACCGCGGCCCGGAACATCCTGGTGGCGTCGACGGCCGCGTCGCCGCCGAGGTCGTACCCGAGCAGGATCGCGTAGATCGCGCCGACGGCCCGCTCGGCGGCGGCGACATGCTCGGGGTCGGCGGGGTCGGGCGCCCGCTGGATGGCCGGATAGCGGCCGGGGTGCCGGCGGGCGTAGCCCCGGAACGCCACGGCGACCGAGCGCAGCGCGTCGCCGCCGGCGCGGCCCACGGCGGCCGTGGTCAGCTCGTTGGCGACCTCGGCGGTGGCCAGCACGGCCAGTTTCTGGTGCAGGTCCTCCACACCCCTGACGTGCTTGTAGAGGCTGGGCAGCGCGACCCCGAGCCGGCCGGCGAGCGCGGCCAGGGTGAGCCGGTCGTAGCCGACCTCGTCGGCGAGCACGGCGGCCTCGCGGACCACGGCCTGCGGAGTGAGGCCCGCCCTAGGCACGGGACGTCACCGCCAGGAACTCGACCAGATCGCCGGCGGTCGCCTCGGGCTGGTCCGCGTGCGGGTAGTGGCCGGAGTCGGCGAGCATGCGGGCCTCGGCGGTGGCGAAGAGCCGGCGGGCGGCCCGCGCCTCCGCGCCCGGGTCCGGGAAGTCCGGGTCCTTCGTGCCCATCAGCACGAGGACGGGCTGTCGCACGTCCCGGGCCCGCGCGGTCCAGTGCGGCTCGACCGGCTCGATCACGCCGCGCACCGCGGCCATCCGGCCGCGCAGCTTGGCGACCATCTCCGTCCGGTACGCGGCGTCGTCCGCCGGGCGCCCGCAGGGGAAGAGCGTGCGGTGGAACATCCCGAACAGTCGGGGGCTGCGCAGCACGATCGCCTGCGCCAGCCGCATTACCGGGTTCGGCCTGGGCTGGGCGACGAACGGACTGACCTGCACGATGCCGTTGACCAGGTCGGGCGCGTCGGCGGCGGCGAAGACCACGGCCGCGGCGCTGGACGAGCTGCCGACCAGGGTGGCCGGGCCGCCGCCGAGCGCCCGCACCACGGCGAGCAGGTCGCCGCCCACCTCCGCCGGGGCGTAGGTGGGCCAGTGGGCGCTGGAATCCCCGTGCCCCCGCACGTCGACCGAGGCCACCCGGTAGCCGGACGCCACCAACCGGGGCACCAGGTGCCGGAAGGCCGCCCGGTTCTCCCCCATGCCGTGGGAGAGGACCACGAGCGGCCCCTCCCCGTGCACCTCGTACGCGATCGTCCCGCCGTCCCGCGCCACCTGGCTAACCGTCATAGCCATAAAGCTAATGTTGTTAGCTTTCTCCGTCAAGGCGCCTCAACGAGTCACTTCTTGGAGATCAGCGCGCGGCCGAAGAACATCAGGTTGGCCGGGCGCTCGGCCAGGCGACGCATCAGGTAGCCGTACCACTGGTCGCCGTAGGGGACGTAGGTGCGCACGGTGTAGCCCTCGCCGACCAGCCGCTTCTGCTCCTCGGGGCGGATGCCGTACAGCATCTGGAACTCGAAGCGCTCCGGGCCGCGGTCGAACCAGCGGGCCCGGTCCTCGCCGATGGCGATCAGCCGCGGGTCGTGGGTGGCCAGCATCGGGTAGCCGTCCCCGGACATCAGCACGTTCATGCAGCGTACGTACGACTTGTCCACCTCGACGGCGGACTGGTACGCCACCGACTCGGGCTCCTTGTACGCGCCCTTGCAGAGCCGTACCCGGGACCCGGCGCCGGACAGCTCCCGGCAGTCCGACTCGGTACGCCGCAGGTACGCCTGGAGCACCGCACCGGTCGACGGGTAGTCCTTGCGCAGCTTGGCGAGGATGTCCAGCGTCGAGTCGGTGGTGGTGTGGTCCTCCATGTCCAGGGTGACCGTGGTGTTCGCCGCGTCGGCCGCCGCGCAGATCGCCCGTGCGTTGTCGTACGCGAGCTGCTCGTCGAACATCTGGCCGAGCGCGGAGAGCTTCACGCTGACCTCGGCGGCCGGGGTGAGCTCGGCGGCGGCGAGCAGCCGCAGCAGCTTCAGGTATTCGTCCCGGGTGGCGTTCGCCTGCTCCGGGGTGACAGTGTCCTCACCGAGGTTGTCGAGGGTGACCGCGAGGCCGTCGGCGACGAGTGCGCGGGTCGCGCGCAGCGCGTCGTCGGTGCCGGCGCCGGCGACGAACCGGCGGACGACGTCCCGGGTGAACGGGGCCGTCGCGACGAGCCGCTCGACCTGGGATGACCGGGAGGCGGCGAGGATGACGGAACGGAGCATGAGCCGAGCGTAACGCCCGTGGGCGGGGCCGCGCCGGGGGGCGGCGGCCAATGTGACGCTGCGTTCCGGACAGCAGAATCTGGCGCGGATCGGCTACAACCGATCATGTGGATCGACGCCCCCGACGCCGGCTCCGGTCGGCCACCGTGCAGCTCGGCGCGCTGACCGCGCTGGCGCTCGCCCTCTCCGGCTGCAACCTGACCGACGACGATGACGACTGCGCCCTCGGCCCCGCCGGCGGTGGCGGGGGCACCGTCACGCAGGCGCTGCGGGTCTCCGCACCCGCGGCCGCCCGGGACGCCCCCGCGCCGGCGCTGCCCGCGCGCGGCGGCTTCGGCACCCACCTCGCCTCCTGCGGCGGCTGAGGTGCGGCGCGAGGCGAGCACCCCCCGCCCCGACTGGGACGCCACCGTCCGGTCACAGGGCCTGGTGTACGTCGACACCGAGCTGCCCGACGGCGAGGTCATGTCGTACTGGGACGAGACCGCGGCGTACGCCTTCGAACTGGACGAGGTGCTCCGGCTGGAGGAGGCGACCGAGGAGCTGCACCGGATGTCGGTGGCCGCCGCCCAGCACGTGGTGGCCCGCCACCGGTACGCCGAGTTCGGCATCCCGCCCTGGGCCGCCGAGGCGGTCGCCCGGTCGCTGCGGGAGGCCCCGCCGACCCTCTACGGCCGCTTCGACCTCTGGTACGACGGCACCTGGCCGCCCAAGCTCCTGGAGTACAACGCCGACACCCCGACCGCGTTGGTCGAGGCGAGCATCGTCCAGTGGTACTGGCTGGAGCACACCCGGCCCGCGGCCGACCAGTGGAACAGCCTGCACGAGCAGCTCGTCGGGGCGTGGGCGAAGATCGGCGCCGGCCTGCACGAGCCGCGGGTGCACGTCGCCTGGTCGGCGGAGGAGGAGTCGGGCGAGGACCAGATCACCGCCGGCTACCTGGCCGAGACCGCCCGCCAGGCCGGGCTGGACGTCACGCTCCTGCCGATCCAGCGGATCGGCTGGGACGGGCGGCGCTTCGTCGACGCCGACGACCGGCCGGTCACCACCTGCTTCAAGCTCTATCCCTGGGAGTGGATGCTGGCCGAGCCGTACGGGTCGCCGGCGCTGGCGCCGGGCACCCCGACCACCTGGATCGAGCCGGCCTGGAAGCTGCTGCTGTCGAACAAGGCGCTGCTCGCGGTGCTCTGGGAGCTGTACCCGGACCACGAGTACCTGCTGCCCGCGTACCTGGACTCGCCGCGCGGGATGACCGGGTACGTGGCCAAACCGCTGCTCGGCCGGGAGGGCGCCTCGGTCCGCGTCGTCACCGGTGACACCGAGATCACCACCCCGGGGATCTACGGTGACGAGGGCTTCTGCTTCCAGGAGTTCCGGGCGCTGCCCGAGTTCGCCGGGAATCGGATGGTGCTGGGGAGCTGGATCGTCGACGGCGAGTCCGCCGGCGCCGGCGTTCGCGAGAGCAAGAGTCTCATCACGGACGGCTACGCGCGGTTCCTGCCCCACTACATCGACGCGCCGCATTCGCCGTGAGTCGTCTACGGTTGGTGTCGTGAACTTCGACGCGTACGCCCGGACCGGTGTTGATCTCGTCAACGCCCGCCTGGACGACCTCGACGACCTGCGGGCCCTCATCCCCGACGACAACGCGTGGATGCGCGACGAAGTCGCGGAGCGGGACCTGGCAATCTTCCGGCGGGCGCGGAAGCGCCTGCGCGACGTCTTCGAATACGGCACCTCGGGCCGGGACGCCGACGCGGTGACGGAGCTGAACGCGCTGCTGGAGGCGTTCCCGGTGCAGCCGCGCATCTCCGGCCACGACTCCAGTGACTGGCACATGCACGTGACCAGCCGGGGCGCCTCGGTCTCGTCGGAATACCTGGCCGGGGCGGTCTGGGGCCTGTCGGTCTGGCTCTGCGAGTACGGCAGCGCCCGGTTCGGCGTCTGCGCCGACGAGCGCTGCGGGAACGTCTACCTGGACACGTCGTCGAACTGCTGCCGGCGGTTCTGCTCGGAGCGCTGCGCGACCCGATCCCACGTGGCCGCGCACCGTGCCCGCAAGCGGGCCGCCGTCGGCGAGCAGGTGGCGGCGGTCCCCGCCCAGCCGGAACCCCTCGCCCCGGTCAGCTGACCTGGCGCTCCTGCCCCGGTCAGGCGTCGACCGGGGAGGGAGCGGTCAGGTTGGCGCGCGCGAACTCCAGCGCCTCGCGCAGGTCTGCCTCGCGGACCGCCCGGCTCTTCGCGCCCCGGGTGGTCACCTCCACCGCAACCGAGCCGGTGAAGCCCCGGCCGGCCAGCGAGCGGAGCAGCTCCGCGCAGGGCTGCCCCCCGCGCCCGGGCACCAGATGCTCGTCGCGTCCCTCGCCGGTGCCGTCACCCAGGTGCACATGCACCAGGCCCGAGCCCATCCGGTCCGCCATCGCCAGTGCGTCGGTGTGCGAGGCCGCGCAGTGCGACAGGTCCAGGGTGTATGAGGCGTAGCCGGTGTCGGTCGGATCCCAGCCCGGGACGTACGGGACGAACTGCCGGCCGGCCATCCGCACCGGGTACATGTTCTCCACCGCGAAGCGCAGCCCGCCGAACTGGCCGGCGATCTGGTCCAGGCCGTCGGCGAAGTTGCGGGCGTAGTCCCGCTGCCAGGTGAACGGCGGGTGCACCACCACCGTGGGGGCCTCCAGCGTCTCGGCCAGCTCGGCGGCCTTGCGCAGCCGCTCCCACGGGTCGGGGCTCCACACCCGCTGGGTGACCAGCAGGCAGGGCGCGTGCACCGAGAGGACCGGGACGTCGTAGTGGTCGGCCAGGCCGCGCAGCGCCCCCGGGTCCTGGCTCACCACGTCGGTCCAGACCATCACCTCGACGCCGTCGTACCCGAGCGCCGAGGCCAGCTGGAACGCCGCCGCGGTCCGCTCAGGAAAGACCGAGGAACTGGACAGGAGCACCGGGACACGGGAAGCCACAACCCTCAGGGTAACCGGCTGCGCCGCGGAGCATCGGGACGAGCATCCGCAAAGCGCCCAGACCGGCCGACCGGGATCACACCGGTGCGAGCTGATCAAGACGGCGGAGAATGACCCCTTCCCGCAGTGCCCACGGGCAGATGTCCAGGCAGTCCACGTCGAGTTGGCGCATCACCGCGTCCGCGACCACCGCACCGGCGAGCAGCTGGTGGGCCCGCTGAGTGCTCACCCCCTCCAGCTCGTGCAGCTGGCCGGGCGGGATGTGCCGGATGAAGCCGAGCACCTGCCGCAGCCCGGTCCGGGTCAGGCTGCGCCGGGCCCACAGACCCGCGCCGGAGGGCGCCGCGCCGGCCAGCCGGGCCAGCATCCGGAAGGTCTTCGAGGTGGCCACCGGGCGCTCCCAGCCCACCTCGGTGAGCTGCTTCACCACCGGCTCGAGCTGCGCGTCGACGTACTCCCGCAGCTCGTCGACGGTCTCCGCGGACGGTGGCACGGTGCCGGACCGGTCGACCCGCAGTCGCTCGCGGCTCAGCCGCCCGGCGCCCAGCGGGAGCGAGACCGCCACGTCCGGGTCCTCGTCGATGCCGGCGGCCAGCTCCAACGAGCCGCCGCCGATGTCCATGACCAGCAGCCGGCCGGCGGACCACCCGAACCACCGCCGTACCGCGAGGAAGGTCATCCGCGCCTCGTCCGCGCCGGAGAGCACCTCCAGGCGTACGCCGGACTCGTCGCGGACCCGGGCCAGCACCTCGCCGGCGTTGGTGGCGTCGCGGACCGCGCTGGTGGCGAACGCCAGCAGGTCGTCGGTCGTCAGCCCGTCCGCCGCCGTGCGGGCCATGCTGACGGCCTTGACCAGGCCGTCCGCGCCCGCCTCGGTGAGCGCGCCGTCCGGGCCGATCTGCTCGGCCAGCCGGAGCACCACCTTCTCCGAGTGCGCCGGCCACGGGTGGGCACCGTGGTGGGCATCGACCACCAGCAGGTGCACCGTGTTGGAACCGACGTCGAGGACACCCAGTCGCATGCTGGCGAGCCTAGGGCCAACACGTTTCGCCGGCTCGCCGGCCGGCCCGGGTCACCGCGCGTACGCTGGGCCGGGTGACAGGCCAGATCGAGCTGCATGTACTCGTGGACGACCCCGACGACCCGCGCAGCCGGGAGGTGGGGCTGGACTTCCCCCGGGAGTGGATCGAGTTCGTCGACCCGGCGGACGAGAAGCACCTGATCCGGGCCGACCTGACCTGGCTGCTCTCCCGCTGGACCTGCGTCTTCGGCAAGGGCTGCCACGGCATCATCGCCGGCCGGGCCTCGGACGGCTGCTGCTCGCACGGGGCGTTCTTCACCGACTCGGACGACGAGAAGCGGGTCCGCGCCGCGGTCAAGCGGCTCACCCCGCAGACCTGGCAGCACTTCCGCAAGGGCTTCAAGAACTGGACCGAGAACGACACCATCGACGGGAAGAACCCGGCCCGGCGTACGGCCACCCGAGACGTCGACGCGCCGTGCGTCTTCCTCAACGACGCCGAATTTCCGGGCGGGGGCGGCTGCGCGCTGCACGCTCAGGCGCTGCGCGACGGGGTGCACCCGCTGGAATACAAGCCGGACGTCTGCTGGCAGCTACCGATCCGCCGGGACCAGGACTGGCACAAGCGGCCGGACAACACCAAGGTGCTGATCTCCACGCTCAGCGAGTTCGACCGGCGGGGCTGGGGCGCGGGCGGGCACGACCTGGACTGGTGGTGCACCTCCTCCGTCGACGCACACGTCGGCGCCGAGCCGATGTACATCTCGTACGGCCCGGAGTTGACCGCGCTGATCGGCGCGCCCGCGTACGCGAAACTGGCGGAGCTGTGCGCGACCCGGCTGCGCCAGGGCCAGGTCGCCCCCCACCCGGCCAGCGAGGGCTGACCGGGCGTCGGGGCACCCGGCGGCGGCCTACGCCTGCCCGGTGACGGGCAGCACGACGACACCGTCGTCGTCGCTGTACACGTGGGAGCCCGGCGCGAAGACGCAGTTGCCGAAGAACACCGGCACATCCCGCTCGCCCGCGCCGGTCTTGGCGCTCTTGCGCGGGTTCGTGCCCAGCGCCTTGATGCCGATCGGGAGGGCCCGCAGGGCGGCGACGTCCCGGACGGCGCCGTTGATCACCACGCCCGCCCATCCGTTCTCCGCCGCCGCACCGGCGATGAGGTCGCCCATCAGGGCGGTGTGCAGCGAGGCGCCCCCGTCCACCACCAGGACCCGGCCCTCCCCCGACTCGGAGACGATCGACTTCACCAGGGCGTTGTCCTCGAAGCAGCGCACCGTCACGGCCGGTCCGGCGAAAGCCGCGACGCCGCCGAACTGGCGCAGCTGGGTGTCACACGAGCCGAGGTCCTCGCCGTACCGGTCGTAGAGATCGGCGGTCGTGGGCGTCTCCATGGTTGTTCCTTCTCTCTCAGTCGGGGTTCACATCCGCGGACGGTGACCGGTGCAGGCCGGTCGCGGCGACGGCCGCGCCCGTCAGGCCGGCCGCCGTGCAGGCGAGTACGCCGGCCGCTCCGGCGCCGGCGGCGAGCACGCCGGCGGCGCTGGGAATCAGCACCTGCCCGAGCCGGTTGCCGGTGAGCCGCAGCGACATCGCCCGGCCGCGCAGCCCGGGCGGGGCCACCTCGGCCAGGAACGACATGGTCAGCGGCTGACCGGCGCCCAGCCCGAGACCGGCGACGGTGACGACCACGGCCATCGCCCAGAACGGCAGCGGCGGCAGCAGCAGCCCGAGCCCGCCGGCGGAGAGGGCGACGGTGCCGATGAGCAGCGCCCGCCGGCCGACCGCCGCGACCAGCCGGCCCAGCAGCAGCCGGGACGCCATCGAGGCGACCGCCCGTACGCCGAGCAGGACGCCGATCGAACCGGCGGCGATGCCGCGTTCCGCCCCCAGCGCGGGCAGATAGACCAGGGTGATGTCGACGGCCGCCAGGACGACGCAGCTCACCGTGAGGGCACGGACCAGACCGGGTTGGCGCAGCAGGTCCCCCATCCCGCCCGCCGCCGAACCGGCCACCCGCCGGTGGTGCCCGGACGGGCGCAGCAGCGCCGCGGCGACCAGCAGCGGCACCGCCAGGACGGTGGCGCCGAGGAAGATGGCCCGGGTGTCCGGGATCGGGCGGTCCCCACCGAAGACCACGATCAGGCCGGGGCCGAGCGCCTGGCCAGGGAGGCCGCGAAGGTGTAGTAGCCGAACGCCGCGTCGTACCGGTGCGCCGGGGTGCGGTTGGCGACCAGCGCCTGCTGGGCCACCACCGCGCAGAGGTGCGCGGTGCCGAGCAGCATGCTGGCCGCCACCAGACCGGCCACCGAGCCGGCGAACAGCACGAAGCCGAGGCCGGCGGCGGCGAGCAGGACCGACCCGGCGAGTGCGATCCGGCGCTCGCCGAACCGGTCGACCGCGTGTCCGGAGGGGACGGCCAGCACCAGCGGTACGACGGCGAAGCTGGCCCCGAGCACGCCCAGCCACGCTCCCGGCACGTCCAGCTCGAGCGCCCGGTACGCGGACGCCGGCCGGAGCATGAAGGTGACCGCCTGCACCACGATCGTGTGCGCGAGCAGCAGCGCGGTCTGGGCGCGCCCGGGGACCGCGAAGTCCCCGGGCGCCACTCAGCCGGCCTTCACCGCGAGGACCGGGCAGGGCACCCGGAGCAGGATCTCCTGGGCGCTCGACCCCATGATCAGCTTCCCGACCGGGGTGCGGTGCCGGATGCCGATCACGACCAGCGACACGTCCTCCGCCTCGCAGATCTCGACGATCTCCTCGGCCGTGTCCCGGCCTCGCATGAGCTGCCGCACGTCGTGCGGCACCCCGGCGGCGACCAGTTCGCGAGTCACCCGCTCCAGGTCGGCCTCCTGGGCGAGGCGCGGGTCGGCGTACGCGTCACCCCGCGAGGTGTTCACCACCAGCACCGGCTCATTGCGGAACCGGGCCTGCTCGATCGCCGCGTGCAGGGCGGCCTCGCCCAGCGGCGAGGGCACGTAGCCCACCAGGATGGTCATCCGGTCACCAACCTTCCCCGCAGCGGCCGGACCACGAACCGACCGATCAGCGGCCAGAGCAGCACCACGGCGATCGCGGCGTAGATCACCCAGGACACCCAGCCGCCGATCAGGCCGTGCAGCTCGCCGCCGGAGAGCTGCAGCGCCCGTCGGCCGTGCAGCTCGGCGCGCGGGCCGAGGATGATGCCGACGATCAGCGGCAGGATCGGCAGGCCGAAGCGACGCATGCCGAAGCCGAGCAGGCCGAGGGCGAGCAGCAGGAACAGGTCGAACGGCTGGGCGTTGACCGCGTACGCGCCCATCGAGGCGAAGAAGATGATCCCGGCGTAGAGGTACGGACGCGGGATCCGCAGCAGCCGGGCCCAGGCCGGGGCGAGCGGCAGGTTGAGCACCAGCAGCAGCAGGTTGCCGATGAAGAGGCTCGCGATCAGCGTCCAGACCAGCGTGGACTCCTGCTCGAAGAGCAACGGCCCGGGCTGGATGCCGAACTGTTCGAAGGCGGCCAGCATCACCGCGGCGGTGGCGTTGGTGGGCAGGCCGAGGGCCAGCATCGGCACCAGGGTGCCGGCGGCCGAGGCGTTGTTGGCCGCCTCCGGCCCGGCGACGCCCTCGATCGCGCCCTTGCCGAACTCCGCCTTGTGCTTGGAGAGCTTCTTCTCGGTGATGTACGACAGGAAGGTCGGGATCTCCGCCCCACCCGCCGGCACCGCGCCGAACGGGAACCCGAACGCGGTGCCGCGCAGCCAGGGCTTCCAGGACCGCTTCCAGTCCTCCCGGCCCATCCACGGCTGGCCGACCGGGATCACCTCACCGGACTTGCGGCGCAGGTGGGCGGCGATCCAGAGCGCCTCGCCCATGGCGAAGATGCCGACCGCCACCACGACCACGTCGATGCCGTCGATGAGCTGCGGAATCCCGAAGGTGAGCCGCTGCTGACCGGTCTGATCGACCCCGATCACGCCGATGATCAGGCCGAGCAGCAGCGAGGCGAAGCCGCGTACCCGGGACGCGCCGAGCACCGCGGTGACCGCCACGAACGCGAGCAGCATCACGGCGAGGTACTCGGGCGAGCCGAGACTGACCGCGAATTTCACCACCGGCGGGGCGACCAGCACCAGCAGCAGCGTGGCGATGGTGCCGGCGACGAACGAGCCGATCGCGGCGGTGGCCAGCGCCTGGGCGGCGCGCCCGGCCTTGGCCATCTTGTTGCCCTCGATCGCGGTCACCACCGATGACGACTCGCCGGGGGTGTTGAGCAGGATCGAGGTGGTCGAGCCGCCGTACATGCCGCCGTAGAAGATGCCGCAGAACATGATGAGCGCCGAGGTCGGCCCCATCCCGTAGGCGACCGGCAGCAGCAGCGCCACCGTCATCGCCGGGCCGATGCCGGGCAGGACGCCGACCGCGGTGCCGATGGTCACGCCGAGCAGCGCGATCAGCAGGTTCATCGGGGTCAGCACATGACCGAACCCGTCGAGCAGATTGCCCAGGTTTTCCATTACAGGATCCCTTGCAGTACGCCGGCGGGCAGGCTGACACCGAGCCCGATGGCGAAGGCGTAGAACGTGATCAGCGACAGCGCGACGGAGATCAGCAGGTTCCGGAAGTAGTGGCGGTTGCCGAGCGCGTACGCCGAACCCCAGAAGAGGATCGTCCCGCTGATCACCCAGCCGAGCCGGTCGATGAGCACCGCGTTGACCAGGAACGCCCCGATCAGCAGCAGCACGGTCCGCCAGTCGATCCGGGTGCTCAGGTCGACGTCCTCGCCGGCCTCCGCCTCACCGGCGCCGCCACGGGCCACGTCCACCGCATAGATCGCGGCGACGATGAGCAGCAGCACGCCGAGCAGGATCGGCACCGGCTTCGGGCCGATCGGGTCCGCACTGTTGATCGCCTGCCCGACGCGCGTCGTCGCGTCGAAGATGACCAGGCCGCCGACCAGGGCCAGGAACGCGCACATCCCGTACTGCGCCCGGTCCCGCTTGGGCGCTGGGCTCTCCGCCGCCGACCCGTCACCGTCCGGCAGGTCGCCTGCGGGGGGTACCGCCGATCCGGCGGGCTGCCCCGCCGGATCGGCGGCCGGCGGGTCCGCGACCGGGGCGGGCGCGGGGGGCAGTCCGCCCGTCTCCCGGTCCGGCGGCGCCGCCTGGTCCGGCACGATTGATGCGGCCGGCCGGGGCGGCTGGTCGCCGCCCCGGTCCGGTCGGGTCGTCCTGTCGGTCATGCCAACCCGAGCTGCTTGAGGATGTCGGCAACCGCCTTGTCCTGCTCGGTCAGGAAGGTGCCGAACTCGTCACCGGTGATGAAGGCGTCGGTCCAGCCGCGCTTGGCCAGCTCGGCCTTCCACTCGGCGGAGTCGTGCATCTTCGTCAGCACGTCGATCCACACCTTCTTGTCGGCGTCGCTGATCCCGGGCGGCGCGACGATGCCGCGCCAGTTGGTGAAGACCAGGTCGATGCCGGACGCCTTGAGGGTCGGCACGTCCTTGAGCACCTCGATCGGCGCCTCGCTGGTCACCGCGAGGACCCGGATCTGGCCGGCCTCGACCTGCTTGAGGAACTCGCCGAAGCCGCTGGCGCCGAAGGCGACCTTGCCGCCGAGCAGGGCCGGCAGCAGCTCGCCGCCGCCGTCGTACGAGACGAAGTTGACCTGGCGGGGGTCGATGCCCACGGTCTTGGCGAGCCGCATGGGCAGCAGGTGGTCCGGGCCGCCGGGGGACGAGCCGCCGCCGACCGCGATCTTCTTGGGGTCGGCCTTCCAGGCCGCGATCAGGTCGTTGATGTTCTTGTACGGGGAGTCCTTCGGCACCACGATGGCGCCGGCCTCCTCGATCATCTTGGCCAGCGGTGTGGTCTGGGTCAGCGTCGCCGCCGACTTCGAGGTGTAGGAGGCACCGACCACGCCCAGGCCCATCTGCATGGCGAGCTTGCCGTTGCCCTTCTCGTTCACGGTCCGCTGGAGGCCGACCGTCCCGCCCGCGCCGGGCAGGTTGAACACCTGCACGCCGGTGGCGATCTTGGCGTCCTCCATCACCTTGGCGGCGGTGCGGGCGGTGGTGTCGTACCCGCCACCGGGGGTGTTCGGGACCATGATCCGCAGTCCGGTGACCGGCTTGCCGTCGTCACCGGAGCCGGCTCCACCCTTGTCGGCGGTGGCCCCGCAGGCCCCGAGGGCAAGCGCCGTCGCAGCGGCCACGCCCATGACCAGCACGTTTCTCCGAGTTGCCATCATGTTTCTCTTCCGTTTCGAATGAGTCCGGCGGCAAGATGGTGGCGCGCGGGCAGGCCCCTTGTCTGCGTTGTGTCACCATCGGAAGTTGAGGTCTTTGTGGTCGCGGTCACGTCCCGGCGGCGTACGCTCGCCGGGCAGCTGCTCGTCCTCCAGCTCGCGATCATCGTCGTGGTGCTGGCGGCGGTCGCGGCTGTCTCGCTGGCCCAGTCGGCGGCCACCTTCAACCGAGTCGAGGGGCGCCGGGTCGCCGCACTCGGCGAGGAGCTCGCCAGCAGCCCGCTGCTGCGCGACCAGCTCAACCAGCCCGCGCCCACCGAGGCGATCGCCCCGCTGCTGCAGAACACGCTGATCCGGTCCGGGGTGACCGCCGTGACCGTGGCGAACGACCGGGGCCGGGTGGTCAGCTCGACAGACCCGACCCTGATCGGCAGCCCGGTGGTGCTCGGCGACCCCTGGGTGGCACAGGGCCGGAGCTGGTTCGGCGAACTGGAGGTCGGCGGCACCCGGCAGCTGGTGGCCCAGGTGCCGGTGCTCGGAGACCGGAAGGGGGTGAACCTCGGGCGGTACCTGGGCATGGTGGTCGTCGGCGAGAGGTCGCCCACCTGGTCGGAACGCCTGGTCGGGGCTTCCTCGTACCTGCTCACCTATCTGGGAATCGCCAGCGGGCTCGGCGTGGTCGGGTCGTGGCTGCTGGCCAGGCGGATCAAGCGGCAGACCCTCGGCCTGGAGCCACGGGAGATCGCCGGGCTGGCCGAGCACCGGGAGGCACTGCTGCACGGCCTCGCCGAAGGGGTCATCGCGCTGGATCCGCAGCAGCGCGTCACCCTCGTCAACGCGGTCGGCCGGCGGCTGCTCGACCTGCCCGAGGACTGCCTCGGCCGCAGCCTCCGCGAGCTACGGATCAGCGGCCGGCTGCGGGACGTGCTGGCCGGCAGCGGCCCGGAGGCCCGGGACCAGGTGGTGGTCAGGCGCGGCCGGGTGCTGGTGATGAACCGGATGACGGTCCGCAAGGACGGCCGCCGGCTGGGCTCGGTCACCACGCTGCGCGACCGTACCGAACTCGCCCGGCTGGAGCAGGAGCTGGGCTCCTTCCGCAGCACCGCCGAGCTGCTCCGGGCGCAGACCCACGAGTTCGCCAACCAGTTGCACACCATTTCCGGGCTGATCCAGATCGGCGAGCACGACGAGGTGGTCCGATACGTGGACGCGCTGAGCCGACACCGCGCGTCGCTCGACCTGACGGTCACCAGCCGGATCCATGACACGGCGATCGCGGCGCTGCTCATGGCGAAATCGGCGGTGGCCGCGGAGCGCCGGGTGGAGCTGCGGATCTCCGACCGGACCGGGCTGGACCGGCTACCGGCGGAGCTGTCGGCGGACGTCGCCACCGTGCTCGGCAACCTGGTCGACAACGCGGTCGAGGCGGTGGCAGGCGGCCAGGAGGCGGCCGGGGACCCGGCGGAGCAGCCCGCCTGGGTGGAGGTCGAGCTGCGCCGGGACGCCGCCTCGGTGGAGATCGTCGTCCGCGACTCCGGCCCCGGGGTCGCACCTGAGCTGGCGCAGGAGGTCTTCACCCACGGCTTCACCACCAAGGCCGCACAGGGCGGCGAGCGCGGTATCGGCCTGGCACTCACCCGCCTGGTCTGCCATCGTCGCGGCGGCGAGATCGCGGTGACGAACACCGACGAGGGCGCGATGTTCACGGCCCGGATGTCGGTGCTGGTCAATGTGTTGGAGGAGGCGCGATGATCGACGTGCTCGTGGTCGATGACGACTTCATGGTTGCCCGAATCCACCGCGGCTTCGTCGAGCGGGTCGCCGGCTTCCGGGTGGTCGGCACCGCCAGCACCGGCGAGCAGGCGGTCGCCGCGGTCGACGAGCTCCGGCCCGACCTGATCCTGCTCGACCTCTACCTGCCCGATATGTTCGGCCTGGACGTGGTGACCCGGATCCGAGCCGCCCGGCACGACTGCGACGTTCTGGTGATCAGTGCCGCCCGCGAGGCCGAGGCGGTACGCCGGTCCGTCCGCTACGGCGCGGTCAACTACCTGCTCAAGCCGTTCGGCTTCGACGAGCTGCGCACCCGACTCGAGCAGTACGCGACCCGGCGCGCCACGCTGCGCGCGGCGGTGGTCGCCGACCAGGCCGACGTCGACCGGGTGCTCTCGCGCAGCGGCTCCGTGGCGGCCACCGCCCCGGCCCTGCCGCGGGGACTCAGCTCGGAGACCGCCGAGCTGGTGGAACGCGCCCTGCGTGGGCACGACGGGACCCTCTCGGCCAGCGAGTGCGCCGACCGGGTCGGCATCTCCCGGGTCAGCGCGCGCCGCTATCTGGAGCACTTCTCCGGCACCGGTCAGGTCGAGGTGGCCCTGAAGTACGGCGCGGCTGGCCGCCCCGAGCGCCGCTACGCCTGGGTGGCCTGATCGGCTATCGATGGTTGCTCATGGGGGGTTGGTTGCTCTTGGGG
>NZ_JBLROB010000033.1:0-63111 GCF_047921475.1 Micromonospora sp. SL4-19
ACCGGCCGGCCCCGCCCCGGGGCCGGCCGTTCGGTGTCTCCGGAGTCAGTGGTCGCTGCCGGCCCGCACCGGCGCGGCCTCGGCGACCGTCTCCGCCGAGGCCAGGCGGTGGGCCCGGCGCCGCAGCCACCAGGTGCTGCCGAGGCCGGCGAGGACCGCGACGGCCAGGCCGGCCCAGGAGATGTCCTTGAGCCAGTGCTCGGCCGCCCGGCCCACGGTGAAGAGCAGGTATGTGGTGCCGAAGGCCCAGACCAGGCCGCCGGCCGCGTTCGCCACCAGGAACCGCCGGTACGGCACGTGCAGCGCGCCCGCCAGGGGCCCGGCCAGGATCCGCAGCAGTGCCACGAACCGGCCGAAGAAGACCGCCCAGACGCCGTGCCGGGCGAAGCTCTGCTCGGCGCGGGCGATCTGGGCCGGGCCGAGGTGCCGGGGGAAGCGCTGGCCCAGCCGGGCGAGCAACGGGCGGCCGCCGCGCCGGCCTATGGCGTATCCGATGGAGTCGCCGACGATGGCCCCGGCCGCAGCGGCGCTGGCCACCCACAACGGGTCGACCACCCCGGCGGCGGCGAGCAGCGCGGAGCTGACCAGAATGATCTCGCCGGGCAGCGGAACGCCCATGCTCTCCACGCCGATCACCCCGGCGACGATCAGGTAGATCACACCCGGGGGAAGCGCGGAGAGCCAGTGCTGTACGTCGACCACCACCACCCCTTCCGGTCCGACCTCGAACCCTACCCCGGTCCGGCGTCCTGGCGGCGCGCTCCATCCGGCGGCCATCCGGCCGTGCCGTCCGCGTCGCGTCGGGGGCAGCCGTCGTTCAGCCGGCGACGATCGGGGCGAGGAACTCCAGCCGGTTGCCGTGCGGGTCGTGGGTGTGGAACCGGCGCATGCCGGGAACCTCGTCGTCCCCCCAGGCCACCGGGTGACCAGCGGCGACGAGCCGTGCGGCGAGGGCGTCGAGGTCGGGGCGGAGCAGGGCGGGGTGCGCCTTGCGGGCGGGCCGGAAGTCGTCCTCGACGCCGAGGTGCAGCTCGGCGTCGTACCCGGTGAACCAGCAACCACCGCGGGCGGCGAGGGCCGGCGGCTTGGGCTTCTCGACCAGGCCGAGCAGGCCGCCGTAGAAGGCCCGGGACGCATCCTCGGAACCGCGTGGGCAGGCGAGCAGAACGTGATGGATCATGGTGGGCACCTCCTCGTCCCGAACCCTGGCATGAGGTTGCGTGAATAGCAAGACGGACGTACGGTTTTGTTGAGATGAGAATCGGCGGTAAGTGCTGCCTAACCCGGGCAGCCTCCCGACCGGTGCGACAGACTGCTCAGGACTACTCACGGTCGCTGGTGTGAAGGAGTACGACGTGGCGAGCCTCGACACCTTCGGTGCGAAGACCCAGCTACGCGTCGGAGACGCGAGCTACGAGATTTTCAAGATCAACAAGGTGCGGGGCCACGACCGGCTGCCCTACAGCTTGAAGATCCTGCTGGAGAACCTGCTGCGGACCGAGGACGGCGCGAACATCACCGCCGACCACATCGCGCAGCTCGGCGGCTGGGATCCCACCGCCGACCCGAGCGTGGAGATCCAGTTCACGCCGGCCCGGGTGCTGATGCAGGACTTCACCGGCGTGCCCTGCGTCGTGGACCTGGCCACCATGCGCGAGGCCGTCCGCGACCTCGGCGGCGACGCCACCAAGGTGAACCCGCTCGCGCCGGCCGAGCTGGTCATCGACCACTCCGTCATCGCCGACCTGTTCGGTCGCGAGGACGCCTTCCAGCGCAACGTCGAGCTGGAGTACCAGCGCAACAAGGAGCGCTACCAGTTCCTGCGCTGGGGCCAGACCGCGTTCAACGAGTTCAAGGTCGTCCCGCCGGGCACCGGCATCGTGCACCAGGTCAACATCGAGTACCTGGCCCGCACGGTCATGGAGCGCAACGGCCAGGCGTACCCGGACACCGTGGTCGGCACCGACTCGCACACCACGATGGTCAACGGTCTGGGCGTGCTGGGCTGGGGCGTCGGCGGCATCGAGGCCGAGGCCGCGATGCTCGGCCAGCCGGTCAGCATGCTGATCCCGCGGGTCGTCGGCTTCAAGCTCTCCGGCGAGATGCCGGCCGGCACCACCGCCACCGACCTGGTGCTCACCATCACCGAGATGCTGCGCAAGCACGGCGTGGTCGGCAAGTTCGTCGAGTTCTACGGCCCGGGCGTGAGCGCGGTGCCGCTGGCCAACCGGGCCACCATCGGCAACATGTCCCCGGAGTACGGCTCCACCGTCGCGATCTTCCCGATCGACGCCGAGACCGTCCGCTACCTGGAGCTGACCGGCCGCGACCCGCAGCAGGTCGCGCTCGTCGAGGCGTACGCCAAGGAGCAGGGCCTCTGGCACGACCCGAACCACGAGCCGGAGTACTCCGAGCGGCTGGAGCTCGACCTGAGCACCATCGAGCCGTCCCTGGCCGGCCCGAAGCGCCCGCAGGACCGGGTGCCGCTGGGCGCGGCCAAGACCCTGTTCCGTTCCGCGCTGACCGACTACGTGGCCGCCGACGAGACCGGGGGCGACCCGAGCCGCACGCCGGGCGTGCCGCAGCTGGAGAAGCCGTTCGGCGCCGACGGCCCGGCCGACGAGGCCAGCGCCGAGTCCTTCCCGGCCAGCGACTCCCCGGCCAACGCCGTCAACGACCCGGCCGACGCCCCGCGTGACCTGGCCACCGCGGCGGTCGGTTCGGGCGGGCGGGCCAGCAACCCGATCCGCGTCACCGGCGCCGACGGCGTCGAGTACGAGCTGGACCACGGCGCCGTGGTGATCGCCGCGATCACCTCCTGCACCAACACCTCCAACCCGCAGGTCATGATCGGCGCAGCGCTGCTGGCCCGCAACGCGGTGGAGAAGGGCTTGGCCCGCAAGCCGTGGGTGAAGACCACCCTGGCCCCCGGTTCCAAGGTCGTCATGGACTACTACGACCGGGCCGGCCTCACCCCGTACCTGGAGAAGCTCGGCTTCAACCTGGTCGGCTACGGCTGCACCACCTGCATCGGCAACTCCGGCCCGCTGCCGGAGGAGGTCTCCGCCGCCGTCAACGAGGCCGACCTCGCCGTCGTCTCGGTGCTGTCGGGCAACCGGAACTTCGAGGGCCGGATCAACCCGGACGTCAAGATGAACTACCTGGCGTCCCCGCCGCTGGTGGTCGCCTACGCGCTCGCCGGCACGATGGACATCGACCTGGCCAACGAGCCGATCGGCGAGGACAGCCAGGGCAACCCGGTGTTCCTGCGGGAGATCTGGCCGAACAGCGCCGAGATCCAGGACGTCATCGCCTCGGCGATCGGCGCCACCGGCTTCAGCTCCGCGTACGCCGACGTCTTCGCCGGCGACGAGCGCTGGCAGTCGCTGCCCACCCCGACCGGCGACACCTTCGCCTGGGACAGCGACTCCACCTACGTCCGCAAGCCCCCCTACTTCGAGGGCATGCGGCGCCTGCCGGCGCCTGTTTCCGACATCGGTCCAGCTCGGGTGCTGGCCAAGCTGGGTGACTCGGTGACCACCGACCACATCTCCCCGGCCGGCTCGATCAAGGCGGACTCCCCCGCCGGCAAGTACCTCGCCGAGCACGGCGTGCCGCGCCACGAGTTCAACTCGTACGGCTCGCGCCGGGGCAACCACGAGGTGATGATCCGGGGCACCTTCGCCAACATCCGGCTGCGCAACCAGCTGGTCCCGGGCGTGGAGGGCGGCTTCACGGTCAACCACCTGACCGGAGAGCAGACCTCGATCTACGACGCCTCGATGGCGTACCAGCAGGCGGACGTCCCGCTGGTCATCCTGGCCGGCAAGGAGTACGGCTCGGGCTCGTCCCGCGACTGGGCGGCCAAGGGCACCATGCTGCTCGGCGTGAAGGCGGTCATCGCCGAGTCGTACGAGCGGATCCACCGCTCGAACCTGATCGGCATGGGCGTCCTGCCGCTCCAGTTCCCGGTCGACACCACCGCCGAGTCGCTGGGGCTCACCGGCACGGAGACCTTCTCCATCGCCGGCGTGACCGCGCTGAACGACGGCGAGACCCCGCGTACGGTGAAGGTCACCACCGACACCGGCGTGGAGTTCGACGCCGTGGTCCGCATCGACACCCCCGGTGAGGCGGACTACTACCGGCACGGCGGCATCCTGCAGTACGTGCTGCGTCGCATGATCGCCAGCTGACACCGCAGACCGAAAGGACCCCTTCCCGCACTCGCGGGAAGGGGTCCTGCCGTTTTCGGGCGTCGGACGCCCGCCGGACCGTCATCGGCGGGGCAGCCGCCTGGCCAAGGACTCAGTCGGCGGCCCGGCGGCGCTCCTCCCGCAGCTTCAGGGCGTGCTCCAGCAGCGTGATCAGCACCTCCTTGGCCGACGCCCGCTGCCGCGCGTCGCAGAGCACCACCGGTACGCCCGGATCCAGGTTGAGCGCCGCCTGCACCTCGTCGAGCCGGTACTTCTTGGCGCCCTCGAAGCAGTTCACCGCCACCACGAACGGCGTGCCCCGCTCCTCGAAGTAGTCGATCGACGGGAAGCAGTCGGCCAGCCGCCGGGTGTCGGCGAGCACCACCGCGCCGAGCGCCCCGAGCGCCAGCTCGTCCCAGACGAACCAGAAGCGGTCCTGGCCGGGCGTGCCGAACAGGTAGAGCACCAGGTCGTCGCTGATGGTGATGCGACCGAAGTCCATCGCCACGGTGGTGGTTCTCTTCTCCTCCACCCCGGAGAGGTCGTCGATGCCGACCCCGCTCTCGGTCAGCACCTCCTCCGTCCGCAGCGGGCGCGTCTCACTGACCGCGCCGACCATGGTGGTCTTGCCGACCCCGAAGCCGCCAGCGATCAGGATCTTGATAGCGGTGGGCAGCGGCGCCGCTCCCGCCGGCCGTTCAGAGTGCCCGTAGTCCATTGATTACCGCCTCGAAAACACTGTCGTCGGGAAGGCCGGCGTGGGTCGCGCGCGGCTCGCGGACCTGCACCAGATGACGGGCCGCCAGGTCACCGAGAAGGACCCGAACGCTGCCCACCGGCAGGTCGAGGTGGGCGGCGATCTCGGCCACGGACTGCATCCGCTGGCAGATGCCGACGATCGCCACGTGTTCCGGGCCGAGCCCGGACTCCACGCTCACGTCCGCCCGGGTCGCGGTCACCAGGGAGATCAGGTCGAAGGTGCCGGTCACCGGGCGGGCCCGGCCGCCGGTCACCGCGTACGGGCGGACCACCGGGCCCGCGTGGTCGTCCACCCACTCCTGCTCGGCGGGCTCCGCCTGGCCGGTCATCGTGCCGGGTTCTCGCCGTCGGACGGCTCACGCGTCGGTGCGGCGACGAACCGGCCGACCCGGGTCACCAGCATCGCCATCTCGTACGCGATCAGGCCGACATCGGCGTTCTCGGAGGCCAGCACGGCCAGGCAGGCGTTGCGCCCGGCCGCGGTGACGAAGAGGAACGACGACTGCATCTCGATGATGGTCTGCTGCACCTGACCACCGCCGAAGCGCTTGCCCGCGCCCCGGGCCAGGCTCTGGATGCCCGCCGCCATCGCCGCCAGGTGCTCGCCGTCGTCCCTGCTCAGCCCCCGTGACGCGGCCATCAGCAGGCCGTCGGTGGAGAGCGCCACGGCGTGTTCCGCCTGCTTGACCCGGCCGACCAGGTCATCCAGCAGCCACGTCAGGTCTGCGCTCGAAGCCGTCTTCTGCGCCACTCGTCGTCCTCTTCTCCCTGGCTGGTGTGCCGTGCTCGTCTGGGATGCGCCGCCTCGGCGTCCCGATCAGGTCGCCTGCTCGTCCCCGGGGTCCGGCTCGTCACCGGCCTCGCGCGCCCCGCCGAGCAGCCGCGCCGCGTCGGTCCGGCCACGCCGGGTGCCGCTCTGGTAGGAGCTCATCATCCGGCGCACCTGCTCCGGCGGGCGCACCGCTTCCTCGTCCTCATCGGTGTCCGGGGTGGACGGATCGTCCCGCAGCTCCGGGACGAGGCTGGCCTGGCGGACCCGGACCGGCAGGCCGGAGTCGGTCCGCCCCGGGCCGTCGGCATCCGTCGCCCCGTCGCTCGCAGGGCGCGCGTCCGACGTCGGCCCGCCCACCGTGGTCACGGGTACGGTCGGGCCCTCCAGCGCCGACTGCCGCCTCCGGGTACGCGCCGGCAGCCCGGACGCGGTGACCGTGGGCGCGTCCAGCTCGGCTCCCGGCACCGGGGCAGCCGGGGCTTCCGCCGCGTCCACCGGATCCTCGGCGGGCTGTGGCATGGCCGGCGTCTCAGCCAGGGCCACCGGGGCCGACGATTCGACGGCCCGCTCGGGCCCTCCATCGCCTGCCGACTCGAGTCGCCCGCCGTCCGACGCGACGGACGCCACCGGCAGGTCCGCGTCCGGCGCGGTGCCGGTGCCCGCCCGGAAGCCGCCCGAGGTGCTCGCGTCCGGCCCGTCCTCGGTGACCAGTTCGAGCGGGATCAGCACCACCGCCGTGGTGCCCCCGTACGGGGACTCCTTGAGCTGTACCTTCACGCCGTGCCGCTCGGTGAGCCGGCTGACCACGTAGAGGCCGAGCCGGGTCGCGTTCGCGAGGTTCAGCTCGGACCGGTCCACGATGCGGTCGTTCGCGGCGGCCAGCTCCTCCCCGCTCATCCCGAGGCCCCGGTCTTCGATCTCGATGGCGAAGCCGCTCCCCACCATCTGGCCACGTACCTCGACCGTGGTGTGCGGGGGCGAGAAGGAGAGACCGTTCTCGATCAGCTCGGCCAGCAGGTGGATGACGTCACCGACGGCCCGGCCGCTCAGCGACACCGGCCCGATCGGCAGCACGTTCACCCGGGTGTAGTCCTCGACCTCGGCCACCGCGCCGCGGATCACGTCCACCATCGGCACGTTGCGCCGCCAGGACCGACCCGGGGTGGAGCCGGAGAGGACGATCAGGTTCTCGGCGTTGCGCCGCATCCGGGTCGCCAGGTGGTCGACGCGGAACAGGTCCTCCAGCTCCTCGGCGTCGTGCTCCCGGCGCTCCATCGCGTCGAGCAGGGTGAGCTGGCGGTGGACCAGGGCCTGGGTACGCCGGGCCAGGCTGAGGAAGACCTCGCGGACGCTGCGGCGCAGCTCGGCCTGTTCGACGGCGGTCCGGATGGCGGTCTCCTGCACGACGTTGAACGCCTTGCCGACCTGCCCGATCTCGTCGTCACCGAACTCGAGCGGGGGCGCCTCCCGGGCGACGTCGACCTCCTCGCCGTGGCCCAACCGCTCCACCACACTGGGCAGCCGCTCGTTGGCCAGCCGGAACGCGGCCTCACGCAGCCGTTCGAGCTGTTGTACGAGCGCCCGGGCGGTGGTGATCGAGAGGATGATGGACGCGATGACGGCAAGGAGGCCGAGGCCGGCGGCCAGCACCAGTCGGACGATGACACCGATGGCGACCGGAGCGGCCCGATCAACCACGTCGTCGCCACCGGCGTGCACGACGCGAACGATCTCCGCCAAGGCACCCTCGGCCGTGTCGTTCCACTCGGTCGCGGTGAGCGGCGGCTTAGCCCGGCCGCCTCCCTTCATGACCCGGTCTTCCAGCTCGGCAAGGCGCTGGAAGGTGACGCCGTCGATCATCTCGTCATAGCGGCGCTGGTCGGTGGCGGGGAGGCGAACGACTGCCTGGCTGGCCACGAACTGGCGGGCACCCACGATCCGGGTGAACTGCGCCTGCTCCGCCTGGGTGATCCGGTTGGCGGCCAGCACGCCGGCGAGCAGAGCGTCCTCCTGGGACAGCAGCTCCCGGGAGCGGTTGAGGCTGATGAGGGCTGCGGTATCCTCGGCGACCTGCTCATCGTCCAGGTTGCCGAGGGCGTCGTAGACCGCAAAGATCGACTCGATCACGCCGGTGAAGATGGCGTTGGTCTCGGCCCGGTCGACGCTCATCTGGTCGACGGCGGCGCGGCTGCCGGGCAGCGCATCCAGCTCGCCGACCAGCTCGTTGATCCGTCGATCGAGGGCGTCGTCGCCGAACAGACCGACCTGCCAGCTGTCGCTGGATTCCTTGAACTCGGCGGTCAGCTCGTCGGTCCGCTGCCGCACCTTGGCCAGCGCCGCCCGCTGCTCGTCGTCGGGCCGCCCAAGATAGGTCAGCGACGTGCGGCGCTCCAGCTGCAGCTGCAGCAGCAGCGGCTCGGTGGGATTGGCGACCTTGGTATTGAAGGCCTGCACGCCGAGCAGGTTCACCCCATCTCGGATGGTGACCCAGGCGGTGAACCCCCAGAGCGCAACCAGCGAGGCGAGCAGGGCAACAACCTTGGTACGCAGATTCGAACTGCGGGAACCCATTACACCGTCCCTGGCCTGAGCCTGTGATCCGTCGGTCAGGTGCGCGCAGCGCGCACATCGACCCCGGCGCACGCTAGCAGTGTCGGCATCAGCACTCAAGCGTTCCTGATCATGGATCCTTCGACCACGCACGATCCGTCGCCCACGTGTCCGGGCCCGACCAGGTCCGGTCTGGTCAGGGCAAGCTGCCTCACCGCGATGGTCGCGGCCTGCACGATGAACACCGGCCGGTAGAGGTCCTTGTCGTGCCACAGTGGTGGGTCGTCGCGGCGATCGTGCTCGACGGCCAGCGTGCGCAGCCCTCGGTGCGCCGCCTCCCGCACTCCCGGCCGGGTCGGCCGCCCAACCCCGAGCATCACCTGCAGGGCGTACACCGTCTCCTCCACCGTCCCGGACCAGCGGCCCCACGAGCCGTCCGCCCGTTGGGTGGCCACCACCCAGTCGACCGCCCGGTCCACCGCCTCCCCGCCGACCCCGCTCGGCGCGTATCGGTCCAGCGCCGAGACCGCACACGAGGTGGCGTAGTACGGCGAGGCGTGCCAGCGGTCGGTCCACCTCCCGTCGGCCTCCTGCTGATCCCGCAGCCACCCGGCGAGCGCGACGGCCCGGGTGCCGTACCGGCCGCCACCGGCCACGGAGTGCCGGGCATGCCAGCCCAGCGCCTCCAGCACGTGTGCGTTGGTGGTGACCGAACGTCCATCCTCCCCGTGCCAGGTGCAGAAGTGGCTACCCAGGTCGTAGTGGAGCAGGCTTGCCGGATCCACCGGGTGGCCGAGCCGGGCGAGGGCGTACAGGGCCACTGAGGTGGTGTCCGCGTCGGCCGGCAGCCCCGGGCCGGTGGCCGTCCCCTCTGGTCCGAGCGCGGCGGCCAGTTCGGCGACCAGCTTCGGCGCCGGTCGGACCGGCACCCCGGCACGGGCCAGCGTGCTCAGTACCCAAGCCCGCTCGAAGACCGTGATCGGCGTGCAGCAAGGCACCGGCCCGCCGTACGGACCGACCGCTGCCTCCAGGTAGTCCAACGCCGCCCGGTCGCCGCCCGCTGGCGATCCGACCCAGGCGGCGGTGGCCGCTGGGGAGGCGCCGACGGCGCCGGCGATCGGAGCGACGCCTGGGTGGCGGCGGGCGACGGAGCCGAGCACCTCGAACGCGTGCAGCAGCTTCTGCGGCACCGGCCGCCCGGCAGCCAGCAGCGCGTGCAGCGCGTCGAGCCGACGTCGGTCCACCTTGGGCAGGGCCGGCAGCGGGCTGTCGAATCCACCGCCGCGGTGCGTGGCGAACCAGCCCAGATGATCGTCGATGCGCGCGACCATGGCCGGCACGATCAGGTCGGCGGCGGGAGTGTCCGGGAGGGACGCTCCCTCCGCGAGCCTGCCGGAGAGCACGACCAGCCCGCCGTGGGCCGCCGCGGCCAGTTCGGCACGGGACGGCTCCCCGCGGCTGTCCCCACCGCCGGCGCGCAGCGCGCCGAGCAGCGCCTCCACGGCGCTCACCGTCGGCACCACGGCGTACCCGCCCGGTGCGCCCCAGCCGCCATCGGGGCGCTGGCTGCCGAGCAGGTACGTCAACCGTCGCGCGTGGCCCGTCAACCAGGGTGCCTCGGCGACGACCCGCGCGGTCTCGTACACGGAGGGGCTGACCCGGCCCGAGGGCTCGAGCGCCATCGCCGCAAGCAGCTCGCGGGCCGCCCCGGTGACCTCGGTCTCCACCTGGACCTGCAGCTCGGCCGGTGAAGTGGTCACGTCGTTCCCCAGAAGTCGGTCGATCCGTAGAACCCGCTGCTGAAGCCGAGCTGCCGCGTCAGGTAGTCCGCCTGCACCGGGCAGTTCTGCGACAGCGGGACGAGCAGTGCTCGGGCGTTGCCGACCAACTCGTCGAGGCGCCGGCGCACCTCTACCGGATCGGCGACCAGCCGCAGGGCGTTGAGGTCCTTCCAGCGCAGGTCGCGCTCGTAGGTGGCCAGGTCGTTGACGAGGCGAAGAATCCGTTGCACCTCGTCGCTGACCGTCACCAGCTCGTCGAGCTGAGACAGCGTGGCCGGGTCGCCGGTACGGATCCAGTGCACGACGTTGACCACGGTGGAGGCTAGGTTGGCCGCGTTGCCGAGGTACTCTTCGAGGGTCGGCAGCCGATCGCTCCCGGCCTGCTTCCAGTCCCACTCCCGGGCCATGGCGTCCAGCACCCGACGCAGCTCCGCCCGCCACATCGGGCCGTGGGTCCGGTATGCCGGCCCGGTGGCCAGCTCGTCCCGGATCTCGGCAAGGAAGCCGCCGAGGGCGTCCCCCGGCTCGGGGGTGGCGCCGTCGGCGACCGCGAGACAGCCCGCGGTGAGCCGATCAACGTCCTCGCGGGTCTTTGCGTCGTAGTCGATCAGCCAGTCGAGCGCGAAGATCCAGAGCACCAGGCGGTTCGCGACCTGCAGCTCGCCGGCGTCGCACCAGGGGGCGCTGAACGCCATCGTCATCGCGATGCTGCCAGACAGCGCCGGGTCGAACTCTTGGGGCGCGAAGAGCTCCGGGTACGAGTCCGCGCGCTGCTGCAGGTCGCGCTGCCCCTTTGCGGCGAGGGCGCAGATCCGCCCGTGTTCCGCGGCCATGGCCCACTGGTCGGCGCCGTCCATCGGCATCGGGGTCACGCGGCGACGCTCGCGACCGGATGCAGGGTCAGTTCCACCCGGTCGCGGGGGCGCAGGGCCGCTGCTAGCTTGACGCCGGGCACTTCGGGACGCTGCAGGCGTAACCGGTAGCGGCTCAGCAAGGTGGCCACGATCAACTGTGCCTCCAGGTAGAACAGGTGCATGCCGATGCACTGGTGTGGGCCCCCGCCGAACGGGAAGTACGCCCATCGGTGCCGGGCGCGGACCTGCTCGGGGGCGAATCGGTCCGGGTCGAAGACCTCGGGGTTGTCCCAGAACGTCGACATCCGGTGGGTGATCAGCGGGCTGACCACGACGGTGGAGCCTGCCGGGATCCGCACTCCGCCGATGACGTCCTCCTCCACTGCGGAGCGCGGGAAGAGCCACCCGATCGGGTAGAGCCGCACCAGCTCGTCAAGCACCTGCCGGGTGTACCGCAGTTGGCCCAGGTGCTCCCGGCGGACCGGCCCGCCGCCGACCACTCGGTCGATCTCCTCGTAAAGCCGCTCGGCGATCCGCGGGTCCCGCTCGATGTGCGGCCAGAGCCAGGTGAGCACGCTGATCGTGGTCTCGGTGGCGGTAGCCACCATGGCCACCGTGTCGTTGCGGACCTGGCGCTCGTCCAGTCGACCACCATCGGGAGTGCGGCCCCGCCAGAGCGTGGCAACGATGTCGTCGCCGTCTGCCTCGGCAGTCTCACGCGAGGCGCGGATGATCGGCATCAGCAGCTCATCGATCAGCTCGAGAGCCTGCCGGAACGATCGGTCTCCGGGCATCGGCACGGCCAGCGGCGCCCACGGTACGAGGATGCGCGCTATCACCGATCCGGCGATGGAATCCTGCGCCTCCATGATCCGCAACGCGTCCGGTACGGAGATCTTGTCGGCGAAGAGAACCCGCATGACCGCCGAGCAGACGATCCGGGCCTGCTCCGCGCCCATGTCAACCGGCTGACCCGCGCGGGCGGGACCGTCCAGCTCGTCGATCGCCTCCTCGATCGACTCGGCAAGCCGGTCCACCAGCCCGTCGATACGGCGCGCGGTGAACAGCGGTTGGAGGACGTGTCGGCTGTTCGCCCAGGGCTCGCCGTCGCTGAGGATGCCGTCGCCGAAGAGCCGCTTGAGGGGACGCCAATGCAGGTCGTGGCCGGCGCGTACGTAGTTGCCGGCCTTCTCGCGCAGCACCTGCTGCACGTGCTCCGGATTGGTGACCAGATAGGGTCGGAACGACCCGAAGTTGAGCCGGACGACCTCTCCCCCCGCCCGCTCACCGAAGCTCACCAGCGCCCGGGCCGGGTCACGCAGCATGCTGGGCAGCACCTGGCGCAGCGGCACCGACTTCGCTCGCCGGGGCCGGGTCTCTGTGACTGCCGCTCCCACCTGCGGTGAACCCCCTTACACAACGCAATGTTGCGACTCAACTGTGTCCAGTTACGGCTGCCGGCAGCATGCCATTGTCACAACGACTTTCTCTAGCCGGAAGAAGAGAAATTCTCGGGGAGAGACCGCCACCCTCCACAAAGCTGACAGGAGGGCTCAGGCGTGAAAATCCCGCCGGTACCGCCACTCGCCGGCGGCCAACCGGTAACCGAGCCGGCGGTTGATGGCCAGCATCGCCACGTTGCCGGCATCGTTGGTGGTGGCCGCGTCCTGGTGGCCGACGTCGCGCGCCCGGGGCAGCGAGGAGAGCTTCACCAGCCCGGTCAGGCCACGACCGCGGTACACGCGCCGGGTGCCGGTCATCCCGGACTGGTAGCGGTCCCGACCGTCGCGGGGCGCCAGGGATAAGGACGGGACCACGTCGTCCACCAGGGCCGCCGTGGTCAGCCGGCGGTTCAGGTCGGGCCGTTCCGAGCCCAGGCTCCGTGCTCTCGTGCAGCAGCCCGGTACGGGCGACGCCGAGCGGGTCGCCGCCAGCCTCGGCGAGCAGCAGCGCGTACCGTTCGGCGGCTGGGGCGGTGACCGTCTGCCAGCGGATGAAGTCCGCCGTGGTCACCTGGTCCGGCGCGGCGGCCCGGAGCAGCTCGGCCACGGTCGCGGCGTCGGACGGCCGAAAGGTACGCACGACGGTGATCGTGGGAAGGCACCGTAGCCCGGTGACCGGCGTTCCGCGACCCCTTTCGCCGCCCGGCACCGACGGCGGGGAGAACGTGCGCGCGCCCCGGCGCCCTGTGCCAAGCTTCGGGCATGGACGACAAGACCATCCTGAACCGGATCTCCGAGCTCGTCGACGAGGAGCACCGGCTGCGCGCGGCCGCGCAGGAGAACGAGGCCGGTACCGACGACGCGGCCCGGGAGCGGCTGCGGGCGCTGGAGGAGTCCCTCGACCAGTGCTGGGACCTGCTGCGCCGCCGGCGGGCGGCCCGCCAGGCGCACGGCGACCCGGATGCCCAGGGCGAGCGCCCCCTGTCGGAGGTCGAGCGCTACCTCCAGTGACCTGGTGGACCGCCCCGGGCGGCGCCGGCCCGGGGGCCACCCCGGCCGGCGGTGCCGGTGCGGCCGGCGGACCGACGTCCCGGGCGGGCCGTCACCCGCCCGGGACGCGGCGCGCTCAGCGGATGCCCGCCTCCCGCAGCAGCAGTCCGGTCAACTCGGCCGGATCGGTGTCCGTGGCGGGCAGCCCCCGGGCGGCGAACCAGGCGCCGACCACCCGGACGTCCCGGGTCAGGAACTCCGGCCCCTGCGGGTTGGCCACCACGTCCACCACCTGAGGCAGGTCGATCATGACCAGCCGCCCCCGGTGCACCAGCAGGTTGTACGGCGACAGGTCACCGTGTGCGTACCCGGCCCGGGCCAGCACGACCAGGGCGTCGACCAGTTGCTCCCACAGGTCGCGCAGCTCGGCGGCGTCGGGGCGGAGCTGGGCCAGCCGCGGCGCGGCCTGCCCCTCCCCCGCGTCCCCGACGAACTCCAGCATCAGCTCGGTGCCGAGCAGCTGCACGGGGTACGGCACGGCGATCCGCCCGGAGTCGGCGCCGATCTCCCAGAGCCGGGCCAGGGCGGCGAACTCGGCGGCCGCCCACTGCCCGGCGATCATCTGCCGGCCGAACGCGGTCCGGCCGGCCATCGCCCGGTTCTCCCGGGACCGGCGCACCCGGCGCCCCTCCAGGTAGCCGGCGTCGCGGTGGAAGAGCCGGTGCTGGGCGTCCCGGTAGCGCTTGGCCGCCAGCAGGCAGGACCGGTCGGTGTCCGGCACCGCCCGGCGGACCAGGTGGACGTCCGCCTCCTTGCCGGTCTTCAGCACGCCGAGTTCGGTGTCCTTCGCGGCCAGCTCGGTGACCAGCCACTCAGGATGGGGTTCGGGCCCGTGCACGGCCTCGTCCCAGGAGGACCAGCGGTCCTCGAGGTCGGGCTCGTCGTCGGGTTCGGCGAGGGCCGGCTCGGCGTGCCGGCCACGCTTCAGGAAGTACGGTTCGTCGTCGTCGAAGCGGCTCTTGCCGCGGCCACGGCGCTGCGGCGCCGGGAAGTCAGGTTCACGCACGGGTGGGTTGATCCTTCGATCGAGGCTGGTGGAGGCAGGTGGAACGACCCTGCAAAGACGGCCATGACCGACCTCCTCTCCTCGACCGGGCCTCGCCCGGCTGCGCCCTCGCGCGGCCCCATGCTCACCGGCCGGCCCGGTTGGGTCAACCGAATTAGCCGGTCACGCGGTGGCCGTGCTCACCCGGCCAGCACCGCGGCCAGCGCGGCGATCAGCCCGTCGGCGCTACGGGTGGGCGCGAACCGGGTGTCCGACCAGCGGCGCCCCCGGTGCAGCCAGACGCTGGGCAGCCCGACGGCGCTCGCCCCGCCGATGTCCGCCTCCGGGCTGTCGCCGACCACCCAGGCGCCGCGCAGCGGCATCCGGGCCCGCTGCGCGGCGAGCGCGAAGATCCTCGGGTTAGGCTTGCTGACCCCGGCCTCCTCGGAGATCACCCAGTCGGCGACGTACCGGTCCAGTCCGGTCCGGCGGATCTTCGTGTCCTGCTGGCGTACCGCGCCGTTGGTGACCACCACCGGCACCCACCCGGCGTCGTCGGCGATCCGCAGCGCACAGGCGACCAGCGGGTCCAGCCGGGTGTTCGCCACCACCCCGTCGTGCAGCTCCTCCACCAGGTCTATGGCGGGGACGCTGAGCCCGTACCGGCCCCGGATGGCGTCCGCGACGTCCCACCGGTCGGTCAGCCCGTCCGCGTCGACGGAGAGCAGCCATTCGATGTCGGCGGGCGGCGCGCCGACACTGTCCAGGAAGCGCTCGCCCCAGGCGCGGAACGGCGCGTCCCGGTCGAGCAGAGTGTTGTCCAGATCGAGCAGGAGCAACGGCACTCGGGAACCTTACGGGACCAAGGCGTCCGGCCGACAGAGCCCGGCGGCCCCGCGTCGTCAGCCGCGGATCACGGTTCGGGACAGACCCGGGTCGGCGGGGCGGTCGGCGAGCATCGTGTGCGCCGCCCGGGTGGCCGCGAGCACGGCCGGGTCGAGCGTCGCCACCAGCACGTCCGCCCCGGTGTCGGCGCCCCGCGCGAGCGGTCGGCCCTGCGGGTCGTACACCGCGGCGCCGCCGTTGAACCGCCACGGGTCGGCGCCGTCGACCGCGTTGGCGAAGACGACGTACATGGTGTTGTCCAGGGCTCGGGCGGCGTAGTAGAGATCCCGCCGGTGCTCCGAGCCGGCCAGGTAGCCGCTCGGGCAGAGGTAGCCGTGCGCGCCGTCGTCGGCGACGGCCCGGCCGTGCTCGGGGAAGCAGCCGTCGTAGCAGATCCCGAGACCGAAGCGCCAGTCGTCGACCAGCAGGGTGGCGCCGCGCCGGCCCGCGTCGAACAGCTCGCGCTCGCCGCCCCAGAGCTGCTGCTTGTCGTACGCGGCCCGCACGGCGCCGGCCGGGTCGACCACCAGCGAGGAGATGGTGCGCCGCCCGTCGGGGTGCCGGACCGCCGCGCCCACCACCACGGTCGTCCCACCGTCCCGGGCGACCTGCCGCAGCGGGTCGAGCCGCGGATCGTCGACCCGGCCGTCCGCCTCTGCGGCCACGTCGGTGCCGGTCGGGTCGGCGGCCAGCGTCGGCGGGTGGTACGCCGGCAGGAACAGCTCCGGCAGCACGACGATGCGGGCGCCGGCGGCCCGACCGACGAGGCGGGCGGCGGTGACGGAGTTCCCGGCGACGTCGCCGGGAACCGGCTCGGCCTGCACGGCGGCCACGGTCAACGGGTGCATGGGCGCGATCATGGGCCGATCCTAACCGGGGCGCGGCACCCGGCTGATCATGCAAAAACCGCATCTCAAGCCGTACGTACGGTTTGCATCCGTCGGAACCACCTGGAACGATCGGTGCGTGCCCAGAGTAAGCCAGGATCAGCTCGACGCGCGCCGGCAGGAGATCCTCGCCGCCGCGCGGGCCTGTTTCGCCCGGCACGGCTACGAGGGCGCCACCGTCCGCCGCCTCGAGGAGGCCACCGGCCTCTCCCGCGGCGCCATCTTCCACCACTTCCGCGACAAGGACTCGCTCTTCCTCGCCGTTGCCGAGGACGACGCGGCGGTCATGGTGGAGACGGTCGCCCGCAACGGTCTGGTCCAGGTGATGCGGGACCTGCTCGCCCGGGCGGTCTCCCCGGACACCACGGGCTGGCTCGGCAGCCAGCTGGAGGTGTCCCGGCGGCTGCGTACCGACCCGGCGTTCGCCAAGCGCTGGGCGGAACGGTCGGCGGCCATCGCCGAGGCCACCCGGGAGCGGCTGCTCCGCCAGCGCGAGGCCGGGGTGCTCCGCGACGACGTGCCGATCGACGTGCTGGCCCAGTTCCTGGAGCTGGCGTACGACGGGCTGGTGCTGCACCTGGCGATGGGGCGCCCGGCCGGCGACCTGGGCCGGGTGCTCGACCTGGTCGAAGAGGCGGTCCGCCGCCACTGACCAGGGCAGGTCTCGGTCCGGTAACTCGGTTCACGGACGGGGTCAGGGTTGGCGGGCCTGCTCCACAATGAGGACGCGATCCCCTCGCACTAGGAGCAGGCCATGACGGTGCTGGCGTCATCGGGCCACACGTGGGGCATCCCGGGGCCCGTCTTCCTCACGATTTACGTCACGGCGGCGGCCGTGATCCTCCTCGCCTGCGGAGTCCACCGCTACCTGAACCTCCACGGCAGAACCCCGAAGGAGCCGGTCGACGCCGAGTCGGCGGCCTACCTCAGCGGAGGTGAGCAGCTGGCAATCTGGACCGCGCTCGCCGCGCTGCGTCGGGCCGGCGTGGTCGGCGTACGCACCCGAGGGCGGCTGGCGGCGACGGGCTACGCGAGCACCGGGATGACGTCGCTGGAGCAGGCCCTCCACCGGGCCGCCGCCCGAGGGGCACGCCCCCGCGACCTGCGCATCGACCCTCAGGTCGCGAAGGCAGTGGCCGGGCTACGGCAGAGCCTCGAACAGCGGGGGCTGCTCGTCGGCCGGGTACATCGCCGGGTCGCCCGGGCCGGGGTGCTGGCCCTGGCGGTGCTGCTGCTGATCGGCCTGGTTCGGATCGTGGCCGGGCTGTCGGCCGATCACCCGACGGGATACCTGATCCTCAGCGTGCTGGCACTCGCCGTGCTGCTGGCCGCATTGTGGCCACTCCCGAAGGGCACGCGCGCCGGGCAGCTCGCCCTGAAGGGCCTGCGGGAGAAGCACAAGTACCTCTCCCCCGCCGCCCGCCCCGCGTACACCACCTACGGCAGTACGGAGGCCGCGATGGGGGTGGCGCTCTTCGGCACCGCGTCGCTCTGGGTGCTCGACGCGGAGTTCGCCCAGCAGGCCCAGGCCAAGTACCAGGCTGTGGCGGCCAGCGGCTCCTCCTCCGGCTACAGCGGATCGTCGGGTGGCGGGGGCGGTTCCTGTGGCAGTGGGGGAAGCTCCTGCGGGGGCGGCGGCTGCGGTGGTGGTGGCGGGTGCGGCGGATGACGGGCCCGGCGCCGGACCCGGCCTTTTCGCCGTCGGCCGGGCCGCACGGGGTCGGCATCGGCTGGCGACCGGAGATCGCCGGTTTCGTGGCCGGCCTGCCCGGGCTGCGCTTCGTCGAGGTGGTGGCGGAGACCGTCGCCCCGGCCGGGCCGCTCCCCGACGGCCTCACCGAGCTGCGCGAGCGCGGGGTCACCGTCGTACCCCACGGGGTGAAGCTGTCGCTCGGCGGCGCGGAACCGGTCGACCCGGCCCGGGTGGCGCACCTGGCCGGGGTGGCAGCGGCGGTGGACGCGCCGCTGGTCAGCGAGCACATCGCGTTCGTCCGGGCCGGCGGGCTCGAGGCCGGCCACCTGCTGCCGCTGTCACGCAGCCGGGAGACGGTCGCCGCGGTGGTGGCGAACGTCCGGCGGACCCAGGTCGAGCTGCCGGTGCCGCTCGCGCTGGAACCGATCGCCGCGCTCTTCGACTGGCCGGACGACGAGCTGGACGAGGCGGACTTCCTCACCGAGATCCTCGACGCCACCGGGGCGCTGCTGCTGCTCGACGTCGCCAACGTGCATGCCAACGCCCGCAACCGGGGCGAGGACCCCCTCGCCCTGCTGGACCGGCTGCCGCTGGACCGGGTCGCCTACGCGCACGTGGCCGGCGGGGCCGAGCAGGACGGCTTCTACCACGACACGCACACCGACCCGATCCCCGCCGCGGTGCTCGACCTGGTCGGTGAGCTGTGCGTCCGGCACCGGCCGCCGGCGCTGCTGCTGGAACGCGACGGCCGCTACCCACCCGCCGCCGAATTCCGCGGCGAGCTGGACGCGCTCGCCGCCGCCTCCGGGTACCCGGTGATCACGTGACCGGCCCCGTTCGCCCCGCCGCCGGCCGCGACCACACCGCCGCGTCCGGCCCGGCCGCCCGAGGCGCGCCGTCGCCCGCCGCTCCCCCGGCCGCCGGGCCGCCCCCGTCCCGTGCCGCCCCGGCTGCCTGGGGGGACGGGCTGGCCGCACGGCAGGCAGGGCTGGTGGCGGCGCTGGTCGCCGGTGCACCGCTCCCGCCCGGGTTCGCCCCCGGGCCGGTGGCGGCGGCCCGCCGCGCGCTGCTCCGCAAGCGCGCCGGCGACGTGGCCCGACACTGGCCGCTGCTCGCCGCCGGCCTGGGCGCCGCATGGGCCAGCACGTTCGCCGGCTGGGCGGCGGCCCGGCCGACCAACGGGTCGATGCGCGACGGCTGGGACCTGGCCCGGGACCTTCGCGATCGCGGCACGCTGCCGCCGCTGGGCGCGGAGGAGCTGGTCACCCGGGAGGCCGCCGCCCGCTACGACGGCCGCACCCCGCCCCGCCCGCGCCGGCTGCCGGCCGTCGCGCGGGCCGGCGGCGCCGTCGCGGTGCAGCTCGCCGGTCGGGTACGCCTGCTCCGCCCGGCCCGCCGCTGACCTTCGCTGGCACGGTGTCCCCGGGTACGGCAGGATCGGGCCCATGGATCTCGGACTCGCCGACCGGGTGTACGTGCTCACCGGGGCCACCCGCGGCCTCGGCTTCGCCACCGCCGAACAGCTCGTCGCCGACGGTGCCCGGGTGGTGATCGCGGCCCGCACCCCAGAGCGGGTGACCGAGGCGGTCGAGGCGCTCGGCGGGCCGCAGCGGGCGCTCGGGATGACGGCGGACCTGACCGATCCCGACGCCCCGGAGCGGTTGGTCGCGGCGGCGTGCGAGCGGTTCGGCCGGCTCGACGGGGCGCTGATCTCGGTGGGCGGGCCACCGCCGGGCAGCGCCGCCCGGATCACCGACGAACAGTGGCGGGAATCCTTCGAGACGATCTTCCTGGGCAGCGTCCGCACCGCCCGTAAGGTCGCCGCCGCCCTCACCGACGGCGGCGTGATCGGGCTGGTCCTCTCCACCTCGGCGCGAAGCCCACTGCCCGGGCTCGGCATCTCCAACGGCCTGCGTCCCGGCCTGGCCGGCGTGGCCAAGGACATCGCCGACGAGTACGGGCCGCGCGGGGTGCGGGTGGTCTCCCTGCTGCCGGGGCGGATCATGACCGACCGGAACAAGGAACTCCTGGCGGCCAGCGGCAACCCGGAGCGCGCCCGGGCCGAGGCGGAGGCGGGTATCCCGCTGCGCCGGTTCGGCGAGCCGGCCGAGTTCGGCCGGGTGGCCGCCTTCCTGCTCTCCCCCGCCGCCAGCTACGTCACCGGGGTGACCGTGCCGGTCGACGGCGGCGCGCTGCGCGGCCTGTGACGGCAGGCCGGTGAGCGACCGACCCCGGGGCGCGGACGCCCGGCCCGACGCGACGCGGCGGTATCCCCGGCCCACGAGGGAGGAGCTGGCGGCGGCGGCCGACAAGCTGCTCCCGGACGTGATCGCCCCCGGGCTGGACGTGCTCTTCGTCGGCATCAACCCGGGGCTGTGGTCGGCGGCGACCGGCTGGCACTTCGCCCGGCCGGGCAACCGGTTCTGGCCGGCCCTGCACCGGGGCGGCTTCACGCCCCGCCAGCTGCAGCCGAGCGAGCAGGACGAGCTGCCGGGGCTCGGCCTGGGCATCACCAACATGGTGGCCCGGGCGAGCGCCCGCGCCGACGAGCTGACCGCCGAGGAGCTGGTGGCCGGCGCGGCGGAGCTGACCGGCAAGGTCGAGCGGTACCGGCCGCACTGGGTGGCGGTGGTCGGGGTGACCGCGTACCGGATCGGCTTCGCCCGGCCGAAGGCCGGCTTCGGCCCGCAGCCGGAGCCGCTCGACGGCGCCCGGCTCTGGGTGCTGCCCAACCCGAGCGGCCTGAACGCGCACTTCACGCCGGAGACGCTCGGCGCCGCCTTCGCGGAGCTGCGCGCCGCGACGACCGCCTAGTTGGCCGCCGCGGGCGGCATCGCCTCCTGCGCGACGTACGTGCCGAGCGGCACGGTGGAGACCACCGGCTCCGGCTGGTCCGCCTCGGCGTACGGCGCCGGCGAGTCGGCCACCGCGAACTGGGTGCGGTAGAGCTCGGCGTAGAGGCCGCCGACGGCGACCAGCTCCTCGTGCCGGCCGCGCTCGACGATCCGCCCCTCGTCGAGGACGAGGATCTGGTCGGCGTCCCGGACGGTGGAGAGCCGGTGCGCGATCACCAGCGCGGTACGCCCGGTCAGCGCCACGGACAACGCCCGCTGCACCGCCGCCTCGCTCTCCGAGTCCAGGTGCGCGGTGGCCTCGTCGAGGATCACGATCGACGGGGCCTTGAGCAGCAGCCGGGCGATGGCGATGCGTTGCTTCTCGCCGCCGGAGAAGCGGTAGCCACGCTCGCCGACAGTGGTGTCCAGCCCGTCGGGCAGGGCGCGCACCAGGTCGGCCACCTGCGCACCGGCCAGGGCGGCCCAGATCTCGTCGTCGGTGGCGTCCGGCTTGGCGTAGCGCAGGTTCTCCCGGATGGTCTCGTGGAACAGGTGGGAGTCCTGGGTGACCACGCCGATCTCGTCACGCAGCGAGGCCAGGGTGGCGTCCCGGACGTCGACGCCGCCGACCAGCACCTGGCCGTCACTGACGTCGTAGATCCGGGAGATCAGCATGGACAGCGTCGACTTGCCGGCGCCGGAGGGGCCGACCAGGGCCACCATCTGCCCGGGTTCGACACCGAACGAGACGCCCTTGAGCACCGGCTCGTTGACCGTACGGTCCAGCGCGGCGACCTCCTCCAGCGAGGCCAGCGACACCTCGGCGGCGCTCGGGTAGCGGAACCGCACGTCACGGAACTCCACCCGGCCGCTGCCCCGGGGCACCGGCACCGCCTCGGGCTTCTCCTCGATGCCCGGGCGCAGGTCGAGCACCTCGAAGACCCGGTCGAAGGAGACCAGCGCGCTCATCACGTCGACCCGGACGTTGGAGAGCGCGGTGAGCGGGCCGTACAGGCGGGTGAGCAGCAGCGCGAGCTTGACCACGGTGCCCGCGCTGACCGCGCCGGCGACGGCGAGCCAACCGCCGAGGCCGTACGTCAGCGCCTGGGCGAGGGAGGCGACCAGCAGCATCGCCACGAAGAAGGTCCGCGAGTACATCGCGGACTGGATGCCGATGTCGCGGACCCGCTCGGCGCGGCCGGCGAACCGGCGTGCCTCCACCTCGGGCGACCCGAAGAGCTTGACCAGCAGGGCGCCGGCGACGCCGAACCGCTCGGTCATCGTCGCGTTCATCTTCGCGTCGAGGTTGTACGACTCGCGGGTGATCTCGGCGAGCCGCCGGCCGACCCGACGGGCCGGGATGATGAAGATCGGCAGCAGCACCAGCGCCAGCACGGTGATCTGCCAGGACAGGACGAGCATCGCGGCGGCGGTGAGCACCAGTTGGATGACGTTGCTGACCACGCCGGACAGCGTCGAGGTGAACGCACGCTGGGCGCCGAGCACGTCGTTGTTGAGCCGGCTCACCAGCGCCCCGGTCTGGGTGCGGGTGAAGAACTGCAGCGGCATTCGCTGGACGTGGTCGTAGACCCGGGTCCGCAGGTCGAGGATGATGCCCTCGCCGATCCGCGCCGAATACCAGCGCTGGGCCAGCGAGAAGAGCGCGTCGGCGACGGCCAGCGCGGCGATGACCAGGGCCAGCCGGACCACCGTCGAGCCGGCTTCCGGCCCGCCGCCGGCGATCGCGTCGATCACGTCACCGGCGAGCAGCGGCGTGGCCACCCCGATCACCGCGGCGATCACCACGGTGATCAGGAAGATGATGATGTCGCGCCGGTAGGGCCGGGCGAACGCGATGATCCGCTTGGCGGTGCCGCGCTTGAGCTGGTGGGTGGCGACCTCGTCCTGGTTGCGCATCGACCGGAGCATGCTCCAGCCGTGCATGCCGCCACCGGCCATCGGGTTGGACACTCGTCACCTCCGGGTCGTCGCGCAGCCGTGGACCGTCGGGTCAATTCTCCCGACGACTACGACAACCTCGCGAGTAACCCCGATCTTCCCGAACGGCCCTTACTATTCTCCCCGCCCGGCCAGATCGCGCAGCCGGCGGGTCTGCGCCTCGCGCTCGGCCCGCTGCTGCTCCGCGTGGGTACGCCCGGCCGCGCCGGCGAGCAGCGCCTTGATCTCGACGATCGCATCGCGGTTGTTGGCCAGCAGGCCGGCGGTCAGGTCCCGCACCGCGGCGTCCAGCTCGGGGTTCGGCACCACGAGGGTGGCCAGCCCGATCCGGTCCGCCTCGGCGGCGTCCATCCGGCGGCCGGTGGCGCAGATCTCCAGAGCGCGGGAATAGCCGACCAGCTCGACGAGGCGCTTGGTGCCGGCGAGGTCGGGGACCAGACCGAGGGTCACCTCGGCCATGGAGAGCCTGGCGTCCTCGGCGAGCACCCGCAGGTCGCAGGCGAGGGCGAGCTGGAACCCGGCACCGATCGCGTGCCCCTGCACGGCGGCGACGGAAATCACGTCGGGCCGGTGCAGCCAGGTGAAGCCGGCCTGGAATTCCGCGATCCGGTCGGCGCATTCCTGCTCAGGCAGGGTGGCAAGCTCGGCGAACGAGCCCGGGCCGGAGGCACCGGCCACGGACAGGTCGAGGCCGGCGGAGAAGGCTCGCCCCTCGCCGCGCACCACGACCACCCGTACGTCGCCGGGCAGATCCCGGGAGAAGTCGCTCAACGCGCGCCACATCGCCGGGGTCTGCGCGTTGAGCACGTCGGGCCGGCACAACGTGACCGTCGCTACCGGCCCGTCGCAGTCGAGTCGTACCCCGGCTGTCTCGGCGGTCACCGGACCGCTCGGGGCACAACGCTGATGGACGACGCTGGTGGGCGGGTCACGCCTTCTTGCGGCGCCGGGCACCGCCGCGCTGACGCAGCTGCACCCCGGACTCGGTAAGCACCCGGTGGATGAACCCGTAGGACCGGCCGGTCGAGGCCGCGAGCGCACGGATGCTCTCACCCGAGGTGTACCGCTTTACCAGGTCCTTGGCGAGCGTCTGACGCTCGGCTCCGACGATCCGGCGACCCTTCTCAGTGCTGGTGGCTGTGCCGGTGGCTGCCATGCTGATTCCTCACGTCCCAGACTGTGCGGTTCGGATACGGTCCCACCTATTAGACCGCCTCGAACGATCATGCGCCAGATATCAACTCTTCGCCAACCGACACGCTATGCAATGTCAGCTTCCCGATAGCGTGATCCTCCCCGAAGGGCCAGGCCGGTCCGCCCAGGCGGATCATGACGGGCCGACCGGGCGGTGGACCCTACGCGGCCGGCCAGCATGTGGGAATCGGTGCCGTCAGGCGAGTTCGACCAGCTCGAGGAGGTCGTCGCTCCAGGCGTCCTCGTCGCCGTCGGGGAGCAGGATGGCGCGGTCGGGCTTGAGCGCCGTCACCGCGCCCGGGTCGTGGGTGACCAGCACGATCGCCCCCGGGTAGCGGGCGATCGCGTCGAGCACCTGCTCACGGCTGACCGGGTCGAGGTTGTTCGTCGGCTCGTCCAGCAGCAGCACGTTCGCGCCCGAGCAGACCAGCGTGGCCAGGGCCAGCCGGGTCTTCTCGCCACCGGAGAGCACCCCGGCCGGCTTGTCGACGTCCTCGCCGGAGAACAGGAACGCGCCGAGGATCTTGCGCAGGTCGGTGTCGGTCTGCTCCGGCGCGGCGCTGCGCATGTGCTCCAGGATGGTCCGCTCCACGTCCAGGGTCTCGTGCTCCTGGGCGTAGTAGCCGAGCCGCAGCCCGTGCCCGGGGCGCACCTCGCCGGTGTCCGGATCGAGCAGGCCGCCGAGCATCCGCAGCAGGGTGGTCTTGCCGGCGCCGTTGAGGCCGAGGATGGCCACCCGGGAGCCCCGGTCCACCGCCACGTTGACGTCGGTGAAGATCTCCAGCGAGCCGTAGGACTTGGACAGGCCGGCGGCGGTGAGCGGGGTCTTGCCGCACGGCGCCGGGGTGGGGAAGCGCACCTTCGCCACCCTGTCGGCGACGCGCACCTCGTCCAGGCCGGCCAGCAGCTTCTCGGCCCGGCGGGCCATGTTCTGCGCGGCGACGGTCTTGGTGGCCTTGGCCCGCATCTTGTCCGCCTGGGCCATCAGCGCGCCGGCCTTCTTCTCGGCGTTGGCCCGCTCCCGGCGGCGGCGCCGCTCGTCGGTCTCCCGCGCCTCCAGGTACGCCTTCCAGCCCAGGTTGTAGACGTCCACCACCGAGCGGGTGGCGTCGAGGAACCAGACCTTGTTGACCACCGCCTCCAACAGCGACGCGTCGTGGGAGATCACGATCAGACCGCCCTTGTGGTTGGCGAGGAAGCCACGCAGCCAGGTGATCGAGTCGGCGTCGAGGTGGTTGGTCGGCTCGTCGAGCAGCAGGATGCCGCCGCCGTTCTCCCCGGCGTCGCGGAACAGGATCCGGGCCAGCTCGATGCGCCGACGCTGACCGCCGGAGAGGGTGCCGATGGTCTGGGCCAGGGCCCGGTCGGGCAGGCCGAGGTTGGCGCAGATCCGGGCCGCCTCGGCCTCGGCCGCGTACCCGCCGAGGGAGGCGAACTGGTCCTCCAGCGCGCCGTAGCGCCGGACCAGGCGCTCGTCCTCCGCGCCCTCGGCGAGCTTGGCCTCCAGCTCCTTCATCTGCGCCATCAGCACGTCCAGACCGCGGGCGGAGAGCACCCGGTCCCGCCCGGTGACGTCCAGGTCGCCGGTACGCGGGTCCTGCGGCAGGTAGCCGATCGCGCTGCGCCGGTCGAGCTGCCCGGCGTACGGCTGCCCCTCCCCCGCCAGCACCTTCAGCGTGGTGGTCTTGCCGGCGCCGTTGCGGCCGACCAGGCCGATCCGGTCGCCCGGCTGCACCCGCAACGTGGTGTCGGACAGCAGGATCCGGGAACCGGCGCGCAACTCCAGGCCGGTGGCAGTGATCATTTCGAGGTACTCGCTCTCGGGTTCCGGAAGGGCTGACTCAGGGCACGCGAAAGCGCCGGCGGGTCATCAGTTCCCGTCGGCGCGGGGCCGTTCAGCCTTCGCAGCGCAGCACGGCAGCAAGTGTACCGGGCGTGCCATTCTCGTTCCGCCGGATTACCGTGCAAGATCATCGGGTACCGGAAACGCCGTCCGGACCCGTCCGGTACCGCAACCACCTCACACGGGCATACATCGGTGATCGGGGTCAACATGGAGCTGAACGAGAACGCACGGATCGACACCAGCCAGGTGGATGACCGGCGAGGGTCCGGCGGAGGCGGCGGCATCGGCATCCCGATCCCGATCGGCGGTGGCCGGGGCGGAATCGTCGGCATCATCATCGCCGTCCTCGTCGCCCTGGTGGGTGGCGGTTTCGGCCTCAACGCGATGAACGGCGGCGGCTCCGAGCAGGGTGACAACACCGCCCTGGAGCAGCGGTGCTCGGCGCAGGACGCGCTCAAGCAGCTCGACTGCCGCAACACCCTCTACGTCAACTCGATCCAGGCGTACTGGCGTACCGCCATGCCGGAGGTCTTCGGCGAGCAGTACCAGCCCTCCAAGACCGTCTTCTTCAGCCAGAACGTCAACACCGGCTGCGGGCAGGCCGACTCCGGCGTCGGGCCGTTCTACTGCCCGGCCGACGACCTGGTCTACATCGATCTCACCTTCTACCGCCTCCTCGCCGACCAGCTCGGCGCGCCGGGCGAGTTCGCCCAGCCCTACGTGCTGGCCCACGAGTACGGCCACCACGTGCAGGATCTGCTCGGCACCGAGGCGCAGATGCGCCGCCAGCAGCAGCGCGATCCGGCCAACGCCAACGAGCTGTCGGTGAAGCTGGAGCTTCAGGCCGACTGCTATGCCGGTGCCTGGGCGAAGAACGCCACCGGCACCTCGGACGAGGGGGGCCAGAAGATCTTCAAGGGCATCACCGAGCAGGACATCCAGCAGGCGATCGACACCGCCGAGAAGATCGGCGACGACGCGATCCAGAAGCGGGCCGGCCGGCCGGTGAACCCGGACGAGTTCACCCACGGCACCTCCGCCCAGCGCCGGCAGTGGTTCACCCAGGGCTACTCCACCGGCGACCCGAAGTCCTGCGACACCTTCGGCAGCACCCGCTGACGCCGCAGGATGACCGGATGGAGGCAGTCCCACCCCGGATCCGGGTCGCCGCGTACGTCATCCGGCTCGCGGCGGCCAGCCCCGAACTGCTGGTCTTCGACCACCTCGACGGCCGGGCCCGGCGCACAACGTACGTCCAGCTCCGGTTGGCCGGCGGGCCGGCCGGCGGGTGGACGCACCGGGTCGCCGGGGACGGCAAGGACGACGGGCTGCGGTTCGCCTGTCGTTTCACCCCACTGCCGCTCGCGACCCGCCTCGCCGACCACCAGGACGAGTTCCTCGACCGGATCCACCCCTGACCCCCATCAGCCGATTCCGTCGATCCAGCCCGTCCTCGGCGGACAGCTGACAACCAACCCGTGCGACCCGTTACCTAACGTCACATTCTGCGGTGAGCACATCGACCCGTGCGCCCCCTTTGCTCTGCAGCCACAGACGCAGCACTCACCCACCGTTTCCGCTGCGTATCCGGCTGCAGAGCAAAGCGGGGCCGGGGTGGGGACGCCCGCTCCGGGTTCAGGAGAGCAAAGACCTGGTCAGCCGCCTCGGGCGGGCCGACCTGCCCACCGTCGACAACACGTGACAGTCACGCTGCGTATCGTCAGCCGGAGTCGGCGGGGCGGTCACGTTCCGTCGACGGGCCGTCGAGCGCGATCGCGGGCGGGCGGGCACGCGGGAAGCACGGTCGCGTCAGTCGCGGTCCGGGTCGCGGACCAGGATCTGCACCGCGCGGGCGGCGGCCACCGCGCCGACCAGTACGGCGTGACGGGGCTCCGGCACGTCGAGCAGCCGCTCGGCGCGCAGCGCGGCGAGCGGGGCCAGCCGCCGGTCGGTCAGCACGGTGTCCACCGCCCGACGGTCACCACCGCAGACCAGGGCGGCCAGGGCCGCCGCCTCCGGCAGCAGCAGCCGTACGGCCAGCTCGGCCGCGTCGCCCAGCGCCGCCTTCGCCTGGTTGTCCCGCCGCCGGGCGAACCGCTGCTGCGACCATCCGCCTGCGGCGGTGCGCCCCTGCACATACCGGGTGTCCACCTTGGAGACTGTCAGCTCGGTTCCCTCGGCGACGCCGACCGCCACCGCGCCCTTGCGGGCGAGCAGCAGGCCGAGCCGTCGGGACGCGCCGGCGGCGGCCACGAACCCGGGTACGTCGGCGCTCGGCGGCGCACCGGGCGGGGTGTGCAGCTCGGCGGTCGCACCGTCCGGGGCGGCGAGCAGCAGGCCGTACTCCTGGACGGTGGTGGTGGGCGGACCGTGCCGGTCGGCGAAGCCTTCGACCCAGCGGGCGACGCGGGTCGGGTCGACCTCGACCCACCGGCCGCCCCCGGCGGCGGGTCGGCTGGTCATGGCACGACGGTACGCCATCGGAGATCGTCTGGGCACGGCGGGAAATGGAACGCGGGAGGACACCGTGATCGGCGTCCTCCCGCGCTACGGGTAGGTCAGTGGACGGTGAGGTTGCCACTCGTCAGGTTGACCTCGGCGGTCCCGTTCCCCGTCCAGCTGGACGAGAAGAGCAGGGCGCCGCCCTTCCACAGGGTGACCGCGACGGTGTCGTCCCGGCCGGGAGCACCCCGCTCGGTCACCGTCACCGCCAGCGTCAGACCGCTGGCCACCAGCTTGCCGTTGCTGTCGTACAGGCTGGCCTGGTAGCGCACCTGCGCGACCTTGCCGGCCGAGGTGATCCCGAGCCCGTCGACGGTGGACGCCTTGATCGTGTAGGACTTTCCGCCGGAGCGGAACGCGATCTCGGCCCCGCCCGAGGCGGCCTTTTTGGCCGTGGCGGGCTTCCCGGTCAGGTTCACCGCGACCTTCGAGTTCGCGTCAGCCGGGTACGCCCCCGCCGAGCCGGTGGCGGTGATCTCGCCGTCACCGGTGAGGAACCCGCCGTCGGTGACGGCGACCGTCACCTGCGCGGTGGTGCTGCCGGTGTAGTAGCCACCGACCGTCGCGGTGACGGTGTGCGTGCCCTCCGAGAGGGTGGCCTCGCACGCCGCGGAGGCGCTCGTGTCCGCCGCGCCGAGCAGTTCCAGCCTGCCGGTGCAGAGCGTCACGCCACCCTCGGTGAAGGTGACCGTGGCGTTGCGGATGTCACCCGCGGTGGTGTCCGTCGCCGAGGGCAGCACCGAGCTGTCCTGGACGACGGCCCGCAGCAGGGCCTTGCCGGAGGCACCGCTGGTCGCGGTGGTCACCAGCGTGTCGCCGGCCCAGGTCGCCGCCGCGTCCTCGGCGGTCACCTTGACGGTGAAGGAGGTGCTGCCGACCAGCCCGGCGTCATCGGTGACCGTCACGGTGACCGGGTAGGTACCCGGCGCCGCCGTGGTGGTACCGGTGACCGTCCAGCTCCGGGCGCCGGGGAGGGTGTCCGTCCCGGAGGTGTTCGCCACGGCCAGGGACAGGCCGGCGGGCAGGCCCGCGGCGGACGCGGTCAGCGCGGCGCCGGCGGTGTCGCCGTCGGTCGCCGTGACGGTGACGGTCGGCGCGAGCGCGTCGCTGTACTGGGCGCTGGCCCCGCCGGCCGGGGCGTCGTTGGTGACCTCCGGAGCGGACCGGATGGTGAAGTCGGCGTCGTTGACATCGAAGAAGATGTTGCCGATCGCCTCGATCTTGATCCGGGCCTGCTTCGTCGCCACGTTGGGCAGGTTCACCGTCGCGCTGCCGTTGTTCGGGGTGCTCTCGGCCAGCACGTACGGGAAGGTCGCCCCGCCGTCGGTGGACAGCGAGATCTTCACCTGGCTGGCGTTGACCGGCGCCGCGTCGGTGCCGGCCACGTCCCAGGTGACCGCCTGGCTCGAGCCACCGTTGAGAACGGCGGCGGAGTCCTGCGAGGTGACCAGGAACGGACCGGCGTTCGGGGCCAGCACCACCGCGACGTCGGCGCTGCCGATGCCGCCGCCGCCCAGCCGCCCGTCCCGGGCGGTGAGCTTGAAGTGCATGGTCCGGTCGTTGGTGAAGCCAACCCAGTCCCGGGTGGGCAGGAACTCCGAGAAGCAGTCGAGGACGTTCGCCGGCAGGACGGTGGGCGCCGGCGGCGCGACCGGGCAGGCGCCGGTCTTGGCGTTCGTGTTGCCCGCCAGGATCTGCTTCATGTCCGGGAAGACCCGGGTCGGGTTGGTGGTCACCGCGTTCTGGCCCGGCGAGTGGTACTTCAGGGTGTCCTCCGGCGACACGTTCGCCGACTCGCCGAACACCCGGAACAGCGGACCGTTGGTCTTGGTGTTGTTCACCAGCGCGGTGCCGGCGGTGGCGCCCCGGTCGTTCTGCTCCCACAGGTAGGTCAGCGTGTCGCCGTCGACGTCGGTGGCGCTACCGGTGAGCGCGAACGGGGTACGCACCGGAATGGTGACGTTGCCCGGCACGGTGACCAGCGGCGCGTGGTTGGCGGTGTCCTCGACCAGGAAGCCGCCGTTGTCGATGGCACCGCCCTTGGCCGTCTCACCGACGAAACCGGAGGCACCGGAGAAGTTGGTGAGCTCGAGCGAGGCGACGTTGGTGTTGGCCAGCGTGCCGCCGAAGGTCACCTGGAAGCCGGTGTCGTTCAGGGTGCCGCTGCCGCCGAAGGCGGCCACGGTGACGTTCGCGCCAGACGGCCAGCCGGCGATCCCCTCGATGGCGGCCTTGATGCCGGCAGTGGTGTAGTTGCCGCCCCGCACGATCGGCGCCGAGTCGTTGCCGTTGTAGCGGACCGTGAACGAGTCACCGTTGGTGTCGAAGTCGTACAGCGAGGCGGTCTGCACCTCGCTGATGGCCGGACGGTTCGACGTGACGTACGTGGTGATCTCGGTGTAGCTGCGGTGCGACCAGTACGGGTCGGTGTGCGGCTGGAGGTTGTCCTGCTGGCAGATGCCGGCGTACGCCATGATCGACGAACCGCTGCCCGGCTCGTACGAGTTGGCCGCGCTCCGGTTGCCGCCCGAGCAGTTGAGCTGGGTGCCGTTGAAGGTGTGGTTGCCGGCGAACTGGTGGCCCATCTCGTGGGCCACGTAGTCCACGGCATAGAAGTCACCGATCGGTTGTGGCAGACCGGTGCAGCCCTGCGCCTTGCTGCCGCCGCCGATCACGCCCAGGCTGGCGATGCCGCCGCCGTTGACGCCGAGGCCGATGTGGCCCACGTCGTAGTTGCTGGCGCCGACGAGCTGGCCGAGCACGATCCGGTTGCGGCTCAGCGTGCTGCTGCCGCAGGAGCTGATCTGCGCCGCCGTGAAGCAGGCCGCCGCACCGCACGGACCGTTCGCCCCGGTGGCCAGCGCCGGGGTGTTGAGGTTGGTCTTGTCGGTGTCGTTGATCAGCACGAGCCGGATGGCGGTCTCGTCCTCGTAGATCTGGGTCACCCGGTTCATCAGCGTGACCTTGGCCGCGGTGACGTTCTCCGCGCCGAAGAAGTTGGCGTAGGAGGGGTCGGTGACCAGCGCGACCCGGTAGGTGCGCAGCTTCACCAGCGGGCCGGCCGGCACCTCGGCCTGGGCCGTCGCGACCTCGTCCTCGAGGGCGTGGGCCGCCTCGCTGACGTCCTCCCGCTCGACCAGGTCACCGTGCGGGTTCGCCAGGTCCCGACCGAAGTAGCTCGCGTACAGGCTCTGGTCGAGGTGGTAGTAGGGGTCGATGTACCACGCGCCGGAGGCGGAGCGGACCGAGGCGTGGAAGCCGAGCGGAGTGAGGTCCGCCCGGATCGTCGCGCTCGTGTCGTCCAGGCCCTTGCCCGCGTACGTGGTGATCTCCGGGTGCGCCGCGGCCAGGCCGGCTTCCATCACCGGCGACTCCACCAGCTCGAAGCGCTGGAAGGTGCCGTCCGGCGCGGGCAGCGACACCACCTGGTGCTGCTGGCGCAGGGCCTTCACGCGCTCCCGCGGGGCCTTGTCGAGGGCGCTCTTCAGCGTGCCCCGGTCCAGGGTGTACGCGGCGAGCCGCTTGGCGTTCACGGTGGCCTTGCGGCCGGCCGACGCCGGCTTGCCGTCCACCTTGTGCCACGGGCCCTGTCCGGACGGGGCCGCGCTGGCCGCCACCGGCGCCGCCAGCACCGGCAGCGTCGCAGCTACCAGCGCGGCCGCCAGTAGGGTTGCGATCCGCCCACCACGCGACCGACGGTTTCGTGACCCGTCGCGCGGTTGACGTACCAGGGTGATCCTCAAGTCGTCTCCCTGATCGGTGAGGAGTGGATGGGGGCCATCCGCACCCCGAAGGTCGACAGGGCGTGACGGATGATCCACAGATTGGTCAGAAACCTTAGGCGGACGACCGATCACCGACATCAGCCGAACGGGGGAGGCACTCGTGACAGGACGGCGGCCGACACGGGTCCGCCAGGTGGGTCATCGACCGCGACCCACGCCGCGAACGCGAGGGTTGCTGGCCTGATGACTGAGTGTCGATGTCCAGAAAGATGAATGGGACTAGAGCGTTCGATGAACGGACCTGTCGATTCGACCGACGTCGTTGTTACGCTGGTGAAGATCAATCGTCATCAGACTGTCATACTTCGATTGTCCACTATGGTCTGTTACCGGCGGGGTCAGGCCAGCAGCATTGCGACGGCGAGCGCCGCGATGATCGTGCTGGAGGCCAGCGCGGTGACCAGCCGGCCCCGGGGGCCGGTGAGCGCCCGACCCACCAGGGTGCCGCCCCCGGCGATCAGCAACTGCCAACTGGCCGAGGCGAGGAAGGCTCCGAGCACGAAGAGCCCGGCGGCCACGACGTCGGGCCCACCGACGTCCCGCCGGCCGAGGACGAGCGCCGCGAAGTAGACGACGGTGGCCGGGTTGAGCAGGGTCAGGCCGAGGATCGCGAGGTAAGCCCGAGCCGGGGTGTCCAGCCCGCGCCGCGCCGGCCGCGGGCCGGTCGGGGCGGGAGTCCGCAGGGCCCGCCACGCGCCGTGCCCGGCGAGCACGAGCAGCACCGCCGCCGCGACCAGCCGCAACGGATCGGCGAACGGGGCGAGCAGGCCGGCCACCACGGCACCGCCGAGGGCCGCCACGGCGGCGTAGGCGCCGTCGGCGGTGGCAACCCCGAGCGCCGCCGCCGCGCCGACCCGGAAGGAGGTACGGGCGCTGAGCCCGAGGATGAGCACCGCGATCGCGCCGACCGGGACTGCGACGCCGTAGCCGGCCACCAGCCCGGCGAGGAACGCCCCGCTCACGACGGCGGACGGCGGGTCGAGGCGATCCCCGGCCAGGTGCGCTGTCGACGCACGGCGGTGGCCGCGCGGACAGGAACCTGCTTCGGGTACGCCTCGATCATCCCGCCATCCTGCGTCCACCCCGCCGGCACCGCCACCCGATTTCCACCTCGCCCGCGCCCCGTGCCCCTGTCCCGTCCCAAGATCGCGCTACATCCTGGATGTAGTGGCCTGGCCGTCACTCCAAGGCCACTACATCCAGGATCGAGCGTGATCCTGAACGCGGGGGCGCGGGGCGCGGGGGCATGGCACAGCGGGGCGCGGGACGGCGCTGGCGGCAGGGGTGGAGACGCGTCGAGCGCGACGCCCGCAGGGGCGTCGCGCTCGACGGGGTGACCGCAGGAGTCAGACGTTGAAGCCGAGGGAGCGGAGCTGGTCCCGCCCCTCGTCGGTGATCTTGTCGGGGCCCCACGGCGGGAGCCACACCCAGTTGATCCGGATGTCGTTGACCAGCCCGCCGCCCGGGCCGGTGGTCAGCGCCTGTCGGGCCTGGTCCTCGATCACGTCGGTCAGCGGGCAGGCCGCCGAGGTCAGCGTCATGTCCAGGGTGGCCACGTTCGCGTCGTCGACGTGGACGCCGTACACCAGACCCAGGTCGACCACGTTGATGCCCAGCTCGGGGTCGACGACGTCCTTCATCGCCTCCTCGATGTCGGCGATCACGGCCTTGCCGCCGGCCGGGGCGGCCCCGCCGGTGGCCGGCGTCGCCGCGCCGTCGGTCGCGACCGCACCGGCCTCCGGCGTGGTGGTCTCGTCGCTGCTCATGCCTTCACCTCCGTCGGGCTCACGCCCACCCCGGCGCGTGCCGCGGCGTCCTTGAACGCCATCCACGACAGCAACGCGCACTTCACCCGGGCCGGATAGCGCGCGACACCCGCGAACGCCACCCCGTCTCCGAGCACGTCCTCGTCCGGCGTGACCTGGCCACGCCCGGACATCAACTCGACGAACGCCTCGTGCACCACCGCGGCGTCGTCCGCGGTGCGGCCGCGCAGCAGTTCATGCAGCACGCTCGCCGACGCCTGGCTGATCGAGCAGCCCATCCCGTCGTACGAGATGTCGGTGAACACCTTGCCGTCGGTGGCCACCCGCACGGTGATCTCGTCGCCGCAGGTCGGGTTGACGTGGTGCGCCTCGCCGACCCGGGCCTCCGGGGACGCATCCCGCAGGCCGCGGCCGTGCGGGTGCTTGTAGTGGTCCAGGATGATCTCCTGGTAAAGAGACTCAAGCTGCATCAGGCTGAACTCCCGTCGATTCGCCGGGCTCCTGCGTCGCCAGGTTCATCGGAACACCTTCCGCACCTGCTCGAGACCGGCCACCAGCGCGTCGATCTCGTCCGTGGTGGTGTACAGGTGGAACGACGCCCGCGTCATGGCCGGGACGCCGAACCGCGTGCACACCGGCTTCGCGCAGTGGTGCCCCACCCGCACCTGCACGCCGAGCGAGTCGAGCACCTGCCCGACGTCGTGCGGGTGGATGTCGCCGAGCGCGAACGAGATGGTCCCGCCCCGGCCGACCGGCACGTTCGGGCCGAAGATGCGCAGCCCGGGCACGGTGGCGAGGGCGTCCAGCGCGTACGCCGTCAGCTCCTTCTCGTGCCACTGGATCGCCCGCATCCCGATCCCGCCGAGGTAGTCCACTGCGGCGCCGAGCGCCACGGCCTCGGCGATCGGTGGGGTGCCCGCCTCGAACCGGGCCGGCGGCGGGGCGAACGTGGACCGCGCCATCGACACCGTCTCGATCATCGAACCGCCGCCGAGCACCGGAGGCATCGCGGCGAGCAGCTCGCCGCGCCCCCAGAGCACACCGATGCCGGTCGGGCCGCACATCTTGTGGCCGGTGAAGACGATGAAGTCGGCGTCGTAGTCGACCACGTCCATCGGCATGTGCGGCACCGACTGCGAGCAGTCGAGCAGCAGCAGGGCGCCCACCTCGCGGACCCGCTGGGTGATCCGCGCGGTGGCGTTGACCGTGCCGAGGATGTTGGACATGTGCACCAGCGAGACGATCTTCGTGCGCTCGGTGACCAGGTCGTCCAGGCCGGACTCGTCCAGCCGGCCCTGGTCGGTGACCGGGAACCAGCGCAGCGTAGCGCCGGTCCGCTCGGCCAGCAGCTGCCACGGGACGATGTTCGAGTGGTGCTCCATCTCGGAGATCACGATCTCGTCGCCCGGACCGAGCCGGAACCGCGGGTCGGCGTCCGGCCGCGACGAGGCGTTGGAGAAGGCGTACGCCACCAGGTTGATCGCCTCGGTGGAGTTCTTGGTGAACACCACCTCGTCCACGCTCGGCGCGTTGATGAACGCGGCGATCTTCGCCCGGGCCCCCTCGTACGCCTCGGTCGCCTCGGTGCCCAGGGTGTGCACCGAGCGCGACACGTTGGCGTTGTGCCGCGCGTAGTGCTCGGTGAGGACGTCGAGCACCTGCCGTGGCTTGTGCGAGGTGTTGGCGCTGTCGAGATAGACCAGCCGGTGCCCGTTGATCTCCCGGTCGAGGATCGGGAAGTCGGCGCGCACCGTGGCCACGTCGTAACGCGGCACGTCGTCGTACTGCGGCATCCCCGGCGGGATGGCGATGGTGGTCATCTCAGCGGCCCCCGTCTCGTAGGTCAGGCCCGCGCCGAACCGGCTCCGGCGACGTACCGCTCGTAGCCCTCTTCCTCGAGCTTGTCGGCCAGCTCCGGGCCGCCCTGCTCGACGATCCGGCCGGCCACGAAGACATGCACGAAGTCGGGCTTGATGTAGCGCAGGATCCGGGTGTAGTGGGTGATCAGCAGCAGGCCGGTGTCGCCGGTGTCGCGGACCCGGTTGACCCCCTCGCTGACCACGCGCAACGCGTCCACGTCGAGGCCGGAGTCGGTCTCGTCGAGGATGGCCATCTTCGGCTTGAGCAGCTCCAGCTGCACGATCTCGTGCCGCTTCTTCTCGCCGCCGGAGAAGCCCTCGTTGACGTTGCGCTGGGCGAACGCCGGGTCCATCTGGAGCTTCTCCATGGCACCGCGCAGCTCACCGGCCCAGGTGCGCAGCTTCGGCGCCTCGCCGTCGATGGCGGTCTTGGCGGTACGCAGGAAGTTGGCGACGGAGACGCCGGGAACCTCGACCGGGTACTGCATGGCCAGGAAGAGGCCGGCGCGGGCCCGCTCGTCGACGGACATGGCCAGCACGTCCTCGCCGTCGAGGGTCACCGAGCCGCCGGTGATCTCGTACTTCGGGTGGCCGGCGATCGAGTACGCCAGGGTGGACTTGCCGGAGCCGTTCGGGCCCATGATCGCGTGGGTCTCGCCCGACTTCACGGTCAGGTCGACACCGGCCAGGATCGGCTTGAGCTCACCCTCGGGCAGCTTGACCGACACCTTCAGGTCGCGGATCTCCAGGGTGCTCATTATCGGGTCACTCCATTGCTCGGCGTCAGACTGACGTAGATGTCGCCGTCGCGAACTTCGACGGGATAGACGGGAACGGGTTCGGTCGCGGGCAGCCCGGTGGGCTCACCGGTACGCAGGTCGAAACGGGACCCGTGCAGCCAGCATTCCAGCGTGCACCCCTCGACCTCGCCCTCGGAGAGGGGAATCGCGGCGTGCGAGCACTCGTCGTACACGGCGTAGAACTGGTCGTCGTCGCCGTGCACGAGCGCGATCCGGGTGCCGTCGACGTCGGCACTGATCGCGGTGCCCTTCGGCACGTCCTCGGTCGCGCAGATCCTGATCATCAGGCGCCGGCCTTGGTCAGCCGCGCCTCGATCGCGTCACCGAGCCGCTCCCGCAGCTCCTCGACCGGAATCTTGTTGATCAGCTCGGCGAAGAAGCCGCGGACCACCAGGCGGCGCGCCTCTGCCTCCGGGATGCCGCGGGCCATCAGGTAGAAGAGCTGCTCGTCGTCGAAGCGGCCGGTCGCGCTCGCGTGGCCGGCGCCGGCGATCTCGCCGGTCTCGATCTCCAGGTTCGGCACGGAGTCCGCCCGGGCGCCGTCGGTGAGCAGCAGGTTCCGGTTGATCTCGTACGTGTCGGTGCCGGTCGCCTCGGCCCGGATCAGCACGTCGCCGACCCAGACGGTGTGCGCGCTGGCGCCCTGCAGGGCACCCCGGTAGCCGACGTAGCTGCGGCAGTCCGGCACGGTGTGGTCGACCATCTGCCGGTGCTCCAGGTGCTGGCCCGAGTCGGCGAAGTAGAGGCCGTACAGCTCGGCCTCGCCGCCCCGGTCGCCGTACTCCACCGAGGTGTACTGCCGGACCAGGTCGCCACCGAGGCTCACCTGCACGTGGGTCACCTTGGCGTCCCGGCCCAGCCGCACCTTGAGGTGCTGCGCCTGGACGGCGTCGTCGGCCCAGTCGGCGATGGTGACCAGGGTCAGCTTCGCGCCGTCAGCCACCGCCACCTCGACGTTGTCCGCCAGCGTGCCGGAACCGACGTGCCGCAGCACCAGAACCGACTCGGAGAGCGCGCCGATCTCGACGAACGTGTGCGTGAAGGCCACCACGTCGGACGGGCCGCCGTGCACGGTGATGATCGCCGGCTCGGAGACCACCGCCTCCCGGGCCACCTGTACCAGCAGGCCGAGGTCCGACTCGCCGTAGGCGCGCGCGCTGATTCGGTCGAACGGGGTAAGCACGCTGCCCCGGCGCGGATCGTCCTTCGCCAAGGTGCCGACCGTGACCCCCGCGGGCAGTTGCCCGTACTCGCGGGCCGGCCAGTGTGCCGACTCGTCCGTCACGGCGCCGTCCAGCAGGCCGCGCAGGCGCTTGAGCGGGGTGAAACGCCACTCCTCCTCCAGGCCAGTGAGGGCCGGGAAGTCGGCGACGTCGTACGAGCGGAGCGCCTGCGACTTGGTGGCGGGCGGCGCGGAAGCCTGGGTAGTCATCTCTTCCTTGCTGTTCTGCGACGGCGGTTTCGTGCTGGGTCGGGCGGGCCGGTGCGACCGGCCCGCCCGGCGACCACTCCGGCTCGGCGCGTCTGCCGCAACGCCGCGACCCGGAGCAGTCGGGTGGCCGGGGTCAGCCGACCGCGCCCTCCATCTGGAGCTCGATCAGGCGGTTGAGCTCCAGGGCGTACTCCATCGGAAGCTCCTTGGCGATCGGCTCGATGAAGCCGCGCACGATCATCGCCATCGCCTCGTCCTCGCTCAGGCCCCGGCTCATCAGGTAGAAGAGCTGGTCGTCGCTGATCTTGGAGACGGTCGCCTCGTGCCCCATCGACACGTCGTCCTCGCGGATGTCGACGTAGGGGTAGGTGTCGGAGCGGGAGATGGTGTCGACCAGCAGCGCGTCGCACTTGACCGTGCTCCGGCTGCTGTGCGAGCCCTCCAGCACCTGCACCAGGCCCCGGTACGAGGTGCGGCCGCCGCCCCGGGCGATCGACTTCGACACGATGGTCGAGGAGGTGTGCGGCGCGGCGTGCACCATCTTGGCGCCCGCGTCCTGGTGCTGGCCCTCGCCGGCCATGGCCACCGAGAGCACCTCGCCCTTGGCGTGCTCACCGGTCATGTAGACCGCCGGGTACTTCATGGTCACCTTGGAGCCGATGTTGCCGTCGACCCACTCCATGGTCGCGCCCTCGTGGCAGACGGCGCGCTTGGTGACCAGGTTGTAGACGTTGTTCGACCAGTTCTGGATGGTCGTGTAGCGGCACCGGGCGTTCTTCTTGACGATGATCTCCACCACGGCGCTGTGCAGCGAGTCGGAGGAGTAGAGCGGCGCGGTGCAGCCCTCGACGTAGTGCACGTACGCGCCCTCGTCGACGATGATCAGCGTCCGCTCGAACTGGCCCATGTTCTCCGTGTTGATCCGGAAGTAGGCCTGCAGCGGGATCTCCACGTGCACGCCCTTCGGCACGTAGATGAACGAGCCACCGGACCAGACGGAGGTGTTCAGCGCGGCGAACTTGTTGTCGCCGACCGGGATCACCGTGCCGAAGTACTCCTTGAAGATGTCTTCGTGCTCGCGCAGCGCGGTGTCGGTGTCGAGGAAGACGACGCCCTGCTCCTCGAGGTCCTCACGGATCTTGTGGTAGACGACCTCGGACTCGTACTGCGCCGCGACGCCGGCGACCAGCCGCTGCTTCTCCGCCTCGGGGATGCCCAGCCGGTCGTAGGTGTTCTTGATGTCCTCGGGCAGGTCCTCCCAGCTGGTGGCCTGCTTCTCGGTGGACCGCACGAAGTACTTGATGTTGTCGAAGTCGATGCCGGTGAGGTCCGCGCCCCAGGCCGGCATCGGCTTGCGGCCGAACAGCCGCAGGCCCTTCAGGCGCAGGTCGAGCATCCAGGCCGGCTCGTTCTTCTTGGCCGAGATGTCCCGCACCACCGCCTCGTTGAGGCCGCGCTGGGCGGACGCCCCGGCGACATCGGGGTCGGCCCAGCCGTACTCGTAGCGACCGAGGGCGGCGAGCTGCTCCTCCTGGGTCAGGGGCTGGACGATCTGCTCGGTCATCTATCTGTCCTCACAGTGGTGACGGTGTTACCGGACTTCCGCGGCTGGGCCGGGATGTGCGTGGTGCACACCCCGTCGCCGTGCGCGATGGTGGCCAGGCGCTGCACGTGGGTGCCGACCAGACGGGAGATCACCGCGGTCTCGGCCTCGCACAGCTGGGGAAACTCGGCGGCCACGTGCGCCACCGGGCAGTGGTGCTGACACAGCTGGCCGCCGGAGGCGATCGTGGACGCGTTGGCAGCGTAGCCCTCGGCGGTCAACGCCCCGGCGAGCGCCTCCGCCCGCGCGAGCGGGTCGTCGCCGGCGTCCTCCATGGCGGCGCGGCAGCGGGCCTCCAGCGCGGCCACCTGGTCGGCGGCGAACGCCTCCACCGCCTCGGAGCCACCGGTGCGGGCGACCCAGCGCAGCGCGGCCATGGCCATGTTGTCGTAGTGGTGGGTGCCGCAGCGCACCCGGGCCGCCTCGGTCAGCACAAAGACCTTGGCCGGGCGGCCCCGCCCCCGGCTGCCCCGAACGGCCTGCTCCCGGGCGACCACGTCGCCGTCGGCGAGCATCGCGTCGAGGTGCCGGCGGATCGCGGCCGGGCTGAGCCCGAGCGCCGACCCGAGCTGGGCGGCGGTGGTCGCCCCCCGCTCCAGCAGCAGCTGGGTGACCCGGTCACGGGTGGAAGGATCGGCGGACGCGCCCGCACCGGCGACCGGAGCGGTCGCCGGCTGGTGCTCGGGGAGCGCCGCCGCCTTTTTCACAACGCCAACGTTACGTAATTCGTCGGGGGGCCGCAAACCGGGTCCCGGTGATTCCCGACACCGGGGTGGCGGAGTCACCCGATCGAGGTCCACTACGGTGCGTAGGATTCGCTCCGTGAAGCCCTCCGTCCGGTTCCCGGTCTCCCCCGCGCTGCTGCGCCGCCTCGCGTACGCCTCGATCATCGCGAACGTGGCGATCGTGGTCACCGGCGGGGCGGTCCGGCTCACCGCCTCCGGCCTCGGCTGCCCGACGTGGCCCCGGTGCACCGACGAGTCGTACCACGCCACGCCGGAGATGGGCGTGCACGGGGTGATCGAGTTCGGCAACCGGCTGCTCACCTTCGCCGTCGGGGTCATCGCCCTCGCCGTGGTGCTGGCCGTGCTGGCCCAGCGGCCCCGCCGACGGGCGCTGCTGCCGCTCGCGCTCGCCGTGCTGTTCGGCATCCCCGCGCAGGCGGTGATCGGCGGGATCACCGTGCTGACCAACCTCAACCCGTGGGTGGTCGGGCTGCACTTCCTCGCCTCGATGGCGGTGATCGCCGCCGCGTACGCCCTCTGGCGGCGCGCCGTCGAGCCGGAGGGGCCGGTGACGCCCACCGTGCCGGCCCCGCTGCGCACCCTCGCCCGCCTCACCACGCTGGTGAGCGCGGCGGTGCTGGTGGTCGGCACCTGGGTGACCGGCAGCGGCCCGCACGCCGGCGACCAGGGCGCGGCGCGCAACGGCCTCGACCCGGAGTCGATCTCGCAGGTGCACGCCGACGGGGTCTTCCTGCTGATCGGCCTCTCGGTGGCGCTGGTCTTCGCGTTCCGCGCGGTGGGCGCGGCGCGGGCCGCCCGGGCCGCCGTCGTGTTGGTCGCGGTCGAGCTGGGCCAGGGCCTGATCGGCTTCGTGCAGTACTTCACCCACCTGCCGGGGGCGCTCGTCGCCGCGCACATGCTCGGCTCCTGCCTGGTGCTGCTGGCGACCCTGGGAATGCTCTGGTCAACCCGGGAGCGCCGCCCGATCACGCCCGCGGCGCGGCCCGTCCGGACCGCCGAGACGGTCACCGCGGCCGCCTGAGCCGCCCGGGGCGTTACCCGCCGGCGGCCGCGGGAATGCGGTCCGCCGACGGACCGTCCGCCCCCGAGGGGAGCTCCGGTGTCACGCAAGGGCCTGTCCACGACCGTCCCGCAGCGGCTCACCCCGGTCGCCGGCGCGCCGCTGTGGTGCGACGCGCGCGACTTCGGGCTCACCGGCGACGGGGTGACCAACGACCAGCCGGCCCTGGCGGCGCTGGTGGACCGGCTGGGCGAGGGATACGACGCCGACGGACGGGCTCGGGTGATCTACTGCCCGCCCGGCATCTACTCGATCCGGGACGCCGGCACCGTGTGGCGCAGCGGCGTGTCGTTGGTCGGCGCCGGCTCCGCGGCGACCCGGTTCCTGCTCAGCAACGAGGGAAACCGCGGCAGTCCCGTGCCGCTGGCGTTCTGGACCACCGTCCAGCACGGCGCGGACCGGGACCGGCACATCGCCGACTGCACGTTCGCCGACTTCGAGATCGACGGCTCCGGCGTCGGCATGGCCGAGTACAACTACCTCGCCAAGGGCCTCGGCCTCCAGTACGTGGTGCGCGGCGTGTTCCGCAACCTCTACATCCACCACACCGGGGCCACCGGGCTGGGCTGCGACTTCCTCCAGGACAGCCTGGTCGACGGGGTGGTCGTGGTGGGCTGCGGCCGGCTCGACAACGGCGAGCAGATGGGCGGCGCGGGCATCGGCGTCGGCATCGGCGGCTGGGGCGACGTGGAGCGGCTCACCATCGCCAACTGCACCACGGTCGGCAACGGCACCAACGGGATCTTCCTGGAGCTGCAGAAGGCCACCTGGGCGCGACCGCGGGGCTTCCGCATCATCGGCTGCCACAGCCAGGCCAACCGGTTCGGCATCTCCGACTGGGGGGCAGACGGGCTGGTGGTGTCCGCCTGCACCCTCACCAACAACCTGGAAGCCGGATTCGACGTCTCCGCCAACGGCACCTCCGGGGTGGCCGGCCAGGGCGGCCTGCTGACCGACTGCGTCATCGACCGTAACGTCGGCGACGGGATCAGCATGGGCAACACTCCCGGCCCCTACACGGTCCGGGGCAACCGGATCAGCCGCAACGGCGGGTACGGCTACCACGAGCACGCCCTGGGCGACGGCTACCCGGGCGCGGCGGCGGACATGGTGATCGAGGCCAACGACATCCGGGACAACGCGCTGGACGGGATCCGGATCGACCGGCCGATGATCGACGCGGCGCTGGTCGGCAACCGGATCCGCGACAACGGCCGGCGCTCCGCGCCGGCGCACCACGGTAGCGGCGACACGGTGCGCTACTCGCCCCGCACGATGATCGACAGTGCCGCGGGCTGGCCCTGGGACGGGCACCGGGGCAAGGTGCTGCGGGTCGACTCGCGGACCGCTGTGGTAGCCGCCAACACCGCCACCGAGCTGTCACTCGCCGAGGTGCGGCCGGACGGCGCGACCGGGTGGAACGAGGCGGTCCCCGCGCCCGGCACGGCGTACGAGCTGCCGGCCGGTCCGACGGTCCGCGCCGGAATCGCCGTCAACGCCCCGTTCGAGTCGGCCACCGTGCGCGGCAACCGGATCTGGAACCGGGACGAGCACACCCAGACCTACGGGTTCTGGATCACCACGGCGGGCCGGTGCGTCTCCTGCCGGATCGAGGACAACGATTTCGCCGGAAACGAGGCCGCCGTCCGGCTGGAGACGCCGCCGATCGGGGGCCGGTGGGACCGCAATCACGAGGACGAGGTGTGAGGCCCGCGCCGCCTCGCCGGCGGCAGGGCGGCCACGGGCCGGGGCCCGCCGGTCAGGACCGGCGGGCCAGGTGGGTGGTGATCGCCGCGGCGAGGCGGTCGGGGGCCGCGTCGGCGTATCCGATGAACAGGCTCGGCTCGGTGAGCTCCAGCTCCACCAGGACCGGCGCGCCGTCGGGGCCGGGGATCAGGTCGACCCGGGCGTAGAGCAGCCGGTCCGGGCCACCCGGGACGGCCGCGAGGGCCTGCTGCGCCACGGCGAGCTGGTCCGGCAGCGCCGCCCGGGCGTCGATGCGCTCCTCCTTGTAGAGCTCGGCCACGCCCAGATCGGGGCCGGTCAACATCGGCCCCTTGCGGATGGCGTGGCTGAACGCCAGGCCGTCCGGCCCGGTGAGGAAGAGCAGCGCGGTCTCCCCGGCGGTGTCGACCGCGCTCAGGTACGGCTGGACCATGGTGACCCGCCCGGCGTCGGAGAGCCGCCGCACGTGCTTCGCGGCCAGCTCCCGGTGCTCCGGGTCGGCCAGGTCGTACCGGCCGGTGTCCTGGCTGCCGGCGCTGACCGCCGGCTTGATCACGTACTCGCCGGAGTCGGCGGGCGGCTGCCAGGGCTCACCCGGCTCGACCCAGACCGTCGGCACGGTGGGCACTCCGGCGGCGGAGAGCTCGCCCAGATAGCGCTTGTCGGTGTTCCAGCGGACCACGTCGGCGGGGTTGACCAGGCGCGGCACGGTCTGCGCCCAGGCGACGAACTCGTCCCGGCGCAGCGCGTAGTCCCAGGGTGAGCGGAGCACGACCAAGTCGTACCTGGACCAGTCCACGGCCGGGTCGTCCCAGATCGCCGCCTCGACGGCGACGCCGCGGTGGCGCAGGCGAGCCGCGCCACGTCGGTGCCGTCCGCGAACTGGTCGGCCCACTCCCCGTCCGCACCCACGAGGACGATCCGCGCGCCGCGCTTGCCGACGTACTCGATGACCGCCTTCGCGCCGCCGTGCCCGGCGGCGAACGACTTGATGCCGGCGACCAGGCCGTTGGGGGCCTGCTCGGCGGTCTGCTCAGCCGTCAGCGTCGTATCGGAACCTTCTGCCATGACGCGAAGCCTAAGCAGACTTCCACCCGGATGTGCGAGAACGATGAACCAATTGTGATGCCAATTACCTACGGGTTTAAGGAAGACCACAAGTAATTCGCGTTGACATGTCGTATTAAGTCGGGGCGAAGCAGACAGGCGAGATCGTCACAATCTGTCCGGGTTGAGCCGGGCCTCGCTTAGCCTGAAAAAAATTCTGACGATCAGAGCAGGGCGTCGAGCGCGACGGCCGCGAAGAGGATGGTCAGGTAGGTGGTCGACCAGTGGAACAGCCGCATCGGCTTCACCGCCTCGCCGCGCGCCGCGCGCCGGCAGAGCTTGTGCGCCTCCACCACGAAGACGCCGCCGACGACCAGCGCGGTGACCCCGTAGATCGGGCTCATCCCCAGCGGCCAGACGGCCAACGAGGAGAGCAGGGTCAGCCAGGAGAAGAGCAGGATCTCCGCGTTCACCCGCCGGACCGAGGCCACCACCGGCAGCATCGGGACGCCGGCCCGGGCGTAGTCGGCCTTGTATTTGATCGCCAGCGCGTAGAAGTGCGGCATCTGCCAGAAGAAGACCACCGCGAACAGACCCCACGCGGCCGGGGCCAGCGAACCCGTGACCGCGGCCCAACCGATCAGCACCGGCGCCGAGCCGCAGATGCCGCCCCAGAAGGTGTTCGCCACCGTGGTCCGCTTGAGCCAGAGCGTGTAGACCAGGTCGTAGTAGGCGATCGCCGCCAGGGTCAGCCCCGCCGCCAGCCAGTTGGTGAACACGGCCATCAACACGACCGAGATCACCGCCAGCACCAGACCGAAGATCAGCGCGTTGCGCGGCGACACGGTGTGCGCGGGCAACGGCCGGCGCTTGGTGCGCCGCATCAGCTGGTCGATGTCGCGGTCGATGTAGCAGTTGAGCACGCTGGCCGCGCCGGCGGCGAGCGAGCCGCCGACCAGCACCACGGCCACCCGCCAGAGCGAGGGCATGCCGCCGGCCGCGAGCATCATCGCCGGCACAGTGGTCACCAGCAGCAGCTCGACGATCCGCGGCTTGGTGAGCGTCACGTACGCGGCCACCACCGCCCGCAGGCTCCGCCGACCGCTCGCCGGCACCTCCGCCACCGCGCCCACCGACGGCTGCCCGGCAGAGTCGCTGACGGGGCGCTCGGTGATCATGCTCACGGATTGCCACCTTCCGGCTTGGCGGGGGGAGGTCGTGGTCGGCCCGGACCCGTCCCGGGTCCACACACCGCCCCACAGACTACGCGTCGTCGTTTTGGCTGCCCCGGAGACCCGACAACGGTGCGTGCCGTCACACCGCGGGTCGAACAGCTGATCCGGTCGGACGCGCACAGAACACCATGCAGAGATCCCCGGGCGGACGTTTAGGACCGCTCGATAGGGTCACCAGTGAGGGTTCCGCCCATCTGCCGAGGAGCACAACCAACGTGGCTGCCAACCGACCCGAGCTTCCCGCTCTCAACTGGTCCGACCTCGACCGCAGGGCCGTCGACACGGTCCGCGTGCTGGCCATGGACGCCGTGGAGAAATCCGGCAACGGCCATCCGGGCACGGCGATGAGCCTCGCCCCGGCGGCGTACCTGCTCTTCAACCGCGTCATGCGACACAACCCGGCGGACCCGAACTGGGCCGGCCGGGACCGCTTCGTCCTCTCCGCCGGGCACTCCAGCCTGACCCTGTACATCCAGCTCTTCCTCTCCGGCTACCCGCTGTCGCTGGACGACCTGAAGGCGCTGCGCCAGTGGGGCTCGCTCACCCCGGGCCACCCGGAGCACGGGCACACCCCGGGCGTGGAGACCACCACCGGCCCGCTCGGCCAGGGCCTCGGCAACGCGGTCGGCATGGCCATGGCGGCCCGCCGGGAGCGCGGCCTGTTCGACCCGGCGGCGGAGGTCGGCGAGTCGCCGTTCGACCACGACATCTGGTGCATCGCCTCCGACGGCGACATCGAGGAGGGCATCAGCCACGAGGCCAGCGCCCTCGCCGGCCACCAGCAGCTGGGCAACCTCTGCGTGATCTACGACGACAACGAGATCTCGATCGAGGACGACACCCGGATCGCCAAGAGCGAGGACGTCGCCGCGCGGTACGAGGCGTACGGCTGGCACGTGCAGACCGTGGACTGGCGCCGCGGCGACGCCGACCAGGGCGACTACCACGAGGACGTCGAAGCCCTCTACCAGGCGCTGCTGGCCGCCCGGGCGGAGACCGACCGCCCCTCCTTCATCGCGCTGCGCACCATCATCGGCTGGCCCGCACCGAACAAGAAGAACACCGGCAAGATCCACGGCTCGGCGCTCGGCGCCGACGAGGTGAAGGCCACCAAGGAGATCCTCGGCTTCGACCCGCAGCGGACCTTCCAGGTCGACGACGAGGTCCTCAAACACGCCCGCCAGGTGATGGAACGCGGCGCCGCGGCCCAGACGGCGTGGACCACCCCGTTCGACGCGTGGGCGCAGGCCAACCCGGAGCGCAAGGCGCTCTGGGACCGGATGGCCGCCCGCACGCTCCCCGAGGGCTGGGCAGACGCGCTGCCCACCTTCCCGGCCGACGCCAAGGGCGTCGCCACCCGGGCCGCCTCCGGCAAGGTCCTGGAGGCCCTCGCCCCGGTGCTGCCCGAACTCTGGGGCGGCTCCGCCGACCTGGCGGAGAGCAACAACACCACGATGAAGGGCGAGCCGTCGTTCATCCCGGCGGTGCACGCGACCAAGGACTTCCCGGGCGACGAGTACGGCCGCACCCTGCACTTCGGCATCCGTGAGCACGCCATGGGCGCGATCCTCAACGGCATCGCCCTGCACGGGGGCACCCGCCCGTACGGCGGCACCTTCCTGGTGTTCAGCGACTACATGCGCCCCTCGGTGCGGCTCGCCGCGCTGATGAAGCTGCCGGTGGTCTACGTCTGGACGCACGACTCGATCGGCCTCGGCGAGGACGGCCCGACCCACCAGCCGGTGGAGCACCTGACCGCGCTGCGCGCCATCCCCGGCCTGGACGTGGTCCGCCCGGCCGACGCCAACGAGACCGCGTGGGCGTGGCGGCAGGCCCTGGAGCACACCGACCGGCCCACCGCGCTGGCGCTCAGCCGCCAGCCGCTGCCGACCCTGGACCGCACCGAGCTGGCCGGCGCCGAGGGCGCCGCCAAGGGCGGCTACGTGCTGGCCGAGGCGTCCACCGGCATGCCGCAGGTGATCCTCGTCGGCACCGGCTCCGAGGTGCAGCTCTGCCTCACCGCACGGGAGCGGCTGGAGGCCGGCGGCACCCCCACCCGGGTCGTCTCCATGCCCTGCCAGGAGTGGTTCTTCGACCAGGACGAGGCGTACCGGGAGTCGGTCCTGCCGCGCGGGGTAAAGGCACGGGTGAGCGTGGAGGCGGGCATCGCCATGTCCTGGCGGGGGATCGTCGGCGACAGCGGCGAGAGCGTGAGCCTGGAGCACTACGGGGCGAGCGCCCCGCACACCGTGCTCTTCGAGCAGTTCGGGTTCACCCCCGACCGGATCGTGGCCGCCGCGCACGCGGCACTGACCCGGGTGGGCGACATCACCGGTTACACGACCGGCAACTGAGGGGAGCGTGGACGGCATGACCGACAGGCTGGGTGAGCTGAGCGCCGCGGGAGTGGCGATCTGGCTCGACGATCTTTCCCGGGTACGACTGAGCTCCGGCGGGCTGGACCAACTGCGCCGCGAGAAGCATCTGGTGGGGGTGACGTCCAACCCGACCATCTTCGCCAAGGCGCTGAGCGCCGCGGAGGAGTACGACTGGCAGCTGAACGATCTCGCCACCCGCAAGCTGGAGTTCGAGGAGGCGGTTCGCCTGCTCACCACGTACGACGTGCGGTGGGCCTGCGACGTGATGCGGCCGGCGTACGACGCGACCAACGGCATCGACGGCCGGGTCTCCATCGAGGTGGACCCGCGGCTGGCCCACGAGACCGAGACGACGGTCGCCGAGGCCAAGGGGCTGTGGTGGCTGATCGACCGGCCCAACCTCTTCATCAAGATCCCGGCCACCGAGGCGGGGTTGCCGGCGATCACGGCGACGCTGGCCGAGGGGATCAGCGTCAACGTCACGCTGATCTTCGGCCTGGACCGGTACTCGCAGGTCATGGAGGCCTTCCTCGCCGGCCTGGAGCAGGCGAGGGCGAACGGGCACGATCTGTCCAAGATCGGTTCGGTCGCGTCGTTCTTCGTCTCCCGCGTCGACAGCGAGGCGGACAAGCGGCTGGAGAAGATCGGCTCGGCCGAGGCCAAGGCGCTGCGCGGCAAGGCCGCCATCGCCAACGCCCGGCTCGCGTACGAGCGGTACTGCGAGGTCTTCGCCTCCGACCGCTGGCAGGCCCTGGCCGACGCCGGCGCCCACCCGCAGCGCCCGCTGTGGGCCTCCACCTCGACAAAGAACCCGGACTACCGGGACGTGATGTACGTCGAGGAGCTGATCGCACCCGGCACGGTCAACACCATGCCGGAGGCCACCATCCACGCCTTCGCCGACCACGGTGAGGTCCGGCCCGACACCGTCACCGGCTGCTACGACGACGCCCGCAAGGTCTTCAACGACCTCCAGGCGGTCGGCGTGGACATGGCCGACGTGGTCGCCGTCCTCGAGCGGGAGGGTGTGGAGAAGTTCGAGGCGAGCTGGCAGGAGCTGCTCGACGGGGTGAAGAAGTCGCTCGCCGAGGCGGCCACGGGCAGCGGACAGCCCGGCCGGGCCGCCAAGGGCAACGCGCAGGCCGCCGAACGGGCCGGGGGCAACGCGTGACGGACGGCGCCGGAAGCGTCCCGGGGCACCGCCCCGGGACGCTTCCCGGCGCCGTCTCCCACCCGGACCCCGCCGGCGCCGCGAGCGACCTGCTGGCCGGCCCGGCGGACGTCGCCGCCGGGCTGGCCGTGCACGGCGCCGACGCGGTCGACCGATCCGCGCCCGCGTCGGTGCGCGCGGCCCTGGTCGCCCGGGACGTCCCCGCCCGGCTCGCCGCCAAGGATCCCACCATCTGGGGGCCCGGGGCCGAGGCGGAGGCGAAGGTACGCCTCGGCTGGGTGGACACCCACCACCGCAGCCGGGAACTGCTCCCCCAGCTCGCCGAGCTGGTCGAGGAACTGGCCGACCTGGACCACGTGGTGCTCGCCGGGATGGGCGGCTCGTCACTCGCCCCGGAGGTGATCGCCCGCGCCCTCGGCCGGCCGCTGACCGTGCTGGACACCACCGATCCCGGGCAGGTCCGGGCGGCCCTCGCCGACCGGCTGGACCGGACCGTGGTGGTGCTCTCCAGCAAGTCCGGCTCGACGGTGGAGACGGACAGCCACCGGCGGGCGTACTGGCAGGCGTTCCTCAACGCCGGGATGACCGAGGCGGAGGCCGCCCGACACTTCGTCGTGGTCACCGACCCGGGATCGCCGCTGGAGGCCACCGCCGCCGAGATGGGCGTGGTCACCATGGTCGCCGACCCGGACATGGGCGGCCGATACTCCGCGCTCACCGCGTTCGGCCTGGTCCCCTCGGCGCTGGCCGGGGTCGCGGTGACCGACCTGCTGGACGACGCCGACGCGCTGTCCGGGTCGCTGGGCCGGGATCGGGACAACCCGGGCCTGGCCCTCGGGGTGGCACTCGGCGCGGCGGCCACCACCGGCCGGGACGTGGTCGCCCTGGCGTCGGACGGCACCGGCGTCGACGGGCTGGGCGACTGGGCCGAGCAGCTGCTCGCCGAATCGACCGGCAAGGCCGGGGTGGGGATCCTGCCCGTGGTGGTGGAGTCCCCGGACGCCCCCGGCGCCACCGGGCCGGGCGTCCTCACCGTCAGCTACGGCGGGGCACTCGCCCCGGGTGCGGCACCCGGTGCCGGCACCACGGACGTGGCGGTCAACGGCCCCCTCGGCGCCCACTTCCTGACCTGGGAATACGCCACCGCAATCGCCGCGGCGGTGCTGGGGGTCGACCCGTTCGACCAGCCGAACGTCACCGAGAGCAAGGAGAACACGGCCCGCCTCCTCGCCGACGGTCCACTGGTGGAGACACCGTCGTTCACCGACGGCGCGGTCGAGGTGTACGCCCCGGCCGGCGCCCCCGGCGACCTGGCCGGCGTGCTGCGCCGGCTGCTCGACGGGCTGGGCGACGACGGATACCTCGCGGTGACGGCATACCTCGACCGGCGGGCCGACGCGGCGGTGGCCGAGCTGCGCCCGCTGCTGGCGCGGGCCGCCGGACGCCCGGTGACCTTCGGGTGGGGACCACGTTTCCTGCACTCGACCGGGCAGTACCACAAGGGCGGCCCGCAGGTCGGCAGCTACCTCCAGGTGACCGGCGCGGTCACCGATGATCTGCAGGTGCCCGGCCGCCCGTACACCTTCGGAGAGCTTCAGGCGGCCCAGGCCGCCGGCGACCGGCAGGCCCTGGCCGGCCGGGGACGACCGGTGCTGCGACTGCACCTGACCGAGCGGGCGACCGGCGTCGCCCAGCTGCTGGATGCGGCCGGACGGACACGGACATGACGATGAATGGCGTGACATCAGCGGAGCCAGGAGGAACCGTGAGCGCGAGGAGTGAGCCGGTCTTGCGAGCCCCGCAGTCGCGAACTGAGGTGGCATTGTGAGCGCGAGGAGTGAGCCGGTCCTGCGAGCCCCGCAGTCGCGAACTGAGGTGGCATTGTGAGCGCGAGGAGTGAGCCGGTCCTGCGAGCCCCGCAGTCGCGAACTGAGGTGGCCCGGTGAACCCGCTGCGCGACCCTCAGGACCGACGGCTGCCACGGATCCCGGAGCCGTGCGCCCTGGTGATCTTCGGGGTGACCGGTGACCTGGCCCGCAAGAAGCTGCTGCCCGCGGTCTACGACCTGGCCAACCGGGGGCTGCTGCCGCCCGGTTTCGCGGTCCTGGGCTTCGCCCGGCGCGACTGGGGCGACGGCGACTTCGAGTCGCTGGCCCACGAGGCGGCGAAGAAGCATGCCCGCACCCCCTGGCGGGAGGAGGTCTGGGCGCGGCTGGCCAGCAACATCAAGTTCGTCGGCGGCTCGTTCGACGACGACGCCGCGTTCGACCAGCTCGCCGTCACCCTCGACGAGCTGCGGGACAGCCACGGCATCGCCGGCAACGCCGCCTTCTACTTCTCCATCCCCCCGGCGGCCTTCCCCGTGGTGCTCAAGCAGCTCGCCCGCACCGGCATGGCGGACAACGCCAAGTCCGGCGGCTGGCGCCGGGTGGTGGTGGAGAAGCCGTTCGGCAACGACCTGCGCTCGGCGAAGTCGCTCAACGAGCTGGTCGACGACGTCTTCACCCGCCAGGACGTCTTCCGGATCGACCACTACCTGGGCAAGGAGACGGTCCAGAACATCCTCGCCCTGCGGTTCGCCAACAACCTGTTCGAGCCGCTGTGGAACTCGAAGTACGTCGACTCGGTGCAGATCACCATGGCCGAGGACGTCGGCATCGGCACCCGGGCCGGCTTCTACGACTCCGCCGGCGCCGCGCGGGACGTGCTCCAGAACCACCTGCTGCAACTGCTCGCCCTGGTGGCGATGGAGGAGCCGACCAGCTTCGACGCCGACGAGATCCGCACCGAGAAGCTGAAGGTGCTCAAGGCCATCACGGTGCCCAGCGACATCGCCCGGGACACCGTGCGGGGCCAGTACCTGCCCGGCTGGGTCGGCGGCGAGCGCGCCGTCGGCTACCTGGAGGAGGAGGGCGTCCCGCAGGACTCCACCACGGAGACGTACGTCGCGGTCAAGCTCGGCATCCAGAACCGGCGCTGGGCCGGGGTGCCGTTCTACATCCGGGCCGGCAAGCGGCTGCCAAGGCGGGTCACCGAGGTGGCCATCATGTTCAAGCGGGCGCCGCACCTGCCGTTCAACCCGACGGACGTGGAGTCACTCGGCCCCAACCAGCTCGTCATCCGGGTCCAGCCGGACGAGGGCGTGGTGCTGAAATTCGGCTCCAAGGTGCCCGGCACCGCCATGGAGGTCCGCGACATCGCGATGGACTTCCAGTACGGCGAGGCGTTCACCGAGTCCAGCCCCGAGGCGTACGAGCGGCTGGTGCTGGACGTGCTGATCGGCGACCGGACGCTGTTCCCCGACGCCGCCGAGGTGGAGCAGAGCTGGCAGGCGGTGGACCCGCTGGAGCGCGCCTGGGCGAGCACCCGGCCCGAGCCGTACCGGTCCGGCGAGTGGGGCCCGCGGGCCGCCGACGAAATGCTGGCCCGCGATGGCCGCGCCTGGCGGCGGGCATGACCGACCAGACCTGGAGGATCCGTTGATCGGGCTGTGGGACACCACCGGCAACGAGGTGGTCAAGGCGCTCGCCGCCGAGCGGCGCAGCGCGGGCGGGGTGGCCAGCGGGATGGCGCTCACCCTGATCGTGGTGGTGGACGAGAAGCGGGTCCGCGAGGCGGAGGCGGCCGCGACCATTGCGGCCGCCGCCCACCCGTGCCGGCTGCTCGTGGTGGTCCGCTCCGACATCGAGCGGGACCGCAACCGCCTGGACGCGGAGATCGTCGTCGGCGGCCGGCTCGGCCCGTGCGAGGCGGTGGTGACCCGGATGTACGGCCGGCTCGCGCTGCACGCCGAGTCGGTGGTGATGCCGCTGCTCGTGCCGGACGTGCCGGTGGTGACCTGGTGGCACGGCGAGCCGCCGGAGGAGATCGCCACCGACTTCCTCGGTGTGGTGGCGGACCGGCGGATCACCGACTCGGCGCAGGCGGCCGATCCGATCGCCGCGCTGCGGCAGCGGGCCGCCGACTACGCCCCGGGCGACACCGACCTGGCCTGGACGCGGATCACCCCGTGGCGCACCCTGGTCGCCGGGGCGTTCGACACCATCCAGTCCGAGATCACCGAGGCGACGGTGGTGGCGCCGCGGGCCGACCCGACGGCGGCGCTGATGCGCGGCTGGCTCGCCGCCCGGCTCGGCATCGACCCGACCTGGGTGGGCACCGACGAGTTCCCCCGGATGCGCGAGGTGCAGCTGCGCTGCGCCAACGGAGACGAGCTGACCCTGACCCGGGACGACAGCATGGCGACGTTCCGGCGTACCGGCCAGGAGGACCGCGCGCTGCCGCTGGTCCGCCGCCCGCTCGGCGACGAACTGGCCGAGGAACTGCGCCGCCTGGACGCCGACCAGGTGTACGCGGAGGCGCTCGGCGCGACCGCCGGCATCGCCGGGCTGGACCAGCGGCCCGGCCAGCGGGTGCACGTGTGGAAGGATCCGGCCACCGCCCAGCGGGCCGAAGCCGGAATCACCGCGCACGCGGCCGCCAACCAGTGAGCGGGGCCGCCGGACGGGACGGACCGCCCGGCGGTCGGACAGCCAGGTGACCGCCATGGGGCGGTCGGAGCACGAAGGCGCGATGGATGAGTGAGGCGAGTGTCGCCGTACACGCCGACCCCGACCTGCTGGCGCAGGCGGTGGCGGCCCGGTTGGTGGTGAAGCTGCTCGACGCGCAGGCGGACCGGGGCCAGGCGTCGGTGGTACTGACCGGCGGGCGGATCGCCGCGGCGGTGTACCGGGCGGTGGCGGAGCTGCCGGCCCGGGACGCCGTCGACTGGTCCCGGGTCGACGTCTGGTGGGGCGACGAGCGGTTCCTGCCGACCGGTGACCCGGAACGCAACGAGACGCAGGCCCGGGCGGCACTGCTGGACGCGGTGCCGCTCGACCCGGCCCGGGTCCACCCGATGCCGGCCTCGGACGGGCCGGCCGGCAACGACCCGGAGGCGGCCGCCGCCGGATACGCCGAGGAGCTGGCCCGGGCGGCCAGGCCGGGCCATGCCGCGCTCCCCCACTTCGACGTGCTGCTGCTCGGCGTCGGGGAGGACGGGCACGTGGCGTCGGTCTTCCCGGAGCACCCGGTGCACCACGACAACCGCCCGGTCAGCGCGGTACGCGGCAGCCCGAAGCCGCCGCCGGTGCGGACGACGCTGACCCTGCCGGCGATCAACACGGCCGAGGAGATCTGGCTGGTGGCCGCCGGCGCGGACAAGGCCCGGGCGGTGGGTATGGCGCTCGCCGGGGCCGGGCCGGTGCAGCTGCCGGCGGCCGGGGTGCACGGGGTGTCCCGCACCCTCTGGCTGCTCGACCGGGCGGCAGCAGCCGATGTGCCGCCGCGACTGCGCAGCCTGCGCTGAGCGATGAGGAGGGGCCCTGCCGTACGGCAGGGCCCCTCCTCATCGGCAGCACCGCCCCGGGCCCGGGCGACGACGGCGCGGTACGGCGGAGAAAACAACCGCGCGCGGCCCGTGACGGACCGCGCGCGGTTGATACGAATCGGCGGGCTGGCTCAGGCGCCGGCGGCGCTCAGCTGGAGCCGGAGCCAGAGCCCGATCCCGACGATGGACGCGAACCAGACGATCCCGACCAGAACCGTGTAACGGTCGAGGTTCTTCTCGGCCACCGAGGAGCCGGCCAGGCTGGAGCTGACGCCGCCGCCGAACATGCTCGACAGCCCGCCACCCTTGCCGCGGTGGAGCAGGATCAGCAGGGTGAGCAGGATGCTCGTGATGACCAGCAAAGAGATCATCGTGTAGGCGAACCAGATCGGCATGGCGGGGGTCAGTCCTCTCGTTGCGATCACTGCCCGTCCTGTCGGGCACGTTGGCACCGACCGACGGACGGGCAGCGTCAAGGATAGCGAGCGATCAGCGGGCGATGTGCTCCGGGAACCGGCAGATCTGCGCGAATTCTTCGGCGTCCAGGCTGGCACCCCCGACCAGGGCCCCGTCCACGTCGGGCTGGGCCATGATCGCGGCGATGTTCGACGCCTTGACCGACCCGCCGTAGAGGATCCGGACCTGCTGGGCGGTGGTCTCGTCGAAGGTCTCGCCGAGCCGCTTCCGCACCTCGCCGCAGACCTCCTGGGCGTCCTCCGGGGTCGCCGTCTTGCCGGTGCCGATCGCCCACACCGGCTCGTACGCCACGACGACCTTGGTGACCTGCTCCGCGGTGAGCCCCCGGAGCGCGCCGTCGAGCTGGTCGCAGCAGTGCGGGACGTGCCGGAGCTGCTCCCGCACCTCCAGCCCCTCGCCGATGCACAGGATCGGGGTGAGCCCGTTGGCCAGCGCGGCGTTGACCTTGTCGTTGACCAGGGCGTCGTCCTCGTTGTGGTACTGCCGCCGCTCGGAGTGGCCGACCACGACGTACGTGCAGCCCAGCTTGGCCAGCATCGGCCCGGAGATGTCCCCGGTGTACGCGCCCGCCGGGTACGGCGACAGGTCCTGCCCGCCGTAGCCGATCAGCAGCTTGTCGCCGTCCACCGCGGTCTGCACGGTCCGCAGGTCGGTGAAGGGCGGCAGGATCACCGTCTCGACGTCGGTGAGCTGCTTCTCGGTGAGGCTCGCGGCCAGCTTCTGCACCAGCAGGTTGGCCTCGAAGTGGTTCAGGTTCATCTTCCAGTTGCCGGCCATCAGCGGCCGGCGGGTGGTGCTCGCCATTCAGTTCTCCAGGGCCGCGATGCCGGGGAGGGTCTTGCCCTCCAGGTATTCCAGGGAGGCGCCGCCGCCGGTGGAGATGTGACCGAAGGCGGACTCGTCCAGGCCGAGCACCCGCACGGCCGCGGCCGAGTCACCGCCGCCGACCACGCTGAACGCGTCCGCCTTGGTGATCGCCTCGGCGACGCCCCGGGTGCCGTTGGCGAACGCGGCCATCTCGAACACGCCCATCGGACCGTTCCAGAAGATGGTCTTCGCCTGGGACAGCGCGGCCGCGAAGCCGGCCACCGTCTCCGGCCCGATGTCCAGGCCCACCTGGTGGCTCGGGATGCCGTCGGCGGGCACGGTGTCGTGCGCGGCGTCCGGGGCGAAGGCGACCGCGGCCACCACGTCGACCGGCAGCATGATCTTGCCCGGCTCGCGCTCCATGAGGTTGCGGCAGGTCTCGACCATCTCCTCCTCGAGCAGCGAGGAGCCCACCTCGTGGCCCTGCGCCTTGAGGAAGGTGAAGCACATCCCGCCGCCGATGAGCAGCCGGTCGACAGTCGGCAGCAGCGCCTCGATCACCGCGAGCTTGTCGGAGACCTTGGAACCGCCCAGCACGACCACGTACGGCCGATCCGGGTTGCCGGTCAGCTTGCTGAGCACCTCCACCTCGCGCAGCACCAGCCGGCCGGCGACGTGCGGCAGCCGGGCCGGCACGTCGTAGACGCTGGCGTGCTTGCGGTGCACGGCGCCGAAGGCGTCGTCGACGTACGCGTCGCCGAAGGCGGCGAGCTGGTCGGCGAAGGCGCCCCGTTCGGCGTCGTCCTTGCTGGTCTCGCCCTTGTTGAAACGGAGGTTCTCCAGCAGGGCGACCTGGCCGTCGGCCAGCCCGTCCACCGTGGAGCGGGCGGACTCGCCGACGGTGTCCTCGGCGAAGTGGACCGTGGTGCCCAGCAGCTCGCCGAGCCGCCCGGCGACCGGGCGGAGGCTGAACTGCGGGTCGGGCGCGCCCTTCGGGCGGCCCAGGTGCGAGCAGACGACAACCTTGGCACCGGCCTGGACCAGCGCGCTCAGCGTCGGCAGGACGGCCCGGATCCGGCCGTCGTCGGTGATCTCCCCGGTCTGCTTGTCGAGCGGGACGTTCAGGTCGGCGCGCACCAGCACGCGCCGACCCGACACCCCCTCGGCGAGCAGGTCGTCGAGGTTACGGATGCTCACCGAGCCAGCCCTCCGTTCGTGACTGAGCCTGCCTCAGCTCGCGACTGCGGGGCTCGCTCCGCTCGCTCCTCGCGCTCGCGACTGGGGCTCGCAAGCTCACTCCTCGCACTCACAGCGAGCTACCGACCAGCTTGACCAGGTCGACCAGACGGTTCGAGTAGCCCCACTCGTTGTCGTACCAGCCGACGACCTTGACCTGGTTGCCGACGACCTTGGTCAGCGGCGCGTCGTAGATGCAGGACGCCGGGTCGGTGACGATGTCTGCGGAGACGATCGGGTCCTCGTTGTAGACCAGGATGCCCTTCAGCGGGCCGTTCGCGGCGGCCTTCATCGCGGCGTTGACCTCGTCCACCGTGGTCTCACGGTTGACGTTGACGGTCAGGTCGGTGGTGGAGCCGGTCGGGATCGGCACGCGCAGGGCGTAGCCGTCCAGCTTGCCCTTCAGGTCCGGCAGGACCAGGCCGATCGCCTTGGCGGCACCGGTCGAGGTCGGGACGATGTTGAGCGCGGCGGCCCGGGCCCGACGCAGGTCCTTGTGCGGCGCGTCCTGCAGGTTCTGGTCCTGCGTGTACGCGTGGATGGTGGTCATCAGACCCTGCTGGATACCGAACGTGTCGTGCAGCACCTTCGCCATCGGAGCGAGGCAGTTGGTGGTGCAGGAGGCGTTCGAGATGATGGTGTGCTTGGCCGGGTCGTACTGGTCCTGGTTGACGCCCATGACCACGGTGACGTCCTCGTTCTTCGCCGGGGCCGAGATGATGACCTTCTTGGCCCCGCCGTCGATGTGCGCCTTCGCCTTGGTGGCGTCGGTGAAGAAGCCGGTGGACTCGATGACGATGTCGACGCCCAGCTCGCCCCACGGCAGCTTGGCCGGGTCCTTCTCGGCGTACGCCTTGATGGTGTGGCCGCCCACGCTGATCTCGTCGTCGGTGGCCTTCACCTCGTGGGGGAGGCGACCCAGGATGCTGTCGTACTTGACAAGGTGGGCGAGCGTCGCGTTGTCGGTCAGGTCGTTGACCGCCACGACCTCGACGTCAGCGCCGGACGCCAGCACTGCCCGGAAGAAGTTGCGGCCGATCCGGCCGAAGCCGTTGATGCCAACCCGGATGGTCACAGGTCCCATCTCCTCGCGTTCTGGTCCGCCGGCGTCAGAACCCGGCCGGCGGAAATGTGTTCGCCGACCGTGGAGCCGGCCGTTGACGGTTCATCTCGGCCACCCCGCCGCGGTCCAAGGAGACCTGACCGCCCGAGGCGGTGAGTACGGCGAGGCGTGCCTGTGCCGGCCCCCTTGCCGTACGCAGCGACCCTATCCGAGCGCGCGACATCGCGCTGCGGCGGGTGGTGAACCCGCTCGCAGAATGTCGCCCCACCGTCCTATCAGACCACGAGCATGTCGGGCGTGACGGCTGCTTCCGTATCCGGGATGCCCAGGTCTCGGGCCCGCTTGTCGGCCAGCGCGAGCAGCCGGCGGATCCGGCCCGCGATGGCGTCCTTGGTCAGCGGCGGGTCGGCCAGCGCCCCCAGCTCCTCCAGCGAGGCCTGCCGGTGCTCCAGGCGCAGCCGCCCGGCCGAGGTGAGGTGGTCGGGGGCGTCGTCGGCGAGAATCTCCAGCGCCCGGGTGACCCGGGCGGCGGCGGCGACCGCGGCCCGGGCCGAGCGGCGCAGGTTGGCGTCGTCGAAGTTGGCCAGCCGGTTGGCGGTGGCCCGGACCTCGCGGCGCACCCGCCGCTCCTCCCAGGCCAGCACGCTGGAGTGGGCGCCGATCCGGGTGAGCAGCGCGGCAATCGCGTCGCCGTCCTTGACCACCACCCGGTCCACGCCACGCACCTCACGGTTCTTGGCGGTGATCCCGATCCGCCGGGCCGCGCCGACCAGGGCGAGCGCCGACTCCGGCCCCGGGCAGGTGATCTCCAGCGCGCTGGACCGGCCCGGCTCGGTCAGCGACCCGTGTGCCATGAACGCGCCGCGCCAGGCGGACACCGCGCAGCAGACGTTGGCGGCGACCACGTGCGGCGGCAGCCCGCGCACCGGGCGACCACGGACGTCCAGCAGGCCGGTCTGCCGCGCCAGCGCCTCGCCGTCCTTCACCACCCGTACGATGAAGTGGCTGCCCTTGCGCAGCCCGCCGGAGGCGAGCACGTGGATCTCGCTCGGATACCCGTAGACCTCGGCGATCTCCCGGCGGAGCCGCCGGGCGACCGCGCCCGTGTCCAGCTCCGCCTCGACCACCACACGACCCGACACGATGTGCAGGCCGCCGGCGAAGCGCAGCAGGGCGGCCATCTCCGCCCGCCGGCAGCAGGGCTTGGGCACGTCGACCCGACTCAGCTCGTCCTTGACCGCAGCCGTCATCGCCATAGTGCGCCCCCTCACGGACCGGTTTCGGCGTGTCGCCGATGATTACGTACGTGTCTAACGATCGGCGCCCAGGACAGGCACCAGCGCGGCGCCCAGGGCGGCTGGATCATGACGGGGCGTGCCGTCGGTGACGGCGACGGGGGCGAGGACCAGCCGGGCACCCAGCGATTCTGCCGCACGTTCGACCGCTTCGGGGTCACCCACCGCCGTGGAGTCGGCCAGCACCATGTCCACCTTCAGCTCGGGCAGATAGCGCCGCAGGGTGTCCAGATGGTCGGGCAGGGAGAGCCCGAGGGTCTCCTTCTCCGCCACCAGGTTGAGCGTCACCAGCCGCCGGGCCGGGCTGGAGATGATCGCGTCGGCCAGCCCCGGCACGAGCAGGTGCGGCAGCACGCTGGTGTACCAGCTTCCCGGCCCGAAGATGAGCCAGTCGGCCTCGCGTACCGCGGCCACCGCCTCGGCGCAGGCCGTCGGCGCGGCCGGGGTGAGCCGCAGCGACTCGACCCGCCCGGCGGCGACTGCCACCTGGTGCTGGCCGCGCACCGTGCGTACCTCGTCGGGGCGGTCCGGGTCGGCGCCACGCACCCGGGCCTCGATGTCGACCGGCTGCCGGGACATCGGCAGCACCCGGCCGACCGCGCCGAGCATCGCGCCGGCGTGGTCGAGCGCGGCCACGGGGTCGCCGAGCAGTTCCATCAGCCCGCAGAGCACCAGGTTGCCGACCGCGTGCCCGGCGAGCGAGTCGGCCGCTCCCCCGCCGACGCCGGCCAGGCCCGCCGCGGAGGCGGCGACGCCCGGCGCCGCGACGGCGAACCGGTGCTGGAAGAGGCCGGCGCTGGCCCGGGTGGCCGGGTGATCCCCGGCCAGCGCCACCAGCGCCTGCCGGAGGTCCCCCGGAGGCAGCCCGCCGCGCTCGGCCCGCAGCCGGCCGCTGGAGCCGCCGTCGTCGCCGACGGTGACCACCGCGGTGATGTCCAGGTCCAGCTCGGGTACGCAGTGCCGCAGCGCCCGCAGGGACGCCGAGAGCCCGTGCCCGCCGCCGAACGCGACCACCCTGGCCGGGCTCATTCCCGCCCCAGGTCCCGGTGCTGGGCGTTCGCGGCGATGCCGGACCGGCGCAGCCGGGCGGCCAACTCCTCCGCGATCGCGACGCTGCGGTGCTTGCCGCCGGTGCAGCCGACGGCGACGGTCAGGTAGCGCTTCCCCTCCCGCTCGAAGCCGACGGTGGTGGCGTTGACCAGGTCGGAGTATCCGGCCACGAACGCCTCGGCACCCTCCTGGCCCAGCACGTACGCGCTGACCGCCTCCTCCCGCCCGGTGTGCTCGCGCGGCTCCGGCACCCAGTACGGGTTGGGCAGGAACCGGGCGTCCATCACGAAATCGGCGTCCGGCGGGAGGCCGTACTTGAAGCCGAACGAGAGCACGGTGATCCGCAGCCGGCGGGAGTCCTCCCCGCCGAACAGCTCCTCCACCCGGCGCCGGAGCTGGTTGACGTTGAGGTGGCTGGTGTCGATGATCACGTCGGCCTGGTCCCGGGCTTCCTCCAGCAGGGTGCGCTCGACGGCGATCCCGTCGGCCAGCCGGCCCTCCCCCTGCAACGGGTGCGAGCGGCGGACGCTCTCGAACCGCCGGATCAGCACCTCGTCGTCGGCGTCCACGAACACCACCCGGGGCTGGAAGCCGCGCTCGCGCAGCTCCCGAATCGCCCCGGCCAGGTCGGTGGAGAAGGCACGCGAGCGGACGTCCAGCACCATGGCCGTGCGCCGGGCCGCGCCGCCGGCCTTGAAGGCCAGCTCGGCCATGTCGAGCATGAGGGCCTGCGGCAGGTTGTCGACCACGTAGAAGCCGACGTTCTCCAGCGCCCGGGCCACCGTGCTCCGGCCACCGCCGGAGAGGCCGGTGACCACCACCAGGGTGGTGTCCGCCTCGGCCGGCGCCGGCCGTCCGAGGGCTGTCTCCGTATCGGTCGGCACCAGGTCTCCCGCCGTCCGCGCCTCGCTCACCCGCTACCCCCAAGCCCGTGGCGCCGCAGCCGATCGGCCGCGTGTGGTCAGTCAGCGACTCTAACCGCTGCCACCCCGCCCGGGATTCCACGGGGTGACGACCGGAACAGCAGCTTGTCCGGTTTGCCGGCCGCCGCCCCCGGCCTGTCGTACTGCCGACAGCCCGGCGGGACGGCCCGCCCGGTCGCCGGCACCCGCTCGCCGCGCGGCCGCTGTCGGGGGACGCTCGTAGACTGCCCGGGTGCTCTCCCCCACCGATCAGCGGACCGACGACGCCCTGCGGGTGCTGCACCGGGTGTTCGGCTACGACGCCTTCCGGGGCTTCCAGCAGGAGGTCGTCGAGCACGTGACGGCCGGCGGCGACGCGCTGGTGCTGATGCCGACCGGGGGCGGCAAGTCGCTCTGCTACCAGATCCCCGCCCTGGTCCGGGACGGGGTCGCGGTGGTGGTGTCCCCACTGATCGCGCTCATGCAGGACCAGGTCGACGCGCTCACCGCGGTCGGCGTCCGCGCCGGGTTCCTCAACTCGACCCAGGAGCCCGCCGAGCGGCGGCGGGTGGAGGCGGCCTTCCTCGCCGGCGAGCTGGACCTGCTCTATCTGGCCCCGGAGGCGCTGGCGGTCCGCTCCACCGCCGCCCTGCTCGAACGGGGCCGGATCGCGCTCTTCGCGATCGACGAGGCGCACTGCGTCTCCCAGTGGGGGCATGACTTCCGCCCCGACTACCTCAACCTCTCGGTGCTGCACGAGCGGTGGCCGGGGGTGCCGCGGATCGCCCTCACGGCCACCGCGACGAAGGCCACCCGCACGGAGATCGCCACCCGACTGAAGCTCGGCGACGCCCGGCACTTCGTGGCCAGCTTCGACCGGCCCAACATCCAGTACCGGATCGTGCCCAAGCGGGAGCCGCGCAAGCAGTTGCTGAGCCTCCTGCGCGACGAGCACCCCGGTGACGCCGGGATCGTCTACTGCCTCTCCCGCGCCTCCGTGGACAAGACCGCCGAGTTCCTGGTGGCCAACGGCATCCCGGCGCTGCCCTACCACGCAGGGCTGGACGCGGCGACCCGGGCGGCCAACCAGCAGCGGTTCCTGCGTGAGGACGGGCTGGTCATGGTCGCCACCATCGCCTTCGGCATGGGCATCGACAAGCCCGACGTACGCTTCGTCGCCCACCTCGACCTGCCCAAGTCGGTCGAGGGCTACTACCAGGAGACCGGCCGCGCCGGGCGGGACGGGTTGCCGTCGACCGCCTGGCTGGCGTACGGGCTCCAGGACGTGGTTCAGCAGCGCAAGATGATCGAGACCTCGGAGGGCGACCTGGCGCACCGCCGCAACCTCGCCACCCACCTGGACGCGATGCTGGCCCTGTGCGAGACGGTCCGCTGCCGCCGTGCCCAGCTGCTGGAATACTTCGGCGAGACCGGCGCGGGCGGCTGCGGCAACTGCGACACCTGCCTCGACCCGCCCGAGTCCTGGGACGGCACGGTTGCCGCGCAGAAGCTGCTCTCCACCGTCTACCGGCTGGACCGGGAGCGCAACCAGCGGTTCGGCGCCGGGCACTGCGTGGACATCCTGCTCGGCCGACACACCGACAAGATCACCCAGCACGGCCACGACTCGCTGACCACCTTCGGCATCGGCACCGAGCTGCGCGAGGCGGAGTGGCGGGGCGTGGTGCGGCAACTGCTCGCCGAGGGCCTGCTCGCGGTCGAGGGCGACTACGGCACGCTGGCGCTGACCGAGGCGAGCGCCGAGGTGCTGGGCCGCCGGCGGACGGTCGTCATGCGGCGGGAGCCGGAGAAGCCGCTGTCCGGCCGGGCGGCGAAGCCCCGAGGCACGACGACCGTCGTCGCCGACCTCGCCCCCGCCGCGGCACCGGTCTTCGAGCGGCTGCGGGCCTGGCGGGCGGCCACCGCTAAGGAGCAGGGTGTGCCCGCGTACGTGATCTTCCACGATGCCACCCTGCGGCAGATCGCCACCGAGGCGCCGGCCTCGCTGGCCGACCTGTCGCGGGTCAGCGGCGTCGGCGAGAACAAGCTCGCGAAGTACGGCGAGCACATCCTCGCCGTACTCGCCGAGGGCGACGATCCTGCCTGACCGATACCCG
>NZ_JBLROB010000034.1:0-60399 GCF_047921475.1 Micromonospora sp. SL4-19
GAGCCGGCTCGGCCTGCCGTGATGCGGTCGGCCGGCTCCGGCTCGTCGATGAGCTGCCGGATCAGCAGGAGCTGCTCGCGGGCCTCGGTGTAGAGGATCCCGGCGGCCTTTGCGCGGTCGCGGGCGGCGCGGGTCAAGGCTCGGGCGGTGCTCGGCATGACCGGTTCTCTCCGCAGCGAGGTACGCCCACGCCCTGGCCCCGCTGACGACGATGCGGCCAGCACAAGGATTGGAAGGACGCCCGCGGGTTCCGGGCACTTCGTCCCGGCTGGTGGCGGCCTTGCCCGATGTCTTCATCGTGAGAGCACGATTGACGTTCCATGGGTGGGATCGGCGCGAGTGCACACGTCCCGACAGTGCGGCGTGGCAGGGTAACGGCGTGACGGGTCAGCCAAGTGAGGCGGGCCGGCGATGATGGCGGCAGGGCGGTCCGACCTGCTGCGCAAACGTGGTAGCCCGCAGCAGGCGACGTTCCTGGAATTGTTCTTCGACCTGGCGTTCGTCTTCGTCATCCAGCGGATCGCCCTGCGGGTGACCGAACATCTGGCCCGTCCCGGCCTCGCCGAGGCGTGGCTTGCTCTCCCGAATGCGGGCAAGACGCTGCTGCTGCTCATGCCGCTGGCCTGGGTATGGACCATGACCGCGTGGACGACGGCCAGACTGGACCCACGCCGGCTACCCGTGCAGGTCATCGTCATCATGACCATGTTCGGTGTGCTGATCATGTCGGCGGGGCTACCGACCGCGTTCGACGGCGGCGGCCTGGCCTTCGCGGTGCCGTACGTTGTCATCCAGGTCGGCCGGGTCGTCATCCTCAAGGTCATGCTGCGCGGGCACGAGCTGGAAGACAGGGTCACCCGTGACCTCGTCTGGTTCACGCTGACGGGCATCCTGTGGATCGTCGGCGCGTTCACCCACGACGAGACCCGGGTGATGCTGTGGGTTGCCGCAGCCGCCGGCGACTACCTGGCTGCCCGCCTCGGGTGGCCCGTGCCGAAGCTCGGCCGGGCCCGTGCCATCCCGTGGGCGGCGGCCGGCGAACATTTGGCCGACCGTTACCAGCAGTTCCTCCTGATCGCTCTCGGCGAATCAGTCCTGGCCCTCGCCGCCGCCTACACCATGGGCCTGTATGACATCGAGTCGACGGCGGCGTTCGTGATCGGCTTCGCCACCACCGTGCTGCTGTGGCGGATCTACTTCTACCGGGCCGGGCAAATCCTCGCCGAAGCCATCGCCGCGTCGAAGAACCCCACCCACCTCGGCCGGGTAGCCGCCTTCACCCACTGGACCATGATCCTCGGCATCATCATCACCGCCATCGGCTACGAACTGACCATCTCCCACCCGCTCGGCCACACCGCGCTGGCCTGGGTGGTCTTCATCCTCGGCGGCCCCGCCCTGTACGTCGCCGGACGCGCCCACTTCGAATACGTGGTCTTCGCCCGGGTCTCCCGACCCCGGATCATCGGAGTCATCACCCTCGCCCTCGCAGCCCCGCTGATGCACCTCCTACCACCGGTGCTGGTCTCCCTCACCGCCGCACTGGTCCTGACCGGGATCGCCGCCACCGACGCCACACGCGCCCGGGGGAAACCACTCGAGGCCCCATCACCACCCAGATAGGCGAATTGCGCCCGTCGCTTGTTCGCCCATCAACCTCGGCCTCCCAATCATTTGAGAGCACGCCGAGTAACCATCCAAGGGGGACATTGACGATCGCCGTGGTTCGGACAGGGCCCCGGATCCGCGCTGTCGCGTCGACCCGGGGCCGGGTCGCATGTCTGGTTGGCCGGCCAGTGCCGACCGCGCCGAACGGTCGCAGAAGAGGCTAGTCGGCGCCCTGGTCGTGGGGGACGGTGACGGTGACCGTGCAGCCGACCGGTCGTCCGATCTCGTCGTGGCCGGTGTACGTCAGGTGGTACACCCGGTCCCCGCCGTTCCCGGCCCGCTCGGCCCGCAGCTTGCCGCTGGTGTCCGGCGCGCCGATGGCGAAGTCGCTGGCGTCGGCGGCGTCACCGCCGGTCACGCTGGTCAGGGCGAAGGCGTTCGGGCCGAGCACCCCGTCGTGCAGGTCCACGGTCACGTTGACATCGACCAGCTCGTGGTTCGGTGGCCACAGGACCGGTCGGTCCACCGCACAGTCCAGCTGTCGTACGGGCAGGGGGTTGGCCAGGGTGGCGGTGGCGTGCCCGATGGTCGCGGTGAGTCGGCCGCCGGCCTCGTAGTACATGTGCGCGGTACGCCCGTCGAAGTAGAACGTCGGCGCGGCCGAGCGGCCGAGGTCGGGTGCGGCGGACATCGAGTCGTGGACGATGCCGAGGTGGATCTCCTGGTCGAAGTCCTCCCCGACGTCCACCGCGTGCATGTTGCCGTCGGCGGCGTGGTAGATCACCAGGTTGCGGTCGTTCCAGCGGAGGAAGAACGGCCCTGAGGCGTTCGGGCCTTCGACGCCCTGCGGGGTGACGATGGGTTCGGGTTGCATCGTCCAGGTCCGCGCGTCGTTGGAGACGGCCCAGCGGATCCGCCGGGACACCGGGCCGGTCGGTCCGGGTGGCGCCGCGGTGGGGTTGTCCATGAAGAGCATCAGGTATCGCGTGCCCAGGCGCGGCACGGACTGCTCGAACACCCGGGCGTAGGAGGTCTCCCCGCCGGTGGTCTCGTTCCGGCTGACCGCGGTGCCGCCGTAGCTGAAGTGGATGCCGTCGTCGGAGGTGGCGTACCGGGTGATGGAGTTCTCGCCGTGGAAGTAGAGGAACAGCTTGCGTTCGCCCTCGATCCAGACCGCGTGCGGTGAGGAGATGTGGCTGACGGTGGCGTAGTGCGGCAGCCACGTGTTGCTGATCAGCGGATTGGCATCGTATTCGGTCCACGGGCCGTCGATCGAGTCGGCGTAGGCGAGGGAGATCCCGCCGGGACGCTCGTGCGGCGCGTAGTACAGGTAGTAGGTGCCGAGCGGGTTCGGGAAGTAGTCGGCCGCGCGGACGACGCTCGGGAAGATGAACTCGTTCGTCGGGTTGTAGGCGAGGGTGCTCTTGTCGAACGCGGTGCCGACGTAGGTGAACTGGGGGAAGTCGAGGTCAGGGTCGGCGGCGGCCGGGGTGGCGCCGGTCATGGCGGCGACGAGCAGGCCGGCGCCGGCGGCCGCCATGGCAGCGCGTCGGGAGGATGGGGCGGGTGGTCTCGTCATGCGTCTTCCCCTTCTGTCGGTTCGGATGTTGGGCGCGACGGGCGAACGCCATCGACCGGCGGCAGCACGGGAGGCCGCTGTCCCGGGCACGGCGCTCCGCGCCGGCCAGGCAGGGCGCCGAGCGGCATGCGGTAACTCTCAGTAAGAGCACATGGGTCATCGAACGTCGGAGGCCCGCCCGGGGCCACCGCGCTAATACGTATTAGCATCTATGTTTCTCGAATGTTGCTCTGTCGGCAGGGCTCCTGTCAAGAGGTCGTCGCGCCTGCCCCAACGCCGGGCACATCCCCGGCGCCCGGGCGTCGCGCCGCTTGGGCCAGCTCTCGCTAATGCGCATTACTTCAGGGAGTTCATCCCGTCGAAATCTCCGTTCACCCTCTTGACACGGACCAGCCGACGCGCCAGGCTCCTTCCCAACGCCGAGCGCTAATACGCATTAGCCGCACCGGAAGGACCCGTCGTGACCGCTCCCCCCAGACGCGTCACCCAACGTGACATCGCACGGCTGGCCGGTGTCAGCCAGGCGACGGTGTCACTGGTGCTGAACAACCGGACCGACGCCGACGTCCGCATCGCCCCGGATACCCGGGACCGGGTGTTGCAGGTCATCGCCGAGACCGGATACGCGGCCGACCCCGTAGCGCGCCGCCTCGCCTCGCGGTTCAACCGGATCATCGGCGTCTTCACCTACGAGCCCGCCTTCCCCAGCGGCAGCCGGGACTTCTTCCACCCGTTCCTGCTCGGCATCGAGGAGTACGCCGAGCGGGTCGGCTGCGACCTGCTGCTGTTCACCAGCGCACCGGTGGTCGACGGCCGGCGGCGCATCTTCCACCAGGACAACCGGTTGCGCCTGGCCGACGGGTGCCTCCTGCTCGGGCGCGAGATCGACGGCGCGGAGCTGCACCGGCTCAACCGCGACGGATACCCGTACGTCGCCGTCGGACGCCGCGACGACGCCGGCGGGCCGGTGCCCTATGTGGGCGCCGACTATGCCACGGCGGTGGCCCAGCTCGTCGAGCTGGCGCTGCGGCACGGCCACCGGCGCCTCACGTACGTGGGGATGGGAATGACCGCCGAGTCCTCGGAGGACCGGCGCCGTGGTTTCCTCGCCGCCGCGACGACCGCGGAGAGCGCCCGCCAGGTGTCCGCGGTGGCCGAGGAGGCCGACGCGTGCCTCGACGACCTGCTGGCCGACGGGAGCACCGTGGCCTTCGTGGAGGACTTCGCCACGGCGGTGGCGCTGGAGTCGGTCGCCCGCCGGCGTGGCCTGACCGTGCCCGGCGACCTGTCGATCGTGACCCTCGGCGACCCGACGTCCCCGGTCCCCACCGACATCGCGTTCACCGGATTCCGCATCCCCCGCGAGGAGATGGGCCGGCAGTCCGTCGAGGTGTTGACCGGGGTCATCGACGGCAGCGCAACCGGCCTCCACCAGCGACTTCTCCCCTGCGAACTCGTCGAGGGCAACACCCTCGGCACCCCTGATCCGGCGGTCGACCGACGCTGAGCGGCCGGCCGCGCAACTGGAAGGAAGCAAGTGGTACAGATGCGTGCGGACGTCCTCGTCGTCGGGGGCGGACTGGGCGGGGTCGCCGCGGCACTCGCCGCGGCCCGGGCCGGCCGGTCCGTCATCCTGACCGAGGAGTTCGACTGGCTCGGCGGGCAGCTCACCAGCCAGGCCGTGCCACCGGACGAGCACTCCTGGATCGAGCAGTTCGGCGCCACCGCCAGCTACCGGGCCCTGCGCAACGGCATCCGGGACTACTACCGTCGCCACTACCCGCTGACCGAGCGTTCCCGGGCCTGGACCGACCTCAACCCGGGGGCCGGCTGGGTGAGTCGGCTCTGCCACGAGCCCCGGGTGGCCGTGGCCGTCCTGGAGGAGATGCTCGCGCCGTACCGGGGGTCGGGGCGGCTGACGGTGCTCCAGCCGTACCGGCCGGTCGCGGCGGAGGCCGACGGCGACCGGGTGACCGGCGTCACCCTCGCGCACCGGGACCGGGACGAGCGGATCGACGTGGTCGCGCCGTACATCCTGGACGCCACGGAGACCGGTGAGCTGCTGCCGCTGACCGGCACCGAGTACGTCACCGGGTTCGAATCGCAGGCCGAGACGGGGGAGCCGAGCGCACCGGCCGAGGCGCAGCCGATGAACATGCAGGCCGTGTCGGTCTGCTTCGCCCTCGACCACGTCGACGGCGACCACACCATCGACCGCCCCGCGGGGTACGACTTCTGGCGCGACTACAAGCCCGACTTCTGGGGTGACCGCCTGCTGTCCTGGCGGTCGCCGCACCCGCGCACGCTGGAGATCGTCGAGCGCAGCTTCACCCCGAACCCGGACGACGACCCGTTGAGCGTCAACGCCGACCAGCGGGTCAACCCCGGCGACGGCAACCTGTGGACGTTTCGGCGGATCGCCGCCCGACGCAACTTCAACGACGGGGCGTACGGCAGCGACATCACCCTGGTCAACTGGCCGATGATCGACTACTTCGAGGGACCGGTCATCGACGTGCCGAACGCGTCGTGGCACCTGGCCAAGGCCCGCGAGCTGTCGTACTCGGTGCTCTACTGGCTGCAGACGGAGGCACCCCGGCCGGACGGCGGCACCGGGTTTCCCGGCCTACGGCTGCGCGGCGACGTCACCGGCAGCCCGGACGGCCTGGCCCAGGCGCCCTACATCCGCGAGTCACGCCGCATCCGGGCCGAGTACACGGTCGTGGAGCAGGACCTCTCCCTCGCGGTGCGGGGCGAGCACGGTGCGGCGCACTACCCCGACTCGATCGGCGTGGGGATGTACCGGATCGACCTGCACCCGTCGACCGGCGGCGACAACTACATCGACGTCGGCTCCTGCCCGTTCGAGATCCCGCTCGGCGCGCTGATCCCGCAGCGGATGGAGAACCTGCTGCCGGCCGGGAAGAACATCGGCACCACGCACATCACCAACGGCAGCTACCGGCTGCACCCCGTCGAGTGGAACATCGGCGAGGTCGCCGGCCTGCTCGCCGACTTCTGTCTGACGCGGGGCGAGACCCCGCGTGCGGTCCGCGGCACCCCCCGCCTGCTGGCCGAGTTCACCGACCGCGTCTCGGCCGCCGGCGTGGAACGCCGCTGGCCGCAGATCGCGGGCTACTGAAACCCCCGGTGAGGAGAAGATAGTGAAACCAGGAAAGGGTCTGGCTGTTGTCGCCGCCGCGCTTACCGGCGTCCTCGCCCTGTCCGCCTGCGGTGGCGGCGAGGCGAAGGACAAGGGCCCGGCCAGTCTGCGGATGACTGTCTGGTCGGCCAACGAGGCGCACCTGAAGCTGTTCAACGACATCGCCGACGAGTACCGCAAGAGCCACCCGAACGTCGCCGAGATCAAGTTCGACCCGCTGCCGTTCGACAACTACACCACCACCCTCACCACCCAGATCGCCGGCGGGAACGCACCCGACCTGGCGTGGGTGTTCGAGAATTCCGCCCCCGACTTCGTGGCCTCCGGCGCGCTGCTGCCGCTGGACGACACGCTCAAGAAGGCCGAGGGCTACCAGTACGACGACCTCTCCCCCGCCACCCTGAAGCTCTGGCAGAACGGCGGCAAGCTCTACGCGTACCCGTTCTCCACCTCGCCGTTCGGCGTGTTCGTCAACACCGACCTGCTGAAGAAGGCCGGGCAGAAGACACCGGCCGAGCTGATCGCGGCCGGGCAGTGGACCTGGGACAACGCGCTGGCAGCCGCCGGCGCCACGCAGCAGGCCACCGGGAAGGCCGGCCTGGTGATCCGGGACTTCGACTACAAGGGCTGGGACAACCTGTCCACCTTCTGGACCGGGTGGGGCGCCCAGGCGTGGAGCGAGGACGGCAGGACCTGCGGCTTCTCCAGCCCGGAGATGGTCGACGCGATGACCACCCTGCACAAGGCCATCTTCACCACGAAGGCGCTGCCCGGGCCGGGCACCACCGCCGACTTCTTCGCCGGTGACGCCGCCATGACGATCACCCAGATCTCCCGCGCGTCCCTGTTGAAGGACGACGGCTTCGGCTGGGACCTGGTCCCGCTGCCGGCGGGCCCGAAGGGCCCGTACTCGGTGGTCGGCCAGGCCGGCATCGGGGTGATGAAGAAGAGCCCGCACGCCGACGTCGCCGCCGACTTCCTCGCGTTCCTCACCAACCCCACCAACTCGGCCAAGCTAGCCCAGTTCTTCCCGCCGCCGCGCCAGTCGCAGCTGACCGCGGAGACCCTCGCCAAGACGAACCCGAAGCTCAAGCCGGAGCAGCTGCAGAAGGTGGTCATCGACGGCATCAACAACGGCGTGGTCAAGCCCAACCACGCGGGGCAGGCCGAGTTGAGCCAGCAGGTACGCGCCGGGCTCGACCCGCTGTGGAAGCCGGACGCGGACGTCAAGGCCGTCCTGGACGGGGTGTGCGCCAAGATCCAGCCGCTGCTGGCGAAGTAGGCAACCGATCATGACCCGGACGGACACCAGGGTGGGCCCGGTCGAGGCCCGGCCCACCCTGGGCCGGGCGCGGCCGTTCTGGACCAGCCGCCGCCGCGACCAGCTCACCGGTTATCTCTTCGTCGCCCCGCAACTGCTCGGCAGCGCCGTCTTCGTGATCCTGCCGCTGATCCTTGTGGTCTGGTACAGCCTGCACGAGTGGAACGTGCTGGCCGGGACGTTCGACTTTGTCGGCACGGACAACTACAAGGCGGTGGCCGAGGATCCCAACCTCGGCGCGGTGCTGCGGGCCACCGGGCTGTTCTCCATCGGGCTGGTGGTGTTGAACCTCGGGCTGGCGTTGCTGCTGGCCGTCCTGCTCAACCAGAAACTGCGGGGCACGATCGTGTTCCGCACGTTGTTCTTCTCCCCCGTGGTGGTCTCGCTGGTGGCCTGGACGATCGTGTGGGGCTTCCTGTTGCAGGACAACGGCGGGGTGAACGGCCTGCTCGACAGGATCGGTGTGGACGGGCCGAACTGGCTGCGCGGCGAGGGCACGGCGATGCTGTCGGTGATCGTCGTGCAGGTGTTCAAGAACGTCGGCCTGAACATGGTGCTGTTCCTGGCCGCCCTCCAAGGCGTGCCGGCGGAGCTGTACGAGGCCGCGGAGGTGGACGGGGCGAGCCGGATGCGCCAGTTCTGGCGGATCACCGTACCGCTGATCAGCCCGACGATCCTGCTCACCTCGATCATCACCGTGGTCGGGTCGCTGCAGGTGTTCGCGCAGATCGCGGTGCTGACCCAGGGCGGTCCCGGCACCTCGACGACCGTGCTCGTCTACTACCTCTACCAGCAGGCGTTCCAGTTCCACCACTTCGGCTACGGCGCCACGCTGTCGATCCTGTTGTTCGTCATCGTGCTCGCGCTGACCGTGCTCCAGTGGCAGATGCGCAAGAGGTGGGTCTTCCATGAGTCGTGACCTGTCGCGTCGGACCAAGCTGGTGCTCTACGGGGTGCTGCTGGTCCTGGCGATCCCGTTCGTCTTCCCGACCTGGTGGATGGTCACCTCGTCGCTGAAGCCGGTGGCGGACATCTTCGCCTTCCCGCCGCAACTACTGCCGACCAACCCGCGGCTCGAAGCCTATCGGCGGGTGTTCGAGCTGCAACCGTTCGGGCAGCAGTACCTGAACAGCCTCTACATCGCGCTGGTGGTCACGATCGGCACGCTGGCCGTGTCGGCGCTGGCCGGGTACGCCTTCGCGCGGATCCGGTTCCGTGGCCAGAACGTGCTGTTCCTGGTGGTCCTCGCGGGTCTGCTCATCCCCAGCGAGGTGACGATCGTGCCGCTGTTCCAGATGTTCTTCAAGCTCGGGCTGATCAACACGCACTGGCCGTTGATCCTGGTGCCGATCTTCGGCGCGCCGAGCGTGCTGGCGACGTTCATCATGCGGCAGTTCTTCATCAGCCTTCCCGGTGAGCTGGAGGAGGCGGCCCGGGTCGACGGGCTCGGCCGCTTCGCCACCTTCTGGCGGATCGCCCTGCCGCTGTCCCGGCCCGCGCTGGGCGCGGTGGCGATCTTCACCTTCCTGCACAGCTGGAACCTCTACCTGGAACCGATCGTGTTCCTCTCCTCGCCGGAGAAATTCACCCTGCCCCAGGCGCTCACCCAGTTCGTCGACGCCTACGGCGGCCCGATGTGGGACGTTCAGCTCGCCGCCGCGTCGATGACCGCGCTGCCGGTGCTGGTGGTGTTCGTCATCGCGCAGAAGCAGTTCGTCGAGGGCCTCGCGCACACCGGCCTGAAGGGATGACGGCCGCGGTGGTCGGCGTCGACATCGGCGGCACCAAGACGGCGGCCGCGCTGGTCGGCCCGGGCGGGGAGGTGCTGGAGCGCCGGGAGGTGTCCACCCCCGCCCGGTCCGGGCCCAAGGCGGTGCTGGACGCCGCCGCGGGGCTGGCCGCCGACCTGCTGGGGGCGGCCGGCGCCGGGCCGGTGGGGGTGGGCACCGCCGGCACGGTCGACCCGGCGACCGGCAGCATCCGGTACGCCACCGACAGCCTGCCCGGCTGGACCGGCGCCCCGGTCGCCGAGGCGCTGGCCGCGCGGCTGGGTCGAGAGGTACGGGTCATCAACGACGTGAACGCCGCGGCGCTGGGCGAGTGCTGGGCCGGCGCCGGCCGGAACCGGGCTCATGTGCTGCTGGCGGCCGTCGGCACCGGCCTCGGCGGAGCGATCGTGCGCAACGGCCGCGTCGAGGCCGGTGCGCGCGGCGCCGCCGGCGAGGTGGGGCATCTGCCGGCGCCCGGTGCCGACCGGCTGCGGTGCGGGTGCGGCCGGTACGGGCACCTGGAGGCGATCGCGTCGGGCACCGGGCTGGCCGCCGCGTACGCCATCGCCACGGGCACCCGGGTCACCGGGCGGGCCGTGGCGGACCGCGCGGCGGCCGGAGACGAGGTCGCCAGGCAGGTCGTGGACCGGGCCGGCAGCGTACTCGGCGCTGCCCTGGCGGGCCTGGTGGCCCTGCTCGACCCGGCGGCCGTCCTGGTGGCCGGCGGGGCGGCCGGCGCGCTGCTGCCGGCCGCGTCGGCCGCTTACGCGGCGGAGCTGCCCGCCGGCTGGGCCGACGTGCCGCTGCTGCCGGCCGCGCTGGGCGCCGACGCCGTCGTGGTCGGCGCGGCCCGGCTGGCCCTGGAACAAACGGAGTGAACGGTGACGGCGGGAGCCGCCGCACCCGGATCAGTGGAAGGACCAAAGGCGTGAGTGTGCTCGACGACCTGGGCGGCGGGCTGGTGGTGTCCTGCCAGCCGCTGCCCGACGAGCCGGACGACCCGATGCGGGACCCGTACGTGCAGGCCCGGGTGGCCTCCGCGGCGGTACGCGGCGGCGCGGTGGGGGTGCGGGTCAACGGACCTGACGACGTACGGGCGGTGCGCGCCGCGGTCGGCGTGCCGGTGATCGGGTTGTACAAGCACGGCACGGCGGGCGTCTTCATCACCCCGACGGCGGCGCACGCGCTCGAGGTGGCGCGGGCCGGGGCGGACATCGTCGCGATCGACGCCACCGACCGTCCCCGGACGGACGGACGTACCTTCGCCGACACGGTCCGCGCGATCCACGAGGATACGGACGCGCTGGTCCTGGCCGACGTGTCCACCGCGGCCGAGGGCGTCGCCGCTGTCGAGGCGGGCGCGGACGCCGTGGCCACCACGCTGTCCGGCTACACCCAGGCCAGCCCGCAGACCGACGGCCCCGACCTGGCGCTCGTGGCGCAACTCGTCGCACAGCTACCGGTGCCGGTCATCGCCGAAGGGCGGTACCGCACGACGGCGCAGATCCGCCGGGCCTTCGAGGCCGGCGCGCACGCGGTGGTGATGGGCAACGCCGTCACCTCACCGCTGTGGATCACCCGCCGGCTCGTGCCGGCCACCCCCCGCGCGGCACCCCCACGCAGCGCCACTTGAGCTTCAAGGCCGCGGCGACACTGGGCCGCCACGAAGGGGGCCTGCCGGACCGGGATTTCGTAGCCGAACTTGGCGAGGTCATCGCGCCGGCCAGATGCTCTGGGCCACGGTCGACAGCCCGTGGGTACACACCGTGGACCCGGCACGCTTCCTCGCCACCCTGCAACCGCTGCGTGCCATGGACCCCGCAGCGATCCTCAGCACGCATCTGCCGCCCGCCGTCGGGTGCACCTCCGACCTCCTCGACACGATCGCCGCGGCACCGTACGCCGACCCGTTCGTCGGCCCGGACCAGGCCGCGCTCCAGCAGATGCTCGCCGGATTCGATCCGGCCGCGGCGTGACGGCCCCGCACCTGGAAGGAATGGCGATGCGCCGACATCCGCACCGCCACCGCCCGCGTGCTGTCCCGGCGCCGCCACGGCAGGTCAGGATGTGCTCGGTTCCCGGCCGGTCAGCCGGGCCCGAGCCGTGGTGTAGGCGGAGTCGTCGATCTCTCCTTGAGCGTAGCGACGGTCGAGGATCTCCAGCGGCGTCTCCCGGGCCCCGGCCCGGCCACCGCTGCCCGGCTGGATGAACCGCACGGCGGCCCAGACGAGGACCGCGATGAACGCAATCCACAGCAGCGGCATGAGCATCATCCACCAGCCGCCGGTCCCGTATCCGTACATCATGGCGATGCCTCCCAGCCCGTGAGCTACCTTCACGCTCGCGCAGCAGCCGGCCGCGCGCCAGGGTCGAACTACCCGGATGGAAGGGACCGCTCGCCCCAGGTTCGCCTGTCCCGCCGGCAGAAGTCCGTCAACCAGCACCACGCCAAGATCCGAGCTCGCGGCGAACGCGCCGTCTCCACCCCGAAGATCACGAGTCGCGGCGCAGTGGGGTGCGACCGATGGGCCGCACCCCACCCGCCCCGCAAGGGCTTCGCTGCGCCGACCGGGTTGGGTCAGCCGAACAGCAGGTCGCCGTACTTGACGACGACCGCGAGGACCAGGACCAGCATCCAGATCACCACGACCATGAGGTCGAGGTTGACCCGCACCGCCGCGGCAAGCGCGGACTGCACGCGCGGGGGCAGGAACAGGTTGCCGTCGCGGATGTTGACATGCGTCAGGGTGGAGAACACCAGCGTCGTCGAGACGGTTACCAGCAGACACCACGGGCACAGCGCCCCGATGTGGAACATCGACTGGTAGAACAGCCAGTACGCGAAGGCCAGCCCAAGGGTGTAGACGACCTGGGCGGCGAACATGAACCAGCGTGGGAACCGCACCCCGCCCAGGCTCGCCACGGCCACGGTGATGACCACTGGCTCTGCGATCAGACCCAGGAACGCGTTGGGGAACCCGAAAAGGTGCGACTGCCAGGAACTGCCGACCGTTCCACAGCTGATCACCGCGTTGATGTTGCATGAGAGCTCGGCGGTCGGGTCGGCGGCGAGCGTGATCGCGTCGACCGACAGCACGAACGAGGCGAGCAGGCTCAGACACGACGAGAACAGCATCGTGCCGAAAAGCCAGGCCTTGGCGTGCCGGATCCGGTCCAGTCGGCCCACCAGGCCAGCCACTACCTCGCCCCTCCCGCCGTGGCCTCGATCGCCTGGGTCAGCGGGCCCGGGGCGTACACGTTGCCCTCAAACACGGTGCCGTTGATCTTGATGGCGGGCGTGCCCTGGACGCCGGACTTGAACGCGGCATCGGTCGAGGCCGCCACCCACCGCTCGAAGGTCCGCTTGGTGAACGCGTCGGCCACGTCCCTGCTCACCCCAGCTTTGAGGGCCAGTTCGACGATCTGGTCGTCAGACAGACCCCGGGTGCCTTCTTCTGGCTGATGGTTGAACAGCTCCGTGTTGAACGCCCATACCGAACCCGGGGCGCGGTCGGCGACCGTGGCCATCGCGTTGGCCGCCCGGGTGGAGTACTTCGAACCCTTCGACGTCCGGTCCAGGAACGAAATCGGTCGTAGTTGCACCTTAACCGTCCCGGCTTTGATCAGCCGGTCGATCTCGCCGCTGTTGGCCTGCTCGAACTTCCCGCAAGCCGGGCACATGTAGTCCAGGTAGATCTCCAACGTCACCGGCGCGGTGGACTGTCCGACCGGGATCGCGCCCGTGTCGGTGAGGTTGGCCGGAGTCACCAGTTGCCCGCTGGCGCTGTTCGGCGAAGAGTCGCCGCTCGACGCAGTGTTGGCCACGACAGCGATGATCGCGACCAGGAGGCCGACAATCACCACCCCGCCGGCCAGCCGTACCCGGTTGCGCCGCCGTCGGGCCGCAGCCACCTGCGCCTGGCGCAGCTCCCGCGCGTTGATCCGTGCTCCCCTGCTCATGGTCCGTCTCGTTTCTCGCGTTGGTGCACCGACCACCGGCCGTAGGCGGGGGATGGTCGGCAGCGGGCGCCAGCTGCCGTGCCGGCGGCGCCCGCCGCCGCCTGCTCGACCGGCGGCGTTCCGTCTGGAAGGGGCAGCGCGCAGCCTGGCGGCGCGATCACACGCGCCAGCGCGCCGCTGCATTGGTTCTCGTGTCGTACTCGTCGTGCCGCAGATGCGCAGACCCCGGCATTCCAGGCGGCCGCGACGGCCATCCGGCAGGCCACGACGAAACAACGCCGAGGTCAGCCCTGGAGTGCGGTGATCACAACGCCGACAGGATCCGGGGGCCGCGTCGCAGCACCGGGGAGCGGTCCAGCTGCCACGCCCGCAACGGCTGCCCGGACCTCCAGGGGCGGGGGGCAGCACGGCGCATGTCAGGCGCGAGGCGCGGCTGTGCCGGCAGCCTCGGCCAGAGCCGGCCTACCGCCTCGGCCGCTCCGGACAGCAGCGCCCGCAGCGTGACCCAGACCCCGACCATGCCCAGCACGGTGCAGAGGTTCAGCAACAACGCCGGGGCGGCCACCATCACCACGAGCCCCACGGTGTGCCCCGGACTGGCATCCAGCGCGTACTGGCCGGCGGCGCAGTCGGGATGCTCGCGCAGCAGCGCCAGGTGCACACCGAGCCAGGCCCACGGCCCGTCTGCCGACACGCAGCGAGTGACCGTGACCGCTGGCGCCTGGCGCGCCACCATCCACACCACGGCGCCCACCAGCAGCGGCAGCGTGCCCAGCCACATCGAACGACTGCCCGCCGACCACCGTCCGCGCCCGCCGGTCATCATGGATCGTCCCGACGCATCGGGCAGGTCCGATGCGGCAAGCCGCTCGGCCGGGCAACCCGTCGCCCGACACCGCCTGCGATTCCGATCATCCGCGTCCATCCGTCACGCCGGCCAACCGGACCAGCCCAATGAATGTGAGGCGAGGTTATCCCCGAATCCCAGGGCGGCGCTCGGGACCTTCCGCCCGAACCCGTAGGACCTACGGCCCCCACCCGGTTACCGATGACACGAAGATCGTCTCACCGTGGTCGGCGCGACGACGTCCAGCCTTGCTGGTGCAGCCGTTCGATGCCGTCCAGCAGCAGGTCCAGCGCGAACTCGAACTCGAACTGGTCGTCGCAGCCCTGCCCCACGACCGACGCGTCGTCGTGCGACGCCGCCGTGGCGATCGCCGCGAGGTGCGGGAACCGGGCCGCAGCCTCCGGTGGTAGCCCCGCCGGCGGGTCTGGGTTGGTCGTGCCGGACCGGCCAGCGCGCCGGGAGGCGTCGAACAACTCCTGGCTGAAGCCCAGAATCCGGCTGCCCATCGCGTGCATCACGTGGTGGGCGAGGTCGGCGGAGAACCCGCCGGCCCGGAACGCCCCGACCATCGAGTCGAGGTAGGCGAGGATGGCCGGCGTCGCCATGTTCCGCGACTCGATCGCGAGCGGCGCCCAGGGATGGCGTTGCAGCACCTGCCGCGCCGAGAGGATGCGCTCGCGGACCGTGTGCTTCCAGTCGGTGTCTGGCACCAGCGGATCGATCTCGCCGACGACCACGTCGATCATGCCATCGAGCAGTTCGTCCTTGTTGGCCACGTGCTTGTAGAGGGCCATCGGCACGACGCCCAGATCCTGGGCGAGGTTGCGCATGCTGAGGGATTCGATCCCGGCCTCGTCGGCGAGCGCGACGGCGGCGCGCAGGATCCGGTCCCTGCTCAGGGGCGTCCGGCGCAGCGGATCAGCCTGCTCAACCATCTCGGTCCTCGTCTTCCGGCGACGGTGGAAACCATAACCGCGTTGACAGGTGTACGGCGTACACCTACCCTGTTTCCATAGGTGTACGCCGTACACCTGAGGGAGGCGAAATGAGAGCGATCGTCCAAGACCGATACGGCCCGCCGGAGACCCTCACGCTCGCGGAAGTCGACGCACCGGTGCCCGCCGCCGACGAGGTGCTCGTACGGGTCGAGGCCGCCGCGCTCAACGCGTACGACTGGCATGCCATGCGTGGCGATCCACGGATGGCACGGTTGGCGATGGGCCGATCAAGGCCCCGAGCGCGCATACGTGGCCGCGACTTCGCCGGCCGGGTTGAGGCCGTTGGCACCCACGTTCGGCAGGTGCGCCCGGGCGACACCGTCTTCGGCGACCTCGGCGACGCCAACGGCGCGTTCGCCGAGTACGTATGCGTGCCCGAGACCCTTGTCGCGCCGAAGCCGGCGAACCTGACGCCGCAGCAGGCGGCCGCCCTGCCGCTGGCCGGGGTCACCGCGCTCATGGGACTGTGCGACGTCGGGCAGGTCGAGCCCGGCCACCGCGTCCTCATCAACGGCGCCTCCGGCGGCGTCGGCACCCTGGCCGTCCAACTGGCCAAGGCGCTCGGCGCGACCGTGACCGGGGTGTGCAGCACCCGCAACGCCGACCTGGTCCGCTCCCTCGGCGCCGACGACGTCGTTGACTACACCCGCGACGACTTCACCCACGACGCCCGCCGCCACGACGTCGTGTTCGACCTGGTCGGCAACCGCACCCTCAGCGCGCTCCGGCGGGCGCTGACCCCGGCCGGGACGCTGGTGCTCTCCGGCGGCGGCGTGTACCGCGGCGGCAGTCTCATCGGACCGATCTGGCTCATCACGCGCGGGCGGCTGCTGGCACCCTTCGTTCGACACCGCATCGTCACACTCACCGCGGCGCCCAGCCGGCAACACCTCGACACGCTCCGCGTCCACGCCGAGGCCGGCCGCCTCACCCCGGTCATCGACCGGACGTATCCGCTCCACGAGGTGCCCCAGGCCATCCGGTACCTCGAAGGTGAACACGCGCGGGCGAAGGTCGTCATCACCATCTGACATGCCCACCACCACCCCGACCAGCGCTGCCTGACGTCACAGTCGGTGCAGGCGACATTGGACGCCGCGCGAGAACGCCCTGGCCGCCAGGTCCCGGGAGGCCGTCGCGCACCGTGGTCAGGTACGGCCGCCGAGGCAGGCTCGGTGGCCGTACCTTCCGGTCGACGTTACCGGAGAACGACTCTGCCGGCGCCGGCCCAGGCGCCCCACTGAGACGGGTCGCCGGCGCTGGCGCCCCACTGGGACGGGTCGCCGGCGCTGGCGGCACTCGCCGCCAGGACCAGCCCTCCGGCCGCCATCAGCGCCACGAGCAGGATGCGAATCGACTGCTTCACTCTTCTACCTCTCGCACGATGCGCCCGGTCCGTCCGGGGTCGCGCCCTCAGATTCGCCCAGGCGACTTGTCCGGCAGTTACCGCCGGCTTGCGCCGGTGGTCACGGCGGGTGGCTCGGGTGCTAGTCGCGTCCAAGTCTTCGGCAAGTGTTGCCGGCGGCGGCCCTCTCCCCTGGCTGGGTTTTCAGGTCAGCGGGTACAACGTGTCTGTTGCCCAGCTCCTTTGCTCTCCCGCATGCCGTTCCCCAAGATCTCTTCACTTCTCGGGTTGCCGAGCTACGACCTCGTTGATCACTATCCTGATCTCGCGCCGCTGCGGCGGGCGCTGACGACACTGCCCTGGCCTTACTCGACCAGGGCGTGCCGGACAGCCTGACCGTGCCGATGCCGCAACGACGCCCGGATCAGATACCACGGCCGGAGCGACGCGGATCAGCGCCCCGTTCTGCCCGCAAGGTGGAGTTCAGCGTCCTGGCGGCGGTGACCGCAGTACTCCTCTGCGGCTTCGTCATCATGGCCAACGCCTGGACACCCGAGGACGGCAAGCTGGCTGAGAACCTGCTGCTGGTCATGCTGTTGCCAGCGGGAATCGGAACGGCCAGGGTGGCGCTGCTCGGAATCAGCCGCCTCCGGTTGGGTCGCTGGTGAGCGCGCGTCGGTGCAGCGGATGCAGAATCAGTCTGCTTGCCGGCCGACGAGACCACCAGACGGCATCGCGCGCCCTTGATGTAGACCACCGGCTTCGGTCACCGTCCATGTCTCGAACTACCTTCTGGCAACGTTGAGCATCTGTCCGGTGCCGCACAGACGTCCTGCTGGATCATCGATGCCGAGGCCCAGCAGAGGCGAACGTGTGCGACCATCTCGCCGACATCGACGAGGCCCTCAACGATGTTCCACGGGACATCGGCCGGCACAGTGCCGCCCTCGCCCCGCCTCGACCGGCCGTCACCCGGTGGCCGCCCAAGCTCGCGCCTTGCGGCCGGGCCGCGCGGCCGATTCCGCGCCAACTCCGCATCGACCGTCGTGACCGGGCTGGCCGTCCGCATGGATCCGTCGCGGCTCCTCAAGAGATGCTCAAGTCCGGTTCACGCGATCGCTCAATGACAATGAATGTGCATACGCTCACCCCAACCCGGCCTCCTCACACATCCGACCGATCCAGCTCATACACCTTGGACCCCGCAGGGGGCTCAGTCCGATCGATAGGCAACGTCGAACCCCGACAGCCCGCCGTGGCGCGAAACGAGCATGAGGTCGACCTATTCGGAAGGGACAGTGCTCAGATGGCAGTGCACGGACCAGGCCGCGTCGGAGGCGCATGCCGGCGGCGCGTCGACGGTGCACGGTGGGATTCGTTCGGCGCCCACCACTTCAGCAAGGCGGGTTGGCCCGAGGTGATGCCGTGATCTCCCGGCTCACCTGGTTCGCCTGCCGCGTACGCCGTCCGGGTGACTCTCGCCCATCCAACACCGCCGGAAGGTGTTGCGGTGCTGGCGGGGCTCGTCGGTGAGCTGCCGGTCAATGCGGGGAACGTGCAATCGCTGAACGCGAAGCTCGATGCCGCGAGCGCGCAGTTCAGCCGACGCAACGTCGATGCGGGAAGGAATCAGCTTCGTGCGTTCATCAGCCAGTTGATGGCCTTCCAGCGGGGCGCAAGCCTCTCAACCGAGTAGGCGCGGCACGCCGTCGAAGGCGCATTGCGCGTGATCCGCGACGCCGAACAGCAGGCCGGTCAGTGACCCCGAACCAAACGTTCGCCAATGAAGGGAAGGACATGACTCACTCTCGAAGAGCCCTCGGCTGCGTCCTGCTGGCAGGTCTGCTGGTGGGCACAAGCCCTGGCTCGATGGCAATCGCCGATGCGGGCAGCAAGGATCCGTCGCTTGGCATCCAGTCCACCGTGTCCCTGCCGCCGCACGCGCAGGGCAACCCGCCGCCGTGGTCCGGCAAGGCGTTCCGTCAGGGCGTCGTGGCGGTGGCCAACCCCTACGCCGCCGAAGCCGGCGCGCAGATCCTTGAAGACGGTGGCAACGCGGTGGACGCAGCGGTGGCGATCGCCTACGCGCTGAACGTGGTGGAGCCGCAATCGGCCGGCGTCGGCGGCGGCGGCTTCATGATGATCCACCTGGCGGAGACCGGCGAGACGGTCGCCGTCGACTCCCGTGAGCGTGCGCCGGCCGGTGCGACACCCGACATGTTCGTGGGCGTGCCGAACTCTTCGCTGCAGGGCGTGGCCGTCGGCGTGCCGGGGATGGTGCGCGGCACCGAAATGGCGCTGGAGCGCTACGGCAAGCTGTCGCTCGCTCGCACCCTGCAGCCGGCCATCAAGCTCGCCGACGACGGCTTCGCCGCCACTTTCCGCTATTCGGAAGCCAGCTGCAGCAGCCGCGCGCGGAACTCGCCGGAGGCCGAAGCGTTCTTCTGCCCAGGCGGCGTACCTCCGGCGATCGGCTCGCTGGTGCAGAACAAGCCCCTTGCCGAAACCTTCCGCCTGATCGCCACCAACGGCGCCGACTGCTTCTACCGGTACATGCCGGAGAAGGGCTGCGACATCGCCAAGGGCATCGTCGAGGGCCAGAAGTTCAACCGCCCACAGGCGCCGAACGGCAAGGGCGGCAGCATGACCTTCGCCGACCTGGAGAACTACCAGGCGACGCTGCGCACACCCGTGGAGAGCACGTATCGCGGCTACAAGATCCGGGCGATGTCGTCACCGTCGTCAGGCGGCCTGACCGTGACCCAGATGCTGAAGATGCTCGAGCGCCTTCCGATCGGGGATGAAAGCCAGGGCTTCGGCTTTGGTTCCACGAAGACGGTGAACGTGATGGCCGATGCGATGCGGGTCGCGTTCGCGGACCGGTCGATCTGGATGGGCGACAGCGACTTCGTGTCGGAGCCGAGCCGGGGACTGCTGCACCCGGGCTACGTCGCGCTCCGCGGGGCCGCGATCGTGCCGGGCGCGCGGATCACGCCGAACCCGTCGCCGGGAGACCCGCGTCCGTTCCAGGACCCGGACGTAGAAGCCGGCACGTTGATCCCGACGGCCGAACCGGTCACCGGGCCCGGCGAGACGACCACACACTTCTCGGTTGTGGATAAATGGGGCAACTTGGTGTCCTACACCAACACGATCGAGTCGTCGCACGGCATCGGCGTGTTCGCCGGCTACCGGGACAACAATGCCTCGCCGCGCAACTTCGGCTTCCTGCTCAACAACGAGTTGACCGACTTCAACCTGACGCCGACGGTCAACCCCTACACCGGCGGGCCCGGGTTCAATGATGTGCAGCCGGGCAAGCGGCCGCGCAGCAGCATGACGCCGACCCTGATCCTCACGCCCGACGGCAAGCCGCTGGTTGCCTTTGGCTCGCCGGGGGGCTCCACGATCATCAACTCGGTGTTCAACGTCGCGCTCAATCTCATCGACCACAAGATGACGATCCAGGAAGCGATCGACGCGCCTCGCGTGTCGGTGACCAGCGCGGCAAGTTCGGTCTCGCTCGAGAACGGATTCCCGCAGGCCACCGTTGACGGTCTGCGTGCGCTCGGCTACACGGTCAGCACCGGCGCCGACATCGGTTCGGTGCAGGCAGTAGTGGTCGATCCGAGGACCGGCAAGCAGTACGGCGGCGCCGACTCCCGCCGCGAAGGAACAGTGATCGGCCTGCCAAGGCCACGGTCGTCCTGAACCAAGTTCCCGGCGCGGAGCCCCGGCATGACGTGGTCTTCCGACAGATCACCGTCAGAAAAGGGCTCCGCGTCGGGCGGGCGCTGCCGCCCGAGGTCCGCTGTGCGCCTGGCCACGCTCGGCCGGGCCGACCCACAAGAGCAACCACGCCCCCTAGGGGGTCTGATTTTACGCCTTTTGCGGCGGCTTGCGCCGGTCTGGCGCCGCGGATCCCCCGGCCAGCGTCGCCGGTGATGCACACCATGAGGCCGGACATGGTCGCGCCGCAGGGAGACGATGCTGCGCGACGGCCGGCCCGGAATGGCGGGATCGGCACCCCCGGTCAGCCCTTACCAAGATCGCCGATGTTCCGTACTCGGACCTGGTGCTATACGGTCGGGGGGTGAAAACCGAGCGTCACTGGTGGAACGGCAACCGCACCGTGCGAGGACGTCGCGACGTGTACATCCGCACCGACGGCGAGTCGTGGGAGGTTGAGGCCCGAGCTGGCGGCGACGCCGGCCGGTCGAAGATCCACCAGTGCCCGGGCCGACAGTCGGCGGAGATCCTGGCCCGGGCATGGATGGACGGACAGAGCCGGTGGCAGGTCATGGCGCCCTGATCTGCCGGCGCCGGTGCTCATTCACCGTCTGTCAGCTGGCAGCGGGATCCGGGAGCGGGTTCGAGTAGACTGACAGCACGGTCCGCCGAGCGCGGCGGCCGGGTTCGATGTCCCACGCCACGCGCCGCGGCCGAAGCGGTCAGCGCCGGGCGGGACGTCCCTTCGACGTTCGGAGCCTTCATGGCGGCACGCCGCCCGCAGACCACCTCGTCCAACTCCCTCACCTTCGCCGACCTCGGCGTGCCCGACGCGTTGAACCGCGTGCTGGCGGCTACCGGGGTGGAGCGGCCGTTCCCCATCCAGGCCGCGACACTGCCCGACGCGCTCGCCGGGCGGGACGTGCTCGGCCGGGGCCGCACCGGTTCGGGTAAGACCTATGCCTTCGTCCTGGCGGTGCTGACCCGCCTGGCCGCCACCGCCACGCCACGGCGGGCCGGGCGCCCTCGGGCGCTGATCCTCGTACCCACTCGTGAGCTGGCCACCCAGATCGACAGCGTGATGGCGCCGCTGGCGCAGGCGCTGTCGCTGCGCACGATGACCATCTTCGGTGGCGTCGGCGCCCGACCTCAGATCGCCGGGCTGCGCGCCGGGGTCGACGTCCTGGTGGCCTGCCCGGGCCGGCTCGCCGACCACATCGAGGCCGGCCACGCGCTCCTGGACGCCGTCGAGATCACCGTGCTCGACGAGGCCGACCACATGGCCGACCTCGGCTTCCTGCCCACCGTACGGCGGCTGTTGGAGCAGACCCCGCGCGACGGGCAGCGTCTGCTGTTCTCCGCCACCCTGGACGCCGGCGTCGATGTCCTGGTGCGGCGGTTCCTCACCGATCCGGTCGTGCACAGCGTCGACTCGACGTTGTCGCCGGTCGCCGCGATGGCGCACCACGTCCTGCACGTCCACGCCGACGACCGGTTCGCCGTGCTGGTCGAGCTGACCGCCGCGCCGGGCCGCACCGTGGTGTTCACGCGTACCAAACGGGGCGCGAAAACCCTCGCCCGCCGGTTGGTCGCGGCCGGTGTGACCGCCGTCGAACTGCATGGCAACCTGGCCCAGGCCGCGCGCACCAGGAACCTGCGGGCGTTCTCCGACGGGGAGGCGCAGACGCTGGTCGCCACCGACATCGCCGCCCGGGGCATCCACGTTGACGATGTGGCCCTCGTCGTGCACGCCGACCCGCCGGTGGAGCACAAGGCGTACCTGCACCGCTCGGGCCGTACCGCCCGGGCCGGCGCGGCCGGGACCGTCGTCACGCTGATGACCGACGGGCAGGTGCCCGAGGTGCGGGAATTGACCCGCAAGGCGGGCATCACGGCGACCACGACCCGGCTGCGCCCGGGCGACGCCCTGCTACGCGAACTCGCCCCGGGGGAACGGATGCTGGTCCCCCAGCCCGTGCCGCGGTCCGCCGGCCCACAGCACGAGGCGCAGCCCGCCCCCGCCCACGGCGGCCGTGGCCGACACGGCGGCAAGCCGGCACCGACCACCTCGACACGATCCGCACCGGCGCGATCCGGTGCGGCGGCCTTCTCCGCCCGGGCCCGGCCGGGCGCTCGCCGCGCTGGGCGCTGACCCCTACCCGCCGGGGCCGACGGCGCCCTACTCGTCTACGCGGTGTCCGTCCCACGGCGAACTCACGCGTACGGTCGGTAGCGGCGCATCTCACGGGCCGCCGGCACCGTGGTGGCCGAGCGCTTCACGCGCCCGGCCACCACGATCGAGGTCAGGTCAGCCCTGGCCCCCGAGGTACATCGCGTTGAACAGCAGGCGGTAGGTGCCGTGCGACTGGGCCCGGTGCTGCGGCTTGAAGCCGATCATCACCACGTTCCCGTCGCCCACCTTCGCCGTCACCACGGCCGCCTTCCCGCCGATGACGTCGTCACCGAGCAGGAAACCGCTCTTCAGCAGGTTCGTCTTCGGCCAGGTGGCCGCCACGGTGACGCCCTGGGCGCCCTCGGCGACCTCGAACGCCGGGCCGTTGGCGACGAACGCGGACGCGGTCGAGCCGAAGCCTGCACCGACCGGGTCGGTGGGGTCGACGTTGAGGTTCAGCACCGAGCCGGGGATGTTGTACCGGGTGTCGGCCACCCCTTCGGTGACGTCCTTGACCGGCACGCCGAACGCCCTGATCGGCAGCTGGGCCGCCTTGTTCAGCGTCACGACCGTGCCGCCCGCCTCGACGAACGCCTTAAGGTTGGCCACCCCCGCGTCGGTCATCCCGCCGGTGTACTCCGGCGGCAGCGAACCCGACGCCCGGCCGTTGCGCATCGAGGTGTAGGTGGCGTCGGGCAGCACGATCGTGTCGAACTTCGCCCGCAGGTCGCCGGCCCGAACCGCCGCGTTCGTCAGCTTCTCGTACCGGAAGCCGAACTGGTCGAGGATCAGCCGGGTCCAACCCTCGTCGTAGTTGTTGAACCCGTCGTACAGGCCGATCCGGGGCGCGGCGAGCGCGGTCACCTTCGCCGGTTTCACGTCCACCGCCGCGATGCTGAGCCCGAGCCGGGTGGCGAGCGACGTCACCCGCTCGTCGGTGCCCGCCGCGGGCGTGACCAGGAAGGTCCCGGCCGGCAGTTTGCCGGTGCGGGTGGTCACCTCGCCGCTGCTCCGGGAGACCTTCTCCCCCGCCGCGAGCAGCGAGTTCACGGCGGCCGAGCTGTCGTTGACGCGGGCGTCGAGGGCGTACGCGTACTTCGGTGCGCCCGCCACCACCCCGGCCGGCACGGTCGGCCGGTCGACCTGGCGGGTGGTGGCCGGGACCGGCTGGTCGAGCTTGTCGACGGTGACGCCCATCTGGAACGACAGGGTGTAACCGGTGATGTCGTACGGCGGCTCCAGCGGGCCGCCGGGGTAGAGCCGACGGTCCGGGTACTTCTGCGCGTTGAGCAGGTCCAGGACCGCCGCCCGGTAGGGCTGTGCCTCACGGACAAGGTAGCTGCCGGCCGGGTAGGTGCGGTTGCCTACGGTGAACGAGCTCACCGCCTGCTCGACCCGGATGTTGTTCCACCGCAGCTTGTCCACCAGCTTCGTAGCGGTCGGGAAGTCCGCCTGGTCGGCCGGAATCACGTAGGTCGTGCCGGCACCGTCCCGCGCCCCGTCCCGGGCCATCTGCGACGCCCCGTAGAGCAGGGACTCCCGGTCGTCGCTGACCACCCGCAGCATCGCCCACGAGGCCGTCTTGATGTAGTCGCAGCTCTGCGAGAGGTGCCACTCACCGCCCTTCCACGGGCTGGGGTAGAACACCGACGGCTCGCTGGTCGAGGTGCCGTCCGCGAAGGTCTTCGGGAACGTCGCCGGGTCGTACACCCTGGGCGTCGCCGAGGCGTGCGCCGTCTCGGTCAGGATGCCGATCTGGTTGTGGTAGTACGGCGCGGTCCGCGCACCGCCGTTCCACCAGATGTCGTACGACTGGCGCGCCAGCGCGCCGCCCTTGTCCTCCCGCTCCAATCGCTGCCCCATCGCGTCGCCGACGAGGTTGACGCCGCGGACCACCTGGGGGTGGATGTTCGGGTTCAGCGGGTCCTCGTACGGCGGGATGCTGATCCGCGCCGGGAAGACGGCCGTCTGGTGGACGTTGTGCATGACCTGCGGGATCCACTCGTGGAACAGTTGACGCCCGACGTTCTGGGTCTCCTGCAGGTTGAACATGTACCAGTCACGGTTGTTGTCGTGCCCGGCGTACTTCTGGTACAGCTCCGGATAGCCGGCGTCCTGGTAGGGGCCGCCGAGGTTCTGCCGATACCACTCGGCGACCTTGGTACCGCCGTCCGGGTTGATGTTCGGCACGAGCAGGGTGATGACGTTGTCCCGGATCGCGCGCGCCTCGGGCGTCTCGCTGGTCAGCAGGTCGTAGGCGAACTGCGGGGCGGTCTGATGACTGGCCACCTCGGTGGAGTGGATGCCGAAGTCGACCCAGGCTATGGCCTTGCCGTTCTTCGCCAGCTCACGCGCCTCCGACGCGGGGAGCGCGTCGCCCTGGGACAGCCGTACCGAGGTCTTCCGGTAGTGCTCGAGGTCCTTGTCCTTGAGGTTCTTCTCTGAGGAGACGATGGCCATCAGTTGCGGCCGGCCCTCGCTGGTCTTGCCGATCTCGACCAGCTTCATCCGGTCGCTGGCCTTGTCCAGCGCGCGGTAGTAGTCGGCGATCTGCTCGTACGTGGCCAACTTGTAGTCGGCGCAGGGCACCCAGCCGATCACCGACTCCGGCCTCGGTACGGGTCTGCCCGCGCTGGCGACGGTTCCCGACGTCAGCACCGGCGTACCGATCAACGCCAGTACACAGGCGACCGGCAACGCCGTCCGCGACAGTCTTCGTTTCACCTGGCACTCCTTCACAGCACATTGCACGACGGAAAGAGACCGACAGGGGCGGCCGCGCCGGATCGGATGAGATCGATTCAACAGACTTCGATCAATTTTAGGAACGCTCGTCGCCGCACTTGAGCAAATCTTGAGCCCTGCTGAGATCGCCGAGCCCAGGTCGAACTGCCTGCGGCGCCAACACCCAGGCCAGCAGCGGGGCAGCGCACGAGAACCTCGCCTGCCCCGCTGCGGTCTCGCCGCAATTCGCCTTTCAGGCAGGGAGGCATTTGAACGCAGGACGGTAGGTGAAATGGCGCGGGAAAATTGCGGTTGAGGTTTTCCCCGCGACCGGAGCGCAGATTTCCGCTTCGCGATCTACCGATGCAACACGGAGGGCGGGAGCGCCTCCCGCCCTCCGTGCGGGCTACTGGGTGAGTTCAGCGACCTGCTCGGCCGTCAACCGGGGCACCTCGGCCGGGGCCTGCGAGCGTGCCGTGGCAGGGGCGGGCGGGTCGGCGGGCCGCCGCAGATGCCAGTCCGTCGTCGCCTGGTAGGCGGCCACCACCGACAACAGCCGGTCCTCGGCGTACGGCAGTCCGCCGAGGATGGTGCCGATCGGCACTCTGGCGGCGGTGAACCCGATCGGGAAGGCGATCTCCGGCAGGCCCAGGATGTCGAAGGGCACCGGGTCGGTCTGCACCACCACATCGCACGCGTCGAACAGGTCGTTGAGCACCCGTTCCATCAGCAGCAGTTTGGCCCGCTGACCGGTGAGGAACTCGTTGCCACCCAGCAACGCTCCTTGCAGCCAGCTGGTCACCGACACGCCGAAACCGCGCAGGTCGGCACGCAGGTACGGCATGAACGGCTCGCTGCGCTCAGTCAAGCGGACATTGTTGAACGTGCTGCCGGTGAGCTGGCTCCACTCGTCGGGCAGGGGCACGTCCACGAGCGTGACGCCGGGGATCGCGGCAAGCTGGGCCAGGCACGCCTGGCGGGCCAGCGCGGTGGCCGAGGTGCCGTTGGTGAAGCCCGGCAACACGCCGATTCTGGTGTTCCAGCGCAGCTTGACCCGGTTCCTTTCGTACACCGGAGTGGCCGCGTCGATGAGGTCGGGTACGTCGGGCAGACCCTGACTGCGCGGGTCCGCCGGGTCCTCGCCGGCCATCGCCGTCAGCATGATGGCGGCGTCCTTGGCATCGCGAGCAAGTGGGCCGGGGTGATCGCGGGTGTAGGTGAGCGGGATGATGCCGGCCGCCGAGACACGGCCCATGGTCGGCTTGAGCCCGGTCAGGTTCTGGGCGTTCGACGGGGCGGTGATCGAGCCACCGGTCTGGGTGCCGATGCCAGAGGCGGCCATGCGACCGGCCACCGCGGTAGCGGTGCCCGTGGAAGACCCGCCAGGGTCGGTGTTGCGGTTGGTCGGCGTCCAGGCATTCACCGTGGTGATCACGCCGGCCGGGGTGGTGGCGCGGGTGGTGGCCAGCGGGCCCATCTGCGTCTTGCCGAGGACGATCGCGCCGCTGGCCCTGAGCCGGGCCACGGCGGTCGCGTCGTACGGCGGCACGAAGTCCTTGAACAGGAAGGAGTTCGCGGTGGTGCGGACGCCTTCGGTGTAGTAGTTGTCCTTGATCACCACAGGGATGCCGTGAAGCGCGCCATGCCGAGCCCCGCGCACGGCATCGCGTGCCGCCGCCAGGGCCGCGTCGGCGAGCACCAGGTTGAAGGCCTGGTAGATGCCGTCGTACGCGGAGATCCGCGCCAGGTATGCCTCGACCAGCTGCTCGGCGGTGATTTTGTTGGCACGGATGAGCCAGGCCGCCTCGGCGATGGTCAGCTCGGTCGGATCCGCGACCGCCTCCGGGCGGGGCTTGGTGTAGGCGTTGGGCCGGTCCAGCGCCCGGTTCCTGTTCCCCGCTCCCGGGCTGGCCAACAGGGCGTTGCTCGCCATCGCCATGGAGGGCGCGGCGACGGTTGCGCCCGCGGCAGAGGCGACGGCCAGCGCGGCAGCGCGGGCCAGGAATGCCCGGCGGTCGACCGAACGGTCAAGTGGTTCGACGCTCATGCCTTCCGCCATTCCGTGCTGTTCGAGGGGTACAGGATCGGCACGCGTTGCTGCGACAAAGCCTTCCCCGCATCGGGATCCGTGGCGCCGCTGGCGGGCAACTGGTAGGCGGCCAGCGCCGACACGGTGCCCCGAAGGAATGAGCGCAGCGAGGCGAGGACGGAGTCCCGGCCGGGCGCGCCGGTCTCCGGGTCGGGGGTGTTGCCGGGCGGAAGTTGGTCAAGATCGATACCGAGAGTGGCCAGCCGAGCCCGAATCAAGACATTCAGTTCAGCGTCGGTGGGCGGCGTGGGTGCCATCGTGCTCCTCTCGCGGAGGCATGCCGTGTTCCATCGATGTGAGCTGAACCTAGGCCGGTCACCGCACCTGGCCGCACGTTAGGCGGCGAAATTGAGGGACTCTTGAGTCTCTCGGTCCGACGTGGACGGCAGCCGGCCGCACTGCTGCCGGTCCGCGCGACGGTCGCCGACGACGAACGCGATCCAGGCAGGGACGCCAAGGGCCCCGCCCATGCCGTACCTACGGATTTCGTTGCCGGCTCGGCTCAGCCACGGCGATCGCCTCAGTGGAATCCACTTAAGGCAACGTCTTCCGTTGACGAAAGTGATGTGCATCACTAACGTGCGTGTCGCCCTCTCTCGCGAAAGGAGCTCACATGGCAAAGCTGTCCGACGAAGAGCTGGGGATGAACACCGTCATCCGCCGCCGGGACCTGCTCAACGGCGCGCTCATCGCGGCGGGTGCTGCCGCCCTGACCGCGATACCCGGCACCGCGCACGCGTCGTCGCGCGAGCCCGCCACACCCCTGCCCCGATCCACGCCTCCCGCCCAGACCGGGCTGGTCGGCCAGACCGACGCTGCCCGTGCCGCCGGCCACGGCGCGACCTTCGGGGGTGCCGACCTCGGCCGACCGCGTCGCCTCCGTGAGGTCTACGACCTCGTCGTCGTCGGGGGCGGCGTCAGCGGTCTCGCGGCAGCCCACTTCTACCGCAAGGCTCACGGCCCGAACGCGCGGATCCTCGTCCTCGAGGCGCTTGGCGACTTCGGCGGCCACCAGCACCGCAACGAGTTCACGGTCGACGGTCGGATGCTGCTGAGCAACGGCGGGATGGTGAACCTCGACAGCCCGGACACGTGGAACCCGGCCTCGCGCGGCCTGATGGACGACCTCGGGATTGACTTCGCCGAGCTCGCCGAGGGCGTTGACACCGGGTTCTATGGGCGCACGGGGCTGACGCAGGGGTACTTCTTCCCCGAGGAGCATTTCGGCGCCGACACCTTCCTCCGCCGCGCCCCCGGCGAGCCGATCGCCTCGCTCGTCTCCCACCTGCCCCTGTCGGAGCGGGCCCGGGCCGACATCCTCAAGGTCGAGAACGCCGACGTCGACTACCTGGCGGGGATGACCGACGCGGAGAAGAAGCAGCACCTCGCGCGGATGACGTACAAGGAGTACCTCCAGCAATACATCGGCGTCGGCGACGAGGCCCTCGTCTACTACCAGAAGCGGCCGCACGGCCTCTGGGGAGTGGGAATCGAGGCGGTTCCGGCCGGCGACTGCTGGGGTGTCGGCTACCCCGGCTTCGGCGGCCTGGGGCTCACGCCCGAACCGTACCCTGGGATCGGACGGACCCCCGCGATGTCGCTGACGACGACGGACGAGGAGCTCTACTACTTCCCCGACGGCGGCGCGACCGTCTCACGGCTCCTCGTCTCGCGTCTCGTCCCCCGGGTCTTCCCGCCGGGCCAGACGATGTCGAGCATCATCACCGCGCACGCCAACTACGCGCAACTCGACCAGCCAGGCAACGCGGTCCGGATCCGCCTGGACTCGATGGCAACCCGCGTGCGCCACCGCAACGGCGCCTCCGGCGACGTCGACGTGACCTACGTCAACGGCAAGCAGGCGTACGAGGTCAGCGCTCGGCACGTCGTCATGGCGTGCTGGAACAGCGTCTCCTCCTACATCGTCGAGGGACTGCCGGCCGACCAGGTCGCGGCCATGCGCTACGGCACCAAGGTGCCGCTCGTCTACGCCCGGGCGGCCATCGGAAACTGGAAGGCCTGGACTCGCGCCGGGGTCTCCCGGATCACCCCCTACGGGCACTTCTGGGACAGCTGCGGTCTCGTCACCCCGACCCACCAGGGCGGGTACCAGTCCGCCCGTGACCCCAATCAGCCGATCGTCGTGAACTTCTCGAAGACGCCAAACCAACCCGGGCTACGGATCACGAGGGAGCAGCACAAAGCGGGACGCCGCCAGCTACTTCAGGTGTCCTTCGCCGACTTCGAGCGGGACATCCGCGACCTGCTCCAACGGGCGCTCGGGAGCAGCGGGTTTGTCGCCAAGCGCGACATCCGCGCGATCACGGTAAACCGGTGGTCCCACGGCTACGCCTACGAGTACAACTCGATTGCCGACCCGGCGATCTTCGAGCCGCTCCAGAACCAGCCGTTCGCGAGAGCCCGCGTCCCGCTCGGCAACATCACGATCGCCAACTCGGACGCGCAGGCGCTCGGATACACCCACGCTGCGATCGACGAGGCCGCGCGAGCCGTCTCCGAGCTCGGCTGAGCCCACCCGGGCCCAGCGGCATACGGCTGTATCCCGCTGGGCCTGGTCAGCGCGCCCACCTACTACCAGCGGTGGCTCAGCGGTTGTCGCCGCTGCCACCCAGCACGCCACGGCCCTGGCGGCTGGCCAACTTGGCCAGGTTGGCCGCCGCGATGTCGTCCAGCGACAGATCAAGGTAGTCGGCGAGCACCGCCACGTACCAGAGCACGTCACCGAGCTCCTTGGCGATGTCGGCCCGGTCGATCCGCGACTCGTCGCTGTCGAGGTCTCGAACCCACTTCTTGAACTTCTCGGCGATCTCGCCCGATTCGCCGACCAGCCCGAGCACCAGATGGAGCAGCTCGTTCCTCTTGTCACGCGGAGCGGCAGTACGGAGGGCGCCGCGCTGATACTCGTCCAGGTCCATGTCGGGACAGTATGGTCGGACCCTTCCCACCCGACCAGCCGGGTCTTGCTACGACCGCGAGAAAGCCGCCAGCAAGAAGCCCAACGCCGCGATGCGCGAATGCGGGGTGCCGTGGCAAGCCACGAAGCGGTGAAGGCCAGCACGGACCCCCGCGTTCACGACGAAGATGCGCCAGATCCTGGAACTCGACTACCCCCCGCCGGGTCGGGCGGCCGATCCTGCGCGGCCGCCGCATGAACCGTGCAACTTGACCTGACGGGAAATTGCGTCACGCTCACAGCTGGCCTAGCTGGCGGCTGTCAGTGTCGAGACGGTCGCGCTGCGCGTCGTGAGCGCCGCGAGGATGTCTTCGACGCGCTGCTTGGCATCCCCGAACAGCATCGAGGTGTTGTCCCGATAGAAGAGCGGGTTCGGGACACCGGCGTAGCCTGTGGCCATCGAGCGCTTGAACACCACGACCTGGCTGGCCGCCCAGACGCTCAGGACGGGCATCCCGGCGATGGGGCTGTTGGGATCTTCGGTGGCAGCAGGGTTGACGGTGTCGTTGGCACCGATGACCAGGACGACGGAGGTCTGCGCGAAGTCGTCGTTGATCTCGTCCATTTCCAGGACGATGTCGTAGGGGACCTTCGCCTCGGCCAGCAGGACGTTCATGTGGCCAGGAAGCCGTCCCGCCACTGGGTGGATGCCGAAGCGGACCTTGACGCCCCGCTCGCGGAGTGTGCGGGTGAGCTCGGCGACGCCGTGCTGCGCCTGGGCGACCGCCATGCCGTAGCCGGGGGTAATGATGACCGAGTCCGCCTCCGCGAGGATCTCGGCGACCTGCTCGGCGGTCACCTCGCGGTGCTCGCCCTGCGCCGCCTCCCCTGGAGCGGCGGTGCTCTCGATACCGAAGCCGCCGGCGATGACGGACAGGAAGGATCGGTTCATCGCGCGGCACATGATGTAGGAGAGGTAGGCACCGGATGAGCCCACCAGCGCGCCGGTGATGATGAGCAGGTTGTTCTCCAGCAGGAATCCGGACGCGGCGGCAGCCCAGCCGGAGTAGCTGTTCAGCATGGACACCACCACCGGCATATCACCGCCGCCGATGGAGGCGACCAGGTGCCAGCCCAGTGCCAGCGCGATCGCGGTGACCACGACGAGCAGCCAGACCTGCGGGTCCAGGACGAACCAGACGGTGAGCAACGCGAACGCGGCCAGGGCGCCGACGTTGAGCGCGTTCTTGCCGGGCAGCATCAGCGGGGCGGACTTCATCCGTGCCGACAGCTTCCCAAACGCGACAACCGATCCGGTGAAGGTGACCGCGCCGATGAAGACGCCGATGAAGACCTCGGCATGGTGGATCCCCAGCATCTCCCCGGCCCGAAGCGCGCCGGCCTCGGCGCCGTCGAGGTCGCCCTCGACCTGGAGGTAGCCGTTCCAGCCCACGAGCACGGCAGCGAGGCCGACAAAGGAGTGCAACAGCGCGATCAGCTCGGGCATGCCGGTCATCTCCACCCGCCTCGCCCGATCCAGGCCGATGACGGCACCGATCAGGGTGGCCCCGACGAGCAGGCTCGCGCCGGTGCCGCCGATGCCGTGTTCGGCGGCCAGCGCGATGGTGGCGACCAGGGCCAGCGCCATGCCGGCCATGCCCAAGGCGTTGCCCGCCTTGGCGGTCTCGTGCTTGGACAGGCCGGCCAGCGCCAGGATGAACAACAGCGCGGCCACGATGTACGCGGACTGAGCCGCGGTCTCGATAGTCATGTCGTAGAAGCTCCAGGACTCGGGTGCGGCTTCAGCTGCGGGAGAACATCGTGAGCATGCGGCGGGTCACCGCGAAGCCGCCGAAGATGTTGATGCTGGCCAGCAGGATCGCGGCGCAGGACAGCCCGGTGATCAGGATCCGGTTCGACGTCTCACCATGACCGATTTGCAGCAACGCGCCGACCACGATGATCCCCGAGATCGCGTTGGTCACCGACATCAGCGGTGTGTGCAGCGCGTGGTGCACGTGACCGATCACGTAGTAGCCGATCACGATCGCCAATGCGAACACCGTCAGGTGACCCAGCAGCGCCGCCGGGGCCAGAGCAGCGACCAGGAACAGCATTGCCCCGATGGCCGTCGCCATCGCAAAGCGGCGGGACACCGGCACGGGCCGCTTCGCCGGCGACTCCGCCGACTTCTTCGCCGCGGGTGCTACGGCAGCGGCTGCTGGTGTCGCCGAGACCTGCACGGGCGGTGGCGGCCAGGTGAGTTCACCGTCCCGGACCACGGTTATCGACCGTTGCACCACGTCGTCGAAGTCGAGCACGAGCTGGCCGTCCTTGCCGGGCGTGAGCAGCTTCATCAGGTTGACGAGGTTGGTGCCGTACAGCTGCGACGCCTGGGTGGGCAGCCGACCGGCGAGGTCGGTGTAGCCCAGAATCGTCACGCCGTTCTCGGTGGCGGCGACCTCACCGGGGATCGTGCCCTCCACGTTCCCGCCGTTCGACGCCGCCATGTCGACGATGACGCTCCCCGGCTTCATGCTCGCCACCATCTCCTTGGTGAGGAGCAGGGGTGCCGGCTTCCCCGGGATCAACGCCGTGGTGATGATGATGTCCACGTCCTTGCACTGCTCTGCATACAGGGCAGCCGCCCGGGCGTTGTAGTCCTCCGACATCTCCTTGGCGTAGCCGGTCGCCGAGACCTCCACGTCCGACGCCTCCACCGCGAGGTACTCCCCGCCCAGCGAACGCACCTGGTCGGCCACTTCTGGGCGCGGATCGGTGGCGCGGACGACGGCGCCCAAGCTGCCGGCGGCGCCGATCGCCGCCAGGCCCGCGACACCCGCACCCGCCACCAGCACCTTCGCCGGTGGCACCTTGCCGGCAGCGGTCACCTGACCGGTGAAGAACCGACCGAAGGCGTGCGCTGCCTCCACCACGGCTCGGTACCCGGCGATGTTCGCCATCGAGGACAGCACGTCCAGCGACTGGGCTCGGGAGATTCGCGGTACCGCATCCATCGCGAGCGCGGTGATGGGACGACGCGCCAGCTCCGCTACCAGTTCGGGGGTTGACGCCGGGGCCAGCAGGCTGACCCACGTCGCTCCCGGGCGGAGCGCGTCAAGCTGCTCCATCGACGGCGCGTTCACACCGAACACGATGTCCGCGGTGAGCGGGTTCCCCAGTGACGCGCCGGCGAGAGCGTAGGCCTCGTCCGGGAAGCTCGACGACTCCCCAGCGGCAGGTTCCACCACCACCTCATAACCCAGCTTCAGCAGCTGGGCCACGGTTGTGGGGGTTGCGGCTACCCGGGTCTCCCCGCGCCTCGTCTCGTTGACAACGCCGATAAGCACATGCATCTCCTTCGTCGCCAGGACGCCGCCAGGCGTCGGACCCCTCCGTGTTGACGGTCAGGCGCTGCCGATCCGCCGGCGCCCTTGGGGGATGACCGCGACTCCAATGATGTCGATCATCGCCTCGCTCTGCCAGAGGGCAGTGCGACCGATCATGGCGATCGCCGAGTAGATCGCGCCGGCCCGCTCGCGTCACACCTTGTTCACGACAACGATTCGGACCTACCCCTGAGCCGGATGGCTGTCGGGACGCCCGGCAAGGGCCGCCCGGACGACTTCGTCACGCGGAGGGTCCCAGCCCGGATAGTGTGGAGCAGCCATCGACTCCGCGTTCGCCGGAAGACGTCGGGAGGGAGGACGATGAGCGGGAGCCAGGAGCCGCTACTCGACGACCTCACGGTCGCCGTCATCGGCGGGACCGGTCGCATCGGACGGGCAGTCGTGGAGGCAATGCTCGCCCAAGGCGCCCGCGTGTTCGTGCCCACCAGACGGCCCGAGAACCTCACCCGGCTCCGCAACAGTCTGCCCGCCGACCTGCAGCCGGAACTCGCGGGGTTCCTCGGCGACATCGGCACGCCATCCGGCGCCGCCGACGTCGCCCTGCAAATCGGCAACGCCATCGACGACCTCACCGCGGTCGTGTGCGCCGTGCCGCCGTCACCGGCCCAACGCCCCGAGCCCGACGGCGGCCACCGAAGCCGACCCGAATCGATCGTCCGGTTGCACGCCGCCGTGATAGACGCCTTCCTGCCCCTCGTCGACCTGAGTGGCAGCTACACCGCCCTGAACTGCTCCAGCGACGGGGAGGCCAACAGCGACCTGGCGCATCTGATACAGCGCCACTGGCGGGCCACCCGCGGGCGTCCACGCATCAACCACGTGGTCATCCCCCGTGAGCTCGGCAACGACGAGCACACCCGGCAGCAGTTACGGATGCTCGGTGACTACCTGGCATGGCTTGCCTCACCCGTGAGCGGAAGCCGCGGCCACACCATCCGCTTACATGGACCGCCGGCGCAGTAGATCACGCGCCGCGCTGGCTGCGGTGGGATGAGGACCTAGTCGACCCGTTGCGTGAATGCCCGGTCCCTGCACCTGGGGTCACCATTCGGTTCATTGTTCGGGCCAGTTGCTCGCTGCCTCCGTCGAGGTGCCGGGCGGCGGACTGGAGATGCGAGATCATCATTTCGCCGGCGATCCGCAACGCTTCCTGGGCGGCTGTCGTGTCTTTGAAGGTGCCGCCGGTGTTGTGCCGATCGTCGCGCACCGCTTGCTCGGCCTCCTGGCGGGCGTTGTCCACCGCCGCCTGTACGTGGGATTCGTACTGGGCGCGGGCGTACTCGGCGAATCGGCTGGCGTGGTCGTGGGCCTGGGCGATGATCTGCTCGGCTTCCCGCTGCGCCGCGGACAGCATGTTGACCTGCTCGGCCGCCGGTGGCTTGGCCGCCGTGTCGGTGCTCGGCGGGACCCCGTGCCGGTGCAGCTCAAGGTGATCATTGAGCCGCGCGTTTTCCGCTTGCAGGTTCGCCGTCTGCGTGGCGAGCTGGTCCAGTTCGTCGGCTACCTGGATCCGGAACCGGTCGACGTCCGTTGGCTCGTATCCCCGGCGGGTGAACGAGGTGGTGTCGAACTGCCAGCGGCGTACCCGGTTGGCGGTCATGCGTACCGGGGGACTCGGTGCGACCTGCCCGCCGTCGTACCTGCTGATCGGGGTCACGCTCACCGGACACCTCCGGATTCGTCAGGGGCGGTGGTTGGTCGCCATGTCGGCCCGTACCAGTGCTCGCCGAACCCTTCGTGGTGTAGTTGGCCGGCGTGGTAGCCCGCCTGGGTCAACGCCGCCACCGAGTTGGCCGCCATCTGGTCGGAGCCGCACACGTACACGTGCCGGGACCGCCAGTCCCCGTCGGCCAACGCACGGTCCACCGGATGCACAAGGTCGCCGGGGCGCTGGAAGTCCAGGCCCACGACGTAGGTCACGGTCAGCCAGGGCCAGGACGAGGCCAACTTGTCAATCGCGTCGGTGTCGTAGAACTCGGGACGGGTCCGCGCCCCCACATACAGGGCGACCTGTCGCCGGGAGTCTTCTGCCGCGACCTGCTCGAGCAGGGCCTTCATCGGCGCCCACCCGGTACCGCCGGCCAGGATCAGCAGGTCGCTGGCACCGGCCGGCCGGAGGGTGAGCCGGTCGCCCACGGGGGCGGCCAGGTAGACGCGGTCACCGGCCGCGCAGCCGTAGACCAGCCGGGAGGAGACGGCGCCGCCGGGCGCTACCCGCACGTGCAGCTCGATGGTGCCGTCGCGGCGGGGGGCGTTAGCCGGCGAGTAGTATCGCCAGGCCCGCACCGCCGGGTGGGCCACGCCGATGGATTGGCCGGGCGTGAACCTCAACTCGTACTCGGGCCGCACCGTCAGCACCGCCACATCGAACGTTCGCTGCTCATGGCTGACGATCTCAGCCTCCCACCACGGGGGTTCGACCGCCTCGGCCTTCTCCGCGGCCTCGATCATGACCTGCGCGATCAGCCCGTAGGCGTCAGCCCAGTCCTTGGCGAGCTCGTCGGTCCACGCATCCCGCAGAAAGTGCCGCAGCGTCGCGAGCAGCGCCTCACCAACCGCCGGGTAATGCTCGGCGCGCACCGCATACTTGCGGTGGTCCGCGCCCAGCTGCTGCAGGAACTCGACGAGCCGGTCGAGCTGGTCCACGTGGGAGACGACGTGCCCCAACGCAGTCACCAGCTTGTCCCGCTGGCCGGCCATGTTCGTCGGGAACATCTGCCGGGTCTCGGGATATGCCAGGAACAGGGTGGAATAGAAGTAGATCGGCACCTGCTCGCCATGCGCGGCAACCAGGGACCAGCTTTCCTTCAGCCGTGCCGCGTCCATGCTCAGACGCCCTCCGGCTTGGCGGACGTGACCACCTGGTCCTGCACCAGAACGTCCCGGACGTCGGCGACGACGTCATCGGCTGCCTTCACGGAGGCGGCGCCACCGATTCGCTCGTAGTGGGAGAGGCAGTTCTCTTCCGTAACCGTCACGGTCATTCCTCCAAGTGCGAGGTTCCCGCGCGTCGACGCGGAGGGGTTCAGGCCTATCGGTGCGATGTCGGCAATCCACACCCCATCGGCACCTAATAGGCCGTGTCGGACCCTAGCCGGTCGCCTCCGGTCCCGCTCGCCCCGGGTGCGAGCAGGTCGGGACAGGTTGCCAGGCGCGAAGGTGCCCCTTCCGGCTCTCGCGGCGAGGATTCAGCGAGCAGGACCTGGCCACAGCTGCACCATGGAGACGCGGAAGCCGCAGCCCGCGTGCTGGTTCAGCCGTCCAGACGACGGCGGCCATGCCAGATGATCGTCTGGTCCAGATTCAGGCGATATGGTGGTTTACTTCCAGTAGGCGAGGACCACGAAGGCGAGGACCCAAGTCAAACGTCGGGTGCCGCTCCCTGACAGGATGCTTCAGGGCTGGAGGGAGGGCTGGTGAGGGCTCCGCCGCCGCCGACGGTGGCACGACCGGCCATGTATCACCGGTGGAGCTGGATTACCTTCATCCACTGGCGCTACCCGCCCTCGATGCTGCAGCCGATGCTGCCACCCGGCCTGACGGTGGAGACCTTCGACGGATCAGCCTGGGTCGGCTTGACGCCATTCCTCATGCAAGGGGTACGGACCCCGGCGCTCCCTGCCGTACCGTGGTTGTCGAGCTTCCCCGAGACCAATCTGCGGACCTACGTGCAGGACCGGAGAGGCCGGCGCGGGATCTGGTTCCTGTCCTTGGATGCGGCCCGCCTACCTGCGGTCCTCGCGGCCCGGGCCGGCTATCGGTTGCCCTATTACTGGTCGAACATGGCGGTACGGATCGACGGCGACCAGGTCGCCTATCGCTGTGCCCGCCGCTGGCCGGGCCCTCGACGGCTGCGATGTGACGCCGACGTGCGGCTGGGCCCGCAGCTGAGCGAGGCGGAGCACGACGAGCTGGCCCACTTCCTCACCGCCCGATACCGGCTGTTCACGGTCATAGCCGGCAGGCTTGCCGCCGCAGAGGCGGAACACCCTGAGTGGCCGCTGCGCCGCGGTGAGTTGCTCCGCCTGGACCAGGACCTGCTAACCGGAGCGGGACTGCCGACACCGGCCAGCGAACCGCTCCTCCACGCATCTGTCGGCGTTCCCGTACGGGTGGGAATGTGGCACCCACTGGATCGACCTTGATCCGCGCTCCAGGCACGACCCACACGCAGCCACGCTCACCCTAACCCGCCCGGTAGGCCGAGAGCCGGCACCGGGTAGGTGTACGGTGCGTGACCACCTGCGGCAGCACGACGGCTGTGGGGGTGGTGGGTCCGCCGCCCCGGCGTGCGGGTGGCGATGATGGCGGCCGCGACCAGGTCACGGCGCCTGGAGTATTGGCAGTGCGGGCAGACCATGGTCCGGCCGCGAGGTTTCGGCAGCCGCCGCCGGCAGGCGGGGCAGGTAGACGACGATGTGCGGGTAGCCGAGGTGATGCCCTACAACCCGGCCTCGTGAACACCGAACGTGGCACTCACGGGTGGGTGAGAAGGGAGCAGGCATGTCAACCGAACCGGAGCCGGGCCTCGCGCCCGAGCACGCGAAACCCCGCTATGCCACGGTGGACCCGATCATGATGACGGTCGACGGGCAGGACTTTCGCATTCGTGAGCGTGGGAAGCCTGGCGAGTACGACTTCGACTGGCTCAGCGGGCCGCACCACTACGGCTTCGGACTCAGCAGAGCTGACGGCTCTGCAATGTCCCTGCCTGAGATGGAGGAGGCCATCCGCAACTTCCTCGCTGGGATCGACCCCGCCACCGGATACCTCCAGGAGTAGCTCAGCGGGCATGGCTTCCCCCGGCAACTCCGCGAGCGAGGGACTAGAAGATCAAGATGAGCGACCTGGCGAGCTGCGCGGATGGTCTTCTGGCAGCCCGCGATAGCTGTATCCATCACCGAGCTGCGGACGCCTCGCGCCCAGACCGCCTGCCTGCCCTCGCTCACCCAACGCCGGACCTGATGACAGCCGTCCCGCGCTGCGGTCGTCGCCACCGGCGCCCGCGCCCCACCAGCCACGCCGGTTCGCCCGGTCACGGCGTTCATCGTCACCGTCCTCCCGCGGAGCGGCGGCGGCGCGCCACCACCAGGCCGAAAATCGCGGCGAGGACAACGAGGGCAGCTCCCACCAGCGGAACCCAATGCCGGGTGTCCTTAGCCGCATCCGGGGCAGCCTGCTGTACTACCCCGTCGGGTTGGGTGCTGTTCTGCCTCCCGGCCGGTTCACCGCTCACCACCGGGGCCGGAGAGTCGCCAGCGGTCGTTGTCGGCTGCTTGACCGTCACCTCAAAGGTGGCCTTCGCCGTGGTGGGCTCGGTGGCCGAGACGGTGACCTTCCAATGCCCAGGGGCTAGTTGAAGATCGGCGTGGTAGAAGCCGACGCCTTCGGCGGCGGACATGATTCGGGTGGGGCCGACCTTCTGCCCGGCGGGCCCGACCGCGACCGCAGTCATCGCGACGCTCTCCGCCACCGGGTGCTTGTCCTTTTTCCAGGTGACCACGACATCGATTCCGCCCGCACCGTCGCCAGCGGCCTCCAGTCGGATGCCGCCGCCATGGGCGAACGCCCCGACGGGTGGCAGCAGGATGAGTGCAAGGGCAGCCGCGCAAGCCAGTAGTAGTGCACGTCCCGACCTGGCCACGGCGGTTCGGTTCCGGGATGCAGTCATCGCTGATGGCTCCCCTCAGGCTCCGGGTCGGCGCCGAATGCCCCGGTGCCAGATTCCGTCGGCAGGAAGACGTGGGCGTGCCCGTGGCCGGCATCGATGTTGAGCACGTCAAGTTGGGTGGCCCCTACGCCCCACGCCCGAATCGCGAGATTCCGCTGCTCTCGCGCGAGGTCGAGCAGCCGGGCCCGGCCGGCGCCCTCGGCGCGCAGCGCCGAGTCGTACGTCTCGACGGCCGTCACCAACTGGTCGAGAGCCATCGCGAAGCTCTCCCGGGCGATGTTCGTCGCGGTCGCGCCCGACGGCGGATCGTCGTACTCCCGGGCGACCTGCTGCGCCACCTCCCGCCAGCCCGTCACCGTGCTGGCCGGGGCAAGCGCAGGGGCCTCGTCGGGATTGACCGGGAGAGCGGTGGCCAGACCCTCCAGCACCGGGCTGAGCCGCTGCGCCGACGAGCGGGCCGTCGCGGTCAGCTCGGTGATCTGGACGGCGTCCCGCGCCGCGTCAGCGGCGCGCAACTCGTCCACCTTGCGCTGCACCGGGTCCGGACGGGCGACGAGCGCGGCGACGGCGGCTGCCACCAGGGCACCGAGGGCGAACACCGCCAGGATCCCGATGATTCGGGTCGTCGTGGATCGAGCGCCGGCCGGGGCCGGGTGGCGGGTCTGTGCGCCCGCCACCCGGCGACGGCCCGCCGCCCCTCCCGGCTTGCGGGAGGGGACAGCGGAGTTCTTCCGTTGCGACATCAATTACCCAGTCGATCGATCAGGGCCTCGGCGTCACGCACCAGGACCTTTCGGGTGGCGCTGTCGGCCACCTGCTTCGTCGCGAACGACCTGAACTGCTGGAGTACGGCCTTCGCCTCTGCGGTGTCTCCGGCCGCCTCCTCGGCCTTCGCCTCGTCGAGCTGGGACAGCAGCGCCGTGGCTATCCCCTTGGAGATGGTGCCCCCGCCCCTGAACCGGTTGATGTGCTGCTTCAGGTCGTCGTACGAGGTGGTGACCTGGAAGCGGACCGTCTCGGTCGTGCGGTTCCCGGCGGAGTCGACAGCCGTAACGACGAGCGTGTGCTCACCGAGCGGTAGCGTCCACAGTGACAGCGTTCCGACGTCGATCGCGGTGCCGTCGAGGGTTGCCGAGGTGGTGGCGACCCCGGAACCCGCGTCGGTGGCGGTCCAGCCGACGGTCGGCTGACCGCTGTCACCGTACGACTGGCCGTTGGCGATTCCGCTGACGCTCACCGACGGGGCGGTGTTGTCGATCTTGAACGTTTTCGCCGCCGCCGCCTCGACGTTGCCCGCCTTGTCCGTCGACCGGTACGCCAGCTTGTGCGTCCCGTCGCCGGTGACGATGACCGGGCCGGTGTAGGCCGTCCACGCGCCGCTGTCGAGCTGGTACTCCGTCGCCGCGACACCCGACGTGGTGTCGGTGGCCGTCAACGTCACCGCGATGTCGCCGCGGTGCCAGCCGGCGTTGTTGGCCGCCTCGTGGGTGGCCGTCGTCGCCGGCGCGGTCGCGTCCCGCTTGACCGTGATGGTGCCGACCGGCGACGTGTTGCCGGCCTTGTCGGTCGCACGGTACTGCACGGTGTGCTCACCATCGGCCTCGATGGCCACCGCATCGGTCGCCACGGCCCAGTCGGCATCGTCCAGCTTGTACTCGACCTTGTCGATGCCGGAGCCGCCCTTCTGGTCGACCGCAGTGATCTTGACCATGGGCGACGAGACGTACCATCCGCTGTTCCCGTCCGCCACGGCGGGCTCCAGGGTGGCCGTCACGGTCGGCGGAGTCCGATCGGCGAGGTGGAAGTAGTCGAACTTCGCCGTCTTGGATGCCTGCTGGTCCGCACCGAAGGCGAACAGGCCCACCTTGGCCGAGGCGAGGGCGCCGTTCGGGACGCCCGTACCGAGCTCGGTCCAGGTCGTGCCGTTGCTCGAGTAGTAGCCGCGGAAGGTGTTGCCCGCCCTGGTGATCCGCAGCCACCACACTCCGGCGCTAAGGTTGTTGGCGGCCGGTTGCGGTTGCTGCACCACGCCGCCGACCTCACTGCGCAGCTCGATCCGGCGGGCGACGGCTTCGCCAGGCTGATTGTCGGTGATGTAGTCGAACTTCACGTAGTTGTCGTCGTCCTGGTAGACGATCAGTCCGGCCTGCTGGAACCGCTCGTTGAGGGCGCTGCCATCAACCTTGGTCTCGATGGTCCAGTCACCGTCCGGGGCGGTCTGCAGGATGAAGTTCTTCGGGCTGGTGTTGGAGCTTCCGTAGATGTCGCCGTTCTCGGTGTCGATCTCGAGGTTGCCGCCCGAGACGCGGTGCGTGGACGGGTTCGGCCGGACGACCGCGTCCCACCGGCACGCGTCAAGTTGGCTGCCGCCGAACTCATCGTTCGGGCTCGGACGGGTGACCGTGTCATCCGGGGTGAGGTGGAACCAGTCGAACGCCGCGTCGAGCACCGGACGCGAGCCCGTCCCGGACAGCGAGATGAGGCCGATGTGCGGGTTGTTCATGCCCGCCAGCGACTTCGTCTGCGCCATCGCGGTGAAGGTCACGCCGTCCGCGGAGTAGGCAGCATTGAGGTTGCTGCCGTCACTGGTGAAGCGGACGTAGACGGTGTCGGGGTAGCTGGCGCCGAGGTTGGCGGTGTTGCTCGCCGCGACCTCGTTCGGCTGGCCGTTCTCCTCCCGGATGAACTGGAAGATGCGCGCGTTGGCATCGTCCGTGCTGGTGTTGCGCCCCTCGAGCACCATCTTGGCGTAGTTGTCGTCGTCACCGTAGATCACCAATCCGGCCTGCTGGTACGCCCGCCTGGCCGGCAGGGTCAGCTTCGCGGTCGCGGTGAACGGACCTGACGGGAGCGGCTGCAGCACGATGTTCGGGGTCGTGTTGACGGCGGCGCCGTAGATGTCGGTGTTGCTGGTCGGGATGATCAGCTTGCCGTCGCTGACCCGCAGGTCCTGGTTCTCCCGAACCACCTTGGTCCACCGGCTCCGGTCCAGTTCCGAACCCGTGAAGCCGTCGGAACGGCCGGCGAGGCACAGGCTCAGGGCCGGGTCCACCTTGATGCTCACGGACTTCAACGTTGCCGCGCCGCGCGCGTCCGTCACCGTCACCGTCGCTTTGTAGGTGCCAGGCGCGGTGTAGGTGTAGGCGGCGTTCTGCGTGGTGGGCTTCGGCACACCCGCCACTCCGAAGTCCCATGCGTAGGTGAGCGGCACGTCCCCATCAGGGTCGGTCGCCGTCGTCGTGAAGCTGACGCTCAGCGGAGCCGTCCCGGACGTGGGCGTCGCCGTCACGTCGACCACCGGCCGCTGGTTGTCCGTCACGCCGCGGCCGACGTAGTCAACCCAGTTCACGTTGAGCAGTCCACCGCCGTCCGAACTTCCGACCGGGCGGCGGATCACGAAGTAGAGCGTGCCGGTCTCGGCCGGAACGGTGGACAGCGGCAGTGCGAAGTCCTGATAGGTCTGCCAACCGCCCGTGTTCGGCACTGCCACCGAGCCGAGCAGCGGACCGTTGTCCGCGCCCCAACGCGCCTCGACCGTGCCGCCCTGGGCGCTGGCCGCAGCCGCCCGGACATTGAGCGAGGTCACGTTGGTGAGGTTCACGGGCTCGAAGGCAAACCAGTCGCCGTCCTCGATGAAGCCGACGTTCTGGTATCCGCCCTGGGTGTCACCGGTGTTCTCCACCTGGACACCGGGCGTGCCCCCGCCCTTGCCGTCCGCGGCACGGCCGGTCGCGCTGAAATACTCCGCCTGCTGGCGCTTGGGGGCGAGAACGACGGTGTCGCGCCCGGTCAGGGCACTGACCCCGGGACCGCCCATGTCGGTGTAGGTGGCCTCGATCACCCAGAACAGGTTCGCGTCGGCGCCGTGACCACCGTCGACCAGGGTCTGGATCGTGCCCGCGCAGCCGTTCTGCTGGTCCAGGGGGTGCGCGTGCGCGTCGTGGCCCAGCGAGGACTGCACCGTCACCCGCGCACAGTCGATCTCACCGTCCTCCGGATCGGTGACGGTGAGGGAGTACTTCACCTGGTCGCCGAACTCGAAGAACCCGCCGTTCGGGGGCAGGTTGATCTTCACCGTCGGCGCGGTGTTACCCACGGTGACCTTTACGTTGGCGACCGCGGTCTTGCCGTTCGGGTTGGTCACCGTGAGCTTGGCGGTGTAGTCACCGTTGGCGGTGTAAGTGTGCTCGGGGTTCGCCGCGGTGGACTGGCCGCCGTCACCGAACTCCCAGGCGTAGGTCAGCGCACCCCCGTCCGGGTCGCGCGTACCGTCGCTGGAGAACTGCACGGTCAGCGGTGCATGGCCCGAGATCGGTGTGGCCGAGGCCCGGGCGATCGGTGACCGGGTGCCCTTGAGGTAGTCGATCCGGTAGATGCCCGAGTCGGCGTTGTCGCCGCCGAAGCCCGAACCCCACTCGACCAGGTACATGGCCCCATCCGGACCGAAGGTCAGGTCCATCGGCCGCTTGAAGCCCATCCCGACCAGCATCTGGTTGATGTCGACGAGCTTGCCGTCACTGTCCAGTTGCATGGTGAACATCTTGTTCGAGTTCCACTCTCCGAACAGCGCCTTCCCGTCGAAGTACGCGGGCCACTTGCGCTCGGAGGACAGGTCGGGGTTGTAGTGGTAGACCGGGCCGGCCATGGGCGCCCCACCCCCGCCGATCTCGGGGAATGCCGGGTCTCCGGCGTAGTGGTAGTACACGTCGGCGGCGATCGCCGCGGGCAGGTTGGTCAGGCCCGTGTTGTTCGGCGAGCTGTTGACCGGCGCGGTGCAGTCGAAGGCCGGCCCGGACACGCCGGTCGCGAAGTCGTAGTCCTTGTACGGCTTGTTGTTGCCGATGCAGTACGGCCAGCCGTAGTTGCCGGCCTGCTTGAGGACGTTCCACTCCACGGTGTTCTCGGGGCCCCGATCCGGGTTCGCCGTACCCGCGTCCGGTCCGTAGTCCGCGACCAGCACCCGTCCCGTGGCCGGGTCGACGTCGATCCGGAACGGGTTGCGGAAGCCCATGGCGTAGATCTCGGGCTTCGTCTTGTCGGTTCCGGCCGCGAAGAGGTTCCCCGCAGGGATGGTGTACGTGCCGTCGGTCTGCGGGCGGATGCGCAGGATCTTGCCGCGCAGGTCGTTGGTGTTGCCCGACGTGCGCTGCGCGTCCCAGGACGACCGGCCGGCCCGCTCGTCGATCGGGGCGTAGCCGTCCGACGCGAACGGGTTGGTGTTGTCGCCGGTGGAGATGATCAGGTTACCGGCGCCGTCGAAGACCAGGTCACCGCCGTGATGGCAGCACTCGGCGCGCTGGACGGGCACGTCCAGGATGTTCTTCTCGGTCGTCAGGTCGAGGGCGTCGCCACTCATGGTGAACCGGCTCAGCCGGTCGACATTCGCTCCGCTCGGCGAATAGAAGAGGTACACCCAGTTGTTCTCGTCGAACTTCGGGTCGAGGGCCAGGCCAAGCAGGCCGCTCTCGTTGCCGGTGTACACGTTGAGGTGGCCGGACTGCACGGTCTGCCGGGTGTCCGGCTTGATGACCTTCATGTCACCGAGACGGTCGATGTAGAACACCCGACCGTCGTTCGCGACATTGAGGGACATCGGGTTCGACGTGTTGTCGTCGAGCGTGATCTTCTCGAAGCTCGAGGTCAGCGTGGCCGAACAGTCCGCTTTGACCGTGCCGGCCGCCGTCTGCAGGCCGCCGAGGAGCAGCTTGAGGAACTCCGCCTCGGTGTAGGAGGCCTCGGTGTGGCCGAGGCCGGTGTACCACGAACGGCCGCCGTCGTAATCCTGGCACCAGGTGATCGGGTGCTCGGCGCCCATCGCCCCCGCCCCCGGGCTGTACGACTGCTCGTCCATTGAGGTGAGGACGTGGACCTTGCCGCGCGGGTTGGTGCGGTAGTTGTACCACTCGTCGTACCGCGTCCACCGCTGCGGCAGCTGCTTCGTCGACGGGTGGGCCGGATCCTCCACCTTGACTGTGGCGTTTTGTTCAGCGGGGTGGGAGTTGAAGTAGGCCCCGACGAGGTTGCCGTACCACGCCCAGTCGTACTCGGTGTCGGCCGCGGCGTGGACACCCGCGTAACCGCCGCCGGCCTGCACGTAGCGTTCGAATGCCGCCTGCTGGTCGGCGTTGAGCACGTCGCCGGTCGTCGACAGCCAGACGACGACGTCGTACCTGGCGAGGTTCTCGTCGGTGAACTGGGCCGAGTCCTCGGTGCTGTCGACGGCGAAGTTGTTCTCCTGTCCCAGTTTCTGGATCGCCGCGATGCCGTTCGGGATGGAACTGTGCCGGAAGCCGGCGGTCTTCGAGAAGACGAGGGCCCGGAAGGCGGGCTCCGCCGTCGCGGTGCTGGGGCCTGCCGCAGCGGCCGGGCCGGCCAACGCGGCCCAGCTGGTGGGGACGGCCAGCACCGTAGCCAGGACGGCCGCCTGGAGACGACGCCATGATCGTGCCACGGGTACTCCTTCGGTCGCGCCGCGCCGTGCGCGGCTGGGGGTTCCGGTTCGTAGGAGTGGTGCCGCTGGGCCATGGCCGCGGCGGGCGAAGGGAGACCACGTGCCGGAGCACGCGGGGCGTGCTCCGGCACCGGTCGGGGAGCCGGCCGGCACCGGCTCGCCGTCATCTCCTCACAGTCGGGCCTTCAGGTAGGCGCCGGCCGCGAGCAACTGCGTACGGGCCGACTTGTTGGTGGCGGTGCTGGCCGCCGCCGCGAACCGGTCCAGAGCAGCCTTGGCCTGCTCCGGCCGGCCCGCCGCCGCCGTACTCTTGGCGGCCTGGAGCTGGCCGAACAGCTGGTCGGCGAGGTCCTCGCTGATCAGACGGTCCGCCTGGTACCGCCGCACCAACGCCTGGGCGTTGTCGTAGGTGGCGACGATCTCGAAGGCGACCGTCACCTCCGTGGCGTTGCCGGCCAGGTCGGTCGCCACGACGGTCAGCTTGTGATCGCCGGCCGTCGGCTCGACACCCGCGCCGCTCTCGATCGCCACCCCGTCCAGGCGGAGGGCCACCGAGTCGACACCCGACGCGGCGTCCTGTGCCGTGGCGGCGATCGGCAGTGACCTGCCGAGGTCGTACTTGCCGCCGTTCGCCACGCCGTCGACGGTCACGACCGGGTCCGTGCCGTCGACGGCCAGGGACACCGCTTTCAGCGCGGAGATGTTGCCGGCCTCGTCGATCGCCCGCAGCCGTAGCTCCCACCGACCGTCCTGGGTCACCTTGATCGGCTCGCCGTACTCGGACCAGTCGCCGTCGCCGTCGACGAACTCGATGCGGACGGGGCCGCCGCGGTCATCGCTCGCCGAGGCGGTGACCGTCACCGGCGAGGTGTACCAACCGCGCTTGCCGTTCGGCTGCGCCGGGTCGACCGACACGGTCAGGCTCGGCGCCGTCGTGTCCAGAATCCGGAAGTAGTCGAAGCCGACCGTGACCGGCTGCGCCTGCTCCGGGCCCAACGCCATCAGACCGAACGAGGTCATCGCGGCGTCGTTGGTGACCGGCTGGCCTAGCGAGGTCCAGTTGATCCCGCCGTCGCTGATCTGGGCCGAGTAGGTGTTCCCACTCCGGCGCAGCCGCAGGTAGTACCAGCCGCTCTCGGACGAGTCGGCGATGTCGATCGACCGGTTTCCGCCGTTGCCGAACTGTGCGTTGCGTTCCGAGACGAGCTCGGCGCGCAGGTCGGTCGGGGTTCCGGCGTTGTTGTTGGCCACGACGTCGAACTTCACGTAGTTGTCGTCGTTGTTGTAGACCAGGAAGCCGGCCAGCTGCCACTTGTGCAGCATCGTCGGCGTCAGCCTGGTCTCGATCGTCCAGTCGCCGGCGGCGACGTCAGCGGGGATCTTCTGCAGGATGAAGTTGCGCGGCGAGGAGTTGTTGGTGCCGTTGATGTCGCCCGGCTGGGTCTCGATGCGCAGCGCCCCGCCGCTCACCGCGGCCTTGGTCGAGTCGTACCGCACCACCGAGTTCCACCGGCAGCCGTCGAGTGCGCTGCCGTCGAATTCGTCGCTGGGCGCGCGGACACCGTCGTCCGTGCCGTCCGGCGTGATGGTGAAGTGATCGAACACGGCGTTGACCTGTGCCGTCCCGGTGTCTCCGGCGGCCATGGGGCCGACGGTCGCGTTCGGGATGACGTTCGCGGAGCCGGCGAGCGCCGTCCAGGTCTGGCCGTCGGCGGAGTACGCCGCGGTCAGCTTCTGACCGTCGCTGACCAGTCGCAGGTGCGCGGTGGACGGGAAGTTGGCCGGCAGACCCACGTTGGCGTGCCAGGTCCGCGTCCCGCCGGCCTCGGTCTGGAACTCCATGATCCGACCGCCCGACGAGTTGCGGGTGAACGCCAGTTTGACGTAGTCGTTGTCGGTGCCGTGCATGAGCAGACCGGCATGCTGCCACTCACGGTTGTGGGGGACGGTCACCTTCGTGGTGATCGTCCACGGGCCGACCTTGGCGCGCTGGCCGGCGTAGCTGATCGGCCCGGTGTTCGCCTCGTTGATGTCGCCGTTGGTGACCGGCAGCGCCAGCCCGCCGTTGGTGACCCGCACCGGCAGGTTCGGCGCGTTCCGCACCGTGGTCCACCGGTTGGTGTTCAGCGTGTCACCGTCGAAGTTGTCCGAACCGCGGATCGCGCAGCCCGGAGCGGTCTCCGGCGGTGCCGGGTGGATGGCCTTGTCGACCAGGGTGAAGCCGCTGAACTTCGCCTCGCTGCTGGCCGACGCGTTGTGCGCGGTGACCGCGAGGCCGATGTCCTGCGGGCTGGCCGCGCCGGGCAGCGTCACCGGGTCGCCGACCAGGGTGAACGACTTCCCGTCCTTGCTCCAGTACCCGTAGTACTTCCCGCCGTCCCGCACGATCCGCACCCAGGCCGGGTAGCTCGTCGTGCTGGCGCCGGTGCTGGCGTCGAGTTGGCCGTTGCCGTCGGTGTCGCGCAGCCACTCGAACCCGAGGCCCGCCCGCATCGTCATCGCCGCGTACCCAGGTGACTTGCCGGGCTGGGTGATGTCGTTGCGGACGATCAGACCGGCCTTGGCGGAGTTGTTCGTGTTCGTCTGGCTCTCGATCTTCACCGTGGCGGTCCAGGTGTTGCCGGCCGCCGCCGGCAGGTACACCGAGCCGTACTGGTCGGTGCCCTGCCACATGTTCTCGCCGCGGGCGTTGACGACCCAGGTGTCCTGGTCCGGCCGGTCGAACGCGGCGGTGGTGTTGCTGTAGGTCTGCCAGGCTCCGTAGAGGTCACCGACCTCGACCTGCACGACGCGGGACTTCGTACGGTGGCCCTTGTCGTTGGTCGCGACCGCGGTCAGCTGGTAGCGCTTCTCCGTGGAGGCGTTCCACGTCATGGTGTACGGCGCCGTGGTGTCGATGCCGATCGACGTGCCGTCAACGAAGAACTCGACCTTGGTGATCGTGTTCTCCGCGTCGCTCGCGGCCGCGGTCAGCTGGATCTTGCCCGGCTCCAGCTTGTCGGCCGGCGTCGGGGAGGTCACCGCGACCTTCGGCTTGCTCGTCGGCGAGACGCCCTTGCCGTCGGCCTCGATGAAGTTCAGGCGCCGCTCGCCGGCGCCCGGGAACACCGCGTACAGGGTGAACGTCTCGCCGGGGTCGGACACCTCGACCGGGACGTCCACGTAGCCGCCACCGCTGGTCGCCGGCACCTGCGCAGTGCCGAGCAGCTCACCGTTCGGGGCGCCCCGTCGCAGCTCGATCCTGCTGGCAGTGGCGGCCGACGCGCGCAGGATCAGCCGGTCGACGTTGTGCAGGTTGACCGGGTCGTACGACGCCCAGGCGCCGTTCTGGCCGGCGATGGCGCTCCCGTGGCCCTCAATGTCCCGCGACGAGACGACCGTCATGTTCGACGAGTTGTCGAAGAACTCCGCCTCCCGCTGTTTCGGGAACATCAGGGTGGTGTCCGATCCGGTCAGGGTCGGGATGCCACCCGGGCCGCCGGAGTCGGTGTAGCGGCCATCGATCGCGTAGAAGACATTCATGTCCTCGCCGTGCCCGCCGCCGAGGTCGACGACCACCTTGCCGGTGCGCCCGTGCAGCGGTTCGGCCGGGTGCGCGTGCTCGTCGTGGCCCATCGCCGGCTGGATCACCACGTCGGCGTCGTCGATCTGGGTGTCCTCGGCGTCGCTGACCGACAGGTCCCAGCTCACCTCGTCACCGAAGTCGAAGAACGCGCCGTTGGGCGGCAGGTTGAACTTCACCTTCGGCCGGGTGTTGCCGACCGTGATCGGCACCGTCGCCGTCCCGGTCTTGCCGGCCGGGTCGGTCACCGTGAGGCGGGCGTTGTAGACGCCGTTCGCGGTGTAGGTGAAGCTCGGCTTCAGCTCGGTGGAGTCGACGGCGCCGTCACCGGTGAAGTCCCACTCGTAGCGCAGCTGCTCGTTCTCAGGGTCGGTGCTGCCCGAGCCGTCGAAGCGGACCTGCAGCGGCGCCTGGCCGGAGTCCGGCGACGCGCTGATCTTCGCCGTCGGCGAGCGCGAGCCGGAGATGTAGTCGACCCGGTACAGTCCCGAGTTCGGGTTGTCGCGGCCGAAGCCGCCACCCCAGTCCAGCACGTACATCGACCCCTCGGGACCGAACTTGGAGTCGATCGGGGCGAGGAACTGCTGCTGTGGCAGGAACGGGTTGACCTTCTCGACCCCACCCTGCCCGTTCGGGATGATCGAGTACATCTTGTTCCGCGCCCACTCGAAGAAGAACGGCTTGCCGTCGTAGTAGGCGGGGAACTTGGTGTCCGACTCCAGGTTCGGGTCGTACTCGTAGAACGGGCCGCCCATCGGGCCCAGGCCACCACCCTGCGGGATGACCGACGGCACCGAGGAACGCTTGTAGCCGTACCACATCTTGGCCGGCTTGGCCGGCGGCAGCTCGGTCAGGCCGGTGTTGCGCACGGAGTCGTTGACCGGGTGGGCGCAGTCGAAGTATGCCCCGACCGTCACCGGGTTCGTCCGGTAGTCCACGTCCCGGAACGGCTCGTTGTTGCCCATGCACAGCGGCCAGCCGTAGAAGCCGGGCTCGGTGATGTAGTTCCACTCGGAGATGCCGGCGGGTCCGCGGTCAGGGTTGTCGTTGCTGTTGTCCGGCGAGTAGTCCGCCAGCCCGACGGCGCCGGTTTTCGGGTCGATCGAGAACCGGAACGGGTTGCGGAAGCCCATCGCGTAGATCTCCGGCCGGGTCTTTGCCGTGCCCGGGGGGAACATGTTGCCCGCAGGGATGGAGTAGGTGCCGTCCGCCTCGGGGCGGATCCGCAGCAGCTTGCCGCGCAGGTCGTTGGTATTGGCCGAGGTCGCGCGCGCGTCGTGGAACGTGCCGTCCCGCTCGGACAGCGGCGCGTAACCACCGGACGGCTCGGAGTGCGGGTTCACGTCGTCGCCGACGCTCAGGTAGAGGTTCCCGTCCGGGCCGAACGCGAGGCCGCCGCCGGTGTGACCGGGCTCGTCGGGGAGCCGACGCGCCGGCACCTCGAGCAGGACCTTCTCCGTGGCCCGGTCGATCTGCGAGCCCGGCCCGACGGTGAGCCGGGACAGGCGGCTGAAGAAGTTCGTCGGGTCGCTGTCGTTCGTGCTCGCCGGCGCGTAGTAGATGTAGAGGTAGCCGTTCTGGGCGAACTTCGGGTCGAGCGCGATGCCGAGCAGGCCGTCCTCACCGCCGGAGTACACCGGGATCGTGATCGCGGTGGAGGTGGTCTTCGTCCGCGGGTCGTACACCCGGATCTGGCCGCGCACCAACTCGGTGAAGAAGACCCGGCCGTCCGGCGCGACGTCCATGGCGAACGGGGCGCTGGTGTTCTGGTCGAGCGGGACCCGTTCGAACTGGTCCCACTTCGTGCCGCCGCAGTCGCCCTTGACCATGCCGGCCGCCCACTTCACGCCGCCGACGATGTGCTGCACCAACCCCGGCTCGCCGGTGTAGTGCGCGCCGAAGTGGCCCATGCCGGTCATCCAGGCGCGGCCGCCGTCGTACGGCTTGCACCACGAGATCGGGTGGTCGTAGCCCATGGCGTTGCCGCCCGGGTTGTACGTCGTCTCGTCCATCGTGGCGAGCACGTGCGCGTCGCCGCGGACGTTGAGCGCGTAGTTGTACCACTCGTCGGCGCGCTCCCACCGCTGCGGCAGGTGCGCGGTCGACGGGTGGGTCGGGTCCTCGACACGGACGGTGCCCGGCAGGCCGGGGCTGGTGCCGGTGGCTGCGTGGCCGGGCATCAGCGAGCCGATCATGTTGTCCCACCACGCGTAGTTGCCGCGCATGTCGGTCGCGTTGTGGATGGCGACGATGCCGTGGCCGGCCTTCATGTAGCGCTCCATGGCCGCCTTCTGGTCGGCGGTCCACGGATCGCCGGAAGCCTGGAACATCACCAGGGCGTCGAAGTGCGCGAGGTCGTCGTCGTTGAAGATCGATGAGTCCTCGGTGTGCTGCGAGGTGATCCCGGCGTCGGCGAAGGCGGCCTGCAGCACGGGAACGCCCTGCTCGATCGCCTCGGTATGCCGGAACTGCGTGGTCTTGGTGAAGATCAGCACGTGGGCTTGGCCGTGCGTGCCCTCGTGGGCGACCGCCGGCGCTGGGCTGATCATGGACAGCGCGAGCGCGCCGACGACGGGTATCGCGAGCAGTCGTCCCCACCGGGGACGCCGGGACACGTTCATGAGATGTGGTACCTCCTGGGACACGAGGAACTACTGGGGTGGTCATGACCGTGCGGCGTGCCGGCGCCGTCGGACTGGCGTGGAGTTGGCTGTCGGTCAGGGCATCGCCGCCCGCAGGAACGCCAGGCCGTCCACGGCGATCGCGTCCTGGGTCGCGGCGAGCGGACGCCAGATGGAGGCGGCGGTCGCGATCGTCGCGTTCTCCGCGGTGAACGACTCGATGCACAGCGGACCGCCGTAGCCGGCGTCGTCGATCGCGGCGAGAATCGCCGGCCAGTCCAGGTGGTCGGCGCCGGGCGTGCCGCGGTCGTTGGCGCACACCTGGACGTGTGCCACCCGGCCGGCGGCCGAGCGGACCGCCGCCGGGAGGTCCGTCTCCTCGATGTTCTGGTGGTAGAGGTCGAGCGCGACCCCGCAGTGCGGCAGGTCGCCGATCGCCTCGAGGGTCTGGCCGATGGTGTTGAGCAGGCTCGTCTCGTAGCGGTTGAGCGGCTCGACGGCCACCGCGACGCCGGCCGCGCCCGCGTACTCGACGACGGGGGCAAGGTACTCCCGCAGCTGCGCGTACGCCGCAGCCCGCTCGGCCGGTGACAGCCGCCAGGTCCGACCGACCGAGGCGTACGCCGGACCAGCGATCACCGGTGAGCCGACCGCCGCGGCGGCGTCCACCACGGCGTACAGGTAGTCCTGGGTGGACCGGATGGTGGCCGGGTCCGCCGCGACCAGTTCACGACCTGGTGGCATGACGAGACACACGGTGGCGCCGAGACCGTGGTCGGCGAGCACCTGCGCTGCTCGCTTCGGCTCCCAGTCGCCCGGGTTCTCCACCGGGAGCTCGAGCACGTCGAAGCCCCACCCCGCGACCTTGGCCGCGAGGGCGGCCAAGGTCGCGTCGGTCAGCGGCGAGGCCCACACCCAGGTGTTGACCCCGAGCGGATGTCTGATCACCGCCACGGCCCTGGGTAACCCGGCATGCCCTCGCAGCCGCACATCGCGTAGTGCAGTGGCGGCATGTCCTGCTTGACGTACTCCTTGACGTTGTCACCGCTGATCCGCGGCTGCGGCAGCACCCACTCCTTCGGCACCTGCTCGCCCTTGAGAATCTTCAGCGCGGCGATGATCGGCGTGCGCCACTGGTAGGTCGGATAGGTCGGCGCAACCGCGGTCAGGCCCTCGTCGACCCACATCCGCAGGAAGTCCTGCTGGTCCTCGCCGACGATGGCGGGCACGTCGACCCCGGCGTCCTGGAAGGCCTCGACCGCGGCGACGGCGGTCGCACCGGCATCCATCCACACGCCGTCGATCCGACCCTCACGCTGGATGTAGTCGGCCACGATGCTCTTGGTCTTCGCCGCGTCGCCGTCGGTGAACTCCACCCCGACCACCTTGAGCCCACTGCCGGCGAAGATCTCGTTGGCGGCCGCCCAGCGCTGTTCGAGCACGTCCACGCCGGGCAGGATGCGCAGGGCGAGGACCTTGCCGCCCGGCTTGACCTTTTCCTTCAGGAACTCCGCGCCGTCCGCGCCGAAGGCGAAGCCGCCGATGGGGTGGACGAAGGTCACCGGGCACTTGGTGTTGACGCCCCGGTCGAACACGATCACCGGCACGCCGGTCTGGCAGGCCTGCTCGACGGCCGGCGTCAACGTGGCGGTGGTGTTCGGCGAGATGATGATCGCGGCACATTTCTTGCCGGCCAGCGACTGGATGTCGCTGATCTGCTTGTCGTCCTTGCCCTCCGCATCCAGCACGGTGAACGTGGTGATCTCCGGGTGCAGCTTCACCTCCTGCTGCATGGTCTTGAAGCCCACCTGCCGCCACGGGTTGTTCACCGCGGCGTTGGAGAAGCAGAGGGTGTAGTTCCCGCCCGGCTTGGCGAACTTCGCGGTGTCGACCAGTTCCGGCTCGAGCATCTGCTCCCACGGCTTGCCGTCCGGGCCTTCCGGCTTGGCGCTGCGGAACGCCAACTGGCGGGTGTACTCAGACTGGTCGAAGAACGTCGACTTGCTCGCTTCTGAACTGGGTGATCCACCGGCCGTGGCCTTGTCGTCGGGCAGGTCGCTCGAACACCCGGCCAGCGCCACCGCGCCCGCCACGGCCACCAGGGCCCATCTCTTGTTCACTATCGTCGATCTCCTTACTAACCTCGGGGACCTCAGGAGGAGGCGGGTTGCGCGGGTCGCGCGCCGTCCCGCTGTTTCGGCCACCACCGCAGCCGCTGCCGCGCGCCGCCGCCGCCGAGGGAGGCGTAGGCGACGGCGGCGATGATGATCACGCCCTGCACGGCCGACTCGAGGGCGCCGCTCACGCCGAGCAGGTTCAGCAGCGTGAACAGGGCCTCCAGCGACAGCGCGCCGGCAGCGGCCGCGACCACCGACCCGCGCCCGCCGCCGAGGAGTACGCCGCCCAGTACGACGGCGGTGATCGCCCGGAACTCCAGGCCGGTGCCGACCTGCGCCGAGACGCCGGCGAACCCGCCGAGCAGGACCGCGGCGACTGCGGCGAGCAGTCCGGACAGGACGAACGCGAGCAACCGGAGCCGGTCGACCCGGCCGCCGGACAGCCGCACGGCGGCCTCGTTGTCGCCGACCGCGACCAGCGCGCGGCCGGTGCCGCCGCGCATGAACAGCGCCGCAGCCACCAGAATCGCCAGCAGGATGAGCACCGACCAGGGGACCTCTCCGAGCACCGGGACATCCACGGCGCCGCGCCCGAACGTCCGGAACCCGGCGGACAGCGCGCCGCGTGGGGCACCACCGGTCCACAGGAAGATCGCGCCGTTGAGCACGAGGAGCATGCCGAGCGTGACGATGAACGACGGCACCAGGAGCTTCGTCGTGACCAGCCCGTTGACCAGGCCGACCAGCAGGCCGAACCCGAGCACGAGCAGGATCACTCGCGCCGTTGCGGACTCGCTTCCGTTGATCAGCCGGGCCGCAATGACCACCCCGGCGGTCACCAGTGCGCCGACCGACAGGTCGAACCCACCGGAGACGATGACGAAGTACTGCCCGATTGCGAGGATCATCAGGGGTGCGGCACGCTTGAGCAGCGCCAGGTAGCCGGACGGCTCCTCGTAGGCCGGGCCGGCGATCGCGAGGCCGACGAGCAGAAGGAACAGGACGACGAGCACCGGCGCGGTGCCCTCGGCCAGGCGGGGACGCCAGGTCATGCCAACCTCCCACGAGCGCGGCTGGCCATCATGCGCCGGGCGTAGAGCGCGACCGCGGTCACGAGTACGACACCGCGCACCACGTCCTTGAAGAACGGGTCGACCTCGAGGTCGTCGAAGATCGTGTCCAGCGTGGCGAGAATGAGGACGCCGCCGATGGTCCCGACGACACCGCCCCTGCCACCGGCGAGTAGCGTCCCGCCGAGCACGACAGCAGCGATCGACTCCAGGTCGTACCCGGCGTCGGTGCCGACGTACGGAGCGCCTGACCCGAGCCGGCTGGCGAGGTAGATCCCAGTGAGGCCGGCCGCGACCGAGCACAGCACGTGCGCGGTGACGATGGTCCGGCGGGTGGGCACCCCGGACAGCCGGGCCACCTCGATGTCGCCACCAACGGCATACATGTGGTAGCCGGGGCGGGTCCGCGAGAGATACCACCAGGACAGTGCGGCGGCGGCCAGCATGAGCAGCGCCGCGACCGGTATCGGGCCGATCCGGTCGTAACCGAGGTGCTGGAAGCCGCGCGGCACGTCGCCGGCCGGGCCGGTGTAGTTGTCCTCGAGATAGCCGCGCAGGATCAGCGCCACGCCGAGCGTGGCGATGAACGCGTTGGCCTTGAGGACGGTGATGACCAGCCCGTTGACCAGGCCGACGCCGGCGGCCACGGCGAGCGCGAGCAGCACGCCGGGCACGACCATGCCGTCCCGCCCGGCCATCGTCTCCGCCGCGATCAGCGAGGTGAGGCCGACCAGATAGGCGACGGACAGGTCGAGGGATCCGGTGAGGATCACCATCGTCTGTCCTATTGCCACCAGACCGAGCGCGGTGGCCCGGGTGAAGATGTTGAGGATGCCGCCCTGGTCGAGCAGGACCTCGCCCCGCAGCCCGACGAGCACGCTGCCGACGACAAGCAGAGCGACGAGAGCGATGTAGACGATGACCGTCGGGGTGAGCCGCAGCCGCACGCCCGCCCGCGTCGCCTTCTGCTCGACCGGTAAGGTGTGTTCCTGAAGAGTGCTCACGCCGCCTCACCGATCCCGTGCCCGGTGGCCAGCGCCATCACAGCCCCCTCACTCGCGCCGGCCGGCAGCTCGCCGGCCAGCGCACCGTTGTGCATGACGAGAATCCGGTCGCTCATCCCGATCAGCTCGGGAAGCTCCGAGGAGATCATCAGCACTGCCACACCGCGCCGCGCGAGGTCGCGCAGCAGCTCGTGCACGGCCCGCTTCGCGCCGACATCGATGCCGCGCGTCGGCTCGTCGACCACCAGCACCCTCGGCTCGACCGCCAGCCACTTGGCAAGCACGACCTTCTGCTGGTTACCGCCGGACAGGAAGCGCACCTCCTGGTGCTCGCCGCGCGCCACCACGGTCACCAGTTCGAGCAATGCCGCCACGTCCGACCTCACGCGGGAACGCCCGCCGCTCAGCGCGGCACGGCGCACCAGCAACGTGTTGTCCCGCACGGACTGGCGAAGCGCCAGCCCGTCCCCCTTGCGATCCTCGGTGACCAACGCGATCCCGAGACGCACGGCGGTGCGCGGCCGGGTCACCCGCCGCGCCACCCCGTCCACCTCCAACGAACCGCGGGTGAACGGCTCGACACCGAACACCGCGCGCGCGACCGCGGAGCGGCCAGACCCCTGCAGCCCGGCCAGCCCGACAATCTCCCCGGCACGCACCTCGAGGTTCACGTCGCGAACGCGGTCGTTGCCGGCACCGCGCAACGTGAGGCGGACCGGCCCGAGGTCGTCGGGGACCGCCCGGTCCGGGTAGTACTCGCCCAGGTCGCGGCCCACCATGTGCCGGACGAGGTCCTCCGAGGTCAGCTCGCCGGTCGGGGCGCAGGTGACGAATCGGCCGTCCTTGAGCACGGTGATCCGGTCGGAGAGGTCGAACACCTCGCGCATCCGGTGAGAGACGTAAAGGATCGCGATGCCCCGCTCGCGCAGCCGGCGCACCAGGTCGTAGAGCAGCTCGACCTCGTGATCGGCCAGCGCGGCGGTCGGCTCGTCCATGCCCAGCACCCGAGCGTCGGTCGACAGCGCCTTGACGATTTCCACGACCTGCCGCTGGGCGACCGACAGTGAAGACACGGTGTCGGACGGATCGATCCCGTCCTCGCCGAGCCACTCCAGCAGCTCGCGGGTGTCGGCCACCATGCGCCGCCGGTCGACCTGCATCCGCCGCACGGGCTCGCGGCCGAGGTAGACGTTCTCGGCGACGCTGCGATGCGGCAGCAGGGTGAACTCCTGGTGGATGATCGCGATGCCGGCCCGCTGCGCGTCGTTGGGGCTGGCGAAGGACATCTCGACGCCGTCGACCTCGATGGTGCCGCCGTCTGGCCGGTGCACCCCGGCCAGCACCTTGAGCAGCGTGGACTTGCCCGCGCCGTTCTCGCCCATCACGGCGTGCACCTCGCCGCCCCGCAGCTCCAGGTCCACGTCACGCAGCACCGGCACGCCGAGAAAGGACTTGGTGATCCCGGTCAGCCGCACGCTCGCTCTGCCGGGCGTCATGCCGGCACCTCTGTCCACGCGCCGTCCGCAGCCGCAGAGGCCAGCACCGCGTCGGTGATCCGGACGGCGCGCAGGCCGTCCGCGAACGTGGGCAGGCCGTCCGGCACGTCCTCGCCGCCCACCGCCCGGTAGGTGTCGGCGACGAACGCGTCGAAGCAGTCCTGGTAGCCCTGCGCATGCCCGGCGGGCAGCCGGACGTAGCGCGCGGCGGAGGGGTGCAGCGTTCCGGGGTCACGCAGCAGCGTCTGGCCGCCCTCGCGCCGCCCGACCCACAGCCGCTCCGGGTCCTCCTGGTCGAAGCCGAAGCTCGCCTCGGTGCCGGAGAGCTCCAGGTGCAGCCGGTTCTTGCGGCCCGCGGCGACCTGCGACACCACCAGCGTGCCCACCATGCCGGCGACCGTGGTGAAATGCACAGCCGCCAGGTCCTCGGTGGGCTCCCCGGTCCGGCCAGCGCGCTCGTGCACGACCGTGGTGCGCGCGGACAGACGGGCGATCCGGTCGCTCGTCACAAACTCGAACAGGTCGCACCAGTGCGAGCCGATGTCGGCGAACGCCCGCGACGGTCCGCCGAGCGCGGCGTCGACCCGCCAGTCGTCGTCGGACGGCCGGGACAACCAGTCCTGGAGGTAGCCCCCGGTCACGCTGGCTACGACGCCCGCCTCACCCGCGGCCAGCCGGGCACGCAACTCGCGCACCATCGGGTGGAAGCGGTAGACGAAGGGCACCGCGGCCACCCGACTTCCGGCCGCTTCCACCAGCGCCATGGCCTCGGCGCTGCCAGTGGCGAGGGGCTTTTCGCAGATGATGTGCACGCCAGCGGCGAGCGCGGCGGCGACGACGGGGGCGTGCGACGCGTTGGGCGTGCACACATGCAGCACGTCGATCTCGGCGCCGTCGAGCAGCGCCGCCAGGTCCGGGTAGCCCTGGTCCGCGCCGACCGCGCGAGCCGCAGCGGCCGCACCCTCGGGGCGCGATGCCACCGCGGCCACGACCTTCGCCCCGGCACGCCGGGCCGCCTCCGCGTGCACCTGCCCCATGAACCCTGCGCCGGCAACTGCCACGCGTAGCGTCTGCTGCTCGGATTCGAGGCCACCGGACGCCGTTATGACATCGGTCACAGACATGCGACGACGGTAGCGTCCACTTATGACGGCCGTCAATCAAAAGATGTAACTAGATCGACCAAAGCGCGATGACCAACGTCTCAAACCCTGGTGTCAGCCGACGCAACCCGGCGCTTTAATTGACGGATGAACCATGGGCAAAGCGCCGTCCCGACATCGCCCGGGGAGTTGCTCCGGCTGCTACGCGACGGGCAGGCGCGCACCCGCGCCGAGCTGGCGACCGAGACCGGACTGGCCCGATCGACCGTGCGCCTGCGCCTCGACGCGCTCATGGACGCCGGGCTGGTGACCGACTGGGGCAACGACGCCGCCACCGGCGGCCGACCCGCGAGCAGGTTCGTGTTCAATGCCCGCGCCCGGGCGGTGCTGGCAGCCGACGTCGGGGCCACCCACGCCACCGTCGCCATCGCCGACCTCACCGGTGAGCCCCTGGCCATCGAGAGGCTCGCCCTGGACATCGGCGACGGGCCCGACGCGGTGCTCAGCCTCCTCATCGGCACCTGGCGACGGATGCGCGCCAACCACGACCCCACCGCCCCCGTCGCCGGCGTCGGCATCGGGCTACCCGGCCCGGTCGAGCACTCGACCGGCAAACCGACCCACCCGCCGATCATGCCCGGCTGGAACGGATACGACGTGCCCGCGCGGGTCGCCGCCGACTTCGCCGTGCCGGTTCTGGTGGACAACGAGGTCAACCTGATGGCGCTCGGGGAGCACGTCCGCTGCTTCCCGGACGAGGCGCACATGCTCTTCGTCAAGGTTGCGACCGGCATCGGCTCCGGCCTGATCAGCAACGGCCAGCTGCACCGAGGCGACGTCGGCGCCGCCGGCGACCTCGGGCACATCCTGGCCCCACACGCGGGCGACGTGCTCTGCCGCTGCGGCAACAGCGGATGCCTGGAGGCCGTAGCCAGTGGCCCCGCCATCGCCGCGAAGCTCCGCGCCGCCGGCCTCGACGCGACGAGCAACGCCGATGTCGTGGCCCTCGTGCAGGCCGGCAGCCCGATCGCGGGCCAAGCCGTACGGCAGGCCGGCCGGGACATCGGCGAAGTGCTCGCCGCCTGCGTCAGCCTGTTCAACCCATCGCTGATCGTGATCGGCGGGGCGGTCGCGCAGGCCGGCGAGATGCTGCTGGCAGGCGTACGGGAGTCGATCTACCGCCGCTCACTGCCGCTGGCCACCGAGCGCCTGCGCATCGTCACCTCACAGGCCGGCGCGAACGCGGGTGTCGTCGGTGCCGCGGCGATGGTCGTCCAACATGCCCTCTCCCCCACCGCGCTGGACCGCGAGCTGGCCTGAACGTCGGTCAATCCCCGCCAAGATCGCATCCCTTGGAGGCCGAGGTCGACGCCTACCCGGCTGAGCTGGCACACACGGGTGGCGAGCGGGGCCGCACCGGATCAGACGCCGGCCGGTCCTCGGCGGCTGATCACCGAGTACGAACGCGCCGCTCAAGGACCAGTCTGGACACACATGACCGCTTTGGGAACACACACCCCGCGAGACGGGACGGGGCATTCCTCCAAGCTGTCAGCGGCGCCGGCCAGTCGTTTCCTCGGTGCTGATGGCGCGTTGAGCAGCTGGGGGGATCGCCCACCATGAGGAACTTCTGATGGTTCGTCCGTTGACCTCGATGCCGGCCGTCGTGTCACCG